>JADEXV010000140.1 GCA_015206945.1 Nostocales cyanobacterium LEGE 12452 | reverse complement strand
GTACCGCTATTGTTGAGTTTTTCATTACAGACGATAAGTTACTCGTATTCGTCATTACTCGCCAGAACCAACAACCCATCATTTTACCCTCTGAGCTAATCAACTTGAAAAAATTGGTGAATTGGGCAAACAGTTATTTGAGAGCATATAAAAGTAAAAAGTCTCATTGGCAGCGTCGCCTGTCTACCCGTCTCCATATATTAGGGAAGATTCTACACATTGATGAAATTATTCAGAGAATCCCAAAAGAGTGCGATCGCTTAATCTTTATCCCCCATCGCTATCTGCATCTATTTCCACTTCATGCTTTACCCCTTCAAGAAGGTTCATACCTCCTAGATCGCTTCTCTAGGGGTATAAGCTACGCCCCTAGCTGTCAACTGCTACAACTGTCTCAAGAAAGAAAACGTCCCAACTTTACTAATCTTTTTGCAGTTCAAAATCCGACTGAAGACCTTACCTACACTGATATCGAAATTGAAGCAATCCAAAATTGCTTTAATTCAGTTAATGTCCTCAAAAAGACAAACGCAACCCAAGAAGCTATTGAGAACGCTTCTTTAGACGCTACTCACTGCCTTCACTTTAGCTGTCACGGCTACTTTAATCTTACCAATGCCCGAAACTCTGCTCTGATCCTTGCCAATGCTTATCTTAAGCAAACGCCTGAGCGACTAGATTCAGAACATTATCTTAGCTTGGCAAATCATCAAATACTTAACCTAGAAAAATGTCTCACCCTGGAGAAAATCTTTAGTCTTGAATTAGAACAATGTCGCCTTGTCACCCTTTCTGCCTGCGAAACAGGATTAATTGACTTTAATAACATTAGCGATGAATATATCGGCTTACCCAGTGGATTTCTCTATGCAGGTAGTTCCAGTGTAGTAAGTAGTTTATGGATGGTAGATGATTTATCAACTGCTTTTTTAATGATTCAGTTTTATGAGAACTTAAAGATGGGATTAACTGTAGGAGTTGCCCTCAAACAAGCTCAATTTTGGCTCCGGAATATCACTGGAGTACAATTATGGCAATGGATTCAAGAAAAAAAATTACCTCTAGACCCAACTCAAAGGATACGCTTTAGAAGAATGTCAGATAATAGCAAACCTTTCCAAAAACCCTTCCACTGGGCTGCTTTCTGTGCGCTCGGTCTATGATGATGAAATATCGATAATATACAGCTAAGATTATCCGTACAATCTGCCCAAATTATGAACGAAATCACCCAGAATTTGGGACTGCATAGTCCTAGTATTACTCTTTATGCTTTCCATCTGCGAAACAGCATCAACCAAGGGGAAGAACCGACTGTAGCAGAAGCACCACAGTTGTGGGAACAGTTAGTTGATTTGGGTAATAAACTTCACATCACAGAATTACAAAATCTGCAACAACAACTGATTTGCTATCAAGACAATAAGTATTTTCCACAAGGAGAAGATAGTCTTGGAGTTGAATATAGCACTCTATTGCGTAGTAAAGAACAAAGTTTAAACTTTCGGTTAATTCCGCAAACTGGTGGGTTAGAGCTTCAAGGTTTACTTTGCCCTTTTCGATTACATGATTCTTATGCAATTGATTTAACTCTGTATTCTCAAGATACTACGTTCAGTATACCTCAATTAAGTAATCTTAATTACGATAATTTGCTGCTACCTCCACAAATTCAAGCTTCTTTAGGACAAACATTATTACTTTTTGGTCAACCAATAGAACCACAAGACAACTATCAATCTTTGGCTGATGCGTGTGTTGCACAAATACTTTCAGAAAGAAATTCAACCGAGTTAGTCGGTATAGGTTATCTGTTAGGAAATCCCATTTTTGAATATGAAAGCGCTCACACAGACCCCGCTCAAAAACTGCATATTTTAGTTTGGTTTAAATGCCAAGATATGAACCAAAACCGCATGGATAAAGTAGCTGAAATTCTACTATATCTACTGTGGTGTAGGCATAAAATTCAGTATGTTTATCATCAATCTCGGTGGTGCGATGCAAGAGTCAAAAAACTTTCTGGCAAATTGTCAGAGTACGAACGACGCTTTCATCAAATTATATCAAGTCAGTTGCCAGCAGAACTCCGACAGATGGAACTAGAGTATGTTCGCTACTTGGGGGAACTGGAAAAGCACAAACATACTATAGATGACAATGAAAAAAATTACAGGACTAAGCTAGAAAAACTGGAGTCCTTACCAGAGACTAACTTAGGGTTATGGCAACAATTTTTACGCTATATCCGTAATAAATTGCAACAACAAATTCAAACAGACATACGCTTCTTAAAACGGGAACGCGATCGCTTACAACTTCTCAAAGCTACTATCCAAGAAGCCATTGCCACTACACCAGTTGAGAATCAATCCAGGTTTGGTGGTAACTCATGGGAGCAACCTGCTGTCACAAGTTTCCCTAAAAATTTACACTATCATGAGCATGTAGCTGTAAAAAAGGATATGCCTGGGATTCGACTAAAGCAAGCCCTGTTGGATTGCGATCAATTTAAGAGTCATAGCCGACTATTCGATTTCTTTGATGCAGATGAGTCGCTCAAACCGTGGCGTGATGAATTGCCGGAAGTTGATAATCGAGCTGAACGAGCGGAGAGAGTAATTGCTTACCTAAAGCATGAATATCGCAGAGATACCGGAGAGAACGTGTTATTGATACTGCTGCGTTTATTAAAGAACCAGATAGATCCAGTAAAGCCGTTGTATCAAACTTTATCTGAACTAATACAAGAACTTGAACCTATACTTGCAACTAAGTCTCATAGTCAGCCTAATCTCATAGTTTTACATAGTATAGATGAACGTAAAGCAGAAGCTAACCCCAAAGGTGAGCCGATGCCTTATATTGCAGCAGATGAGAAACTGCTGAATTGCGCTCGTGCAGTTGCTCGTGTGAGTGTCCCCAAAATTGTCAATGGGAACATGAGGCAAATACCTACAGGTACGGGGTGGCTGGTAACTTCTGAACTGGCATTAACTTGTTGGCATGTTATTGAAGCCAGAGATCCCAAAAGGGAGCCACCAATTAGTGCATCTGATCTGCAAAAGCAAATAGCCAATAGCATATTCACTTTTGACTTTACCCAAGCAGGCGTTGGGATTGAATATGGCTTGGTGCAGATGGAACACGACAATCTGGAATTAGATTATGCTGTTGTGCGGTTGCGCGATCGCCAGGATTCTCCTCTGCAACGCCGGAGATTTCTCGGATTGGATGCAGACATAGATTTCAAACTAGTGACGCAACTATATGTAATTCAGCATCCCAAAGGACAGCCACAGCAGCGTTCTGGTGGATTTTACAAGTCTGATTTGGAAAGCAACCGTATTCTCCATAGCGCTCCTACTGAAGAAGGAACATCAGGCGCACCTGTATTGAATGTAACTAATTTTCAGGTAGTGGCACTGCACAACGGCGAAAATGAAGCTCAAAAATTGCGGGAAGCCACGAAAATTCAAGCTATTTTGAGTGATTTGCAGCACAACCGTCCGAATCTGTATGATGAAATCATCGCTGCACAAAGCCAACATCAGGAGTAAATCATGCCAACAGGTGCTAGTCAACCTTTTTACCTACAAGACCAACCTTCTCCTCTATTCGACTTGAAATTAAACGACAGTTACTTCCTGGTGAAGCTGCACGCTGCTCAGGCATTTTTTCAAGCGAATTTCTTGGGTAAGGCTGATTTAGTGACATTTAGTTCTTCTGTGACAAGCTCCTTTCAACCCAATTCTCCTACCCAAAGCCTGCATCAAATATTTACGATTCAAAGAAACACTCCTTGTCGTTTGGGTCTTAGCACTAATTTAACTGAATGGCTTCCCGCTAGCTCTAGTGATTCATTGCGGATTGACATCAAATACACAGTGTTGCAGGGGAAACCCATACAAAAATTCGTCGACCATATTAAACAAGCCGATTTAGTAGCGAAGTTGTCATTACGACCAGATTGGGCTGTAGCTGTCAAGGTTACTAATATTGTGGGCAGATTATTGAGTTATCTAGCGCAGGAAGGCAGCCAACAAAACCTGTTTACCTTAGTCATGGATTTCAACGTAGCGGATTTAAAAACTGGCTACTATCTTGTCTACGGTTCCCATAGCGATGAAGATTGGCCTTCACCTCAATTTCTGCAAATTGATGCAGATAAACGTTTAAGGGATAAAAGTAGCGGAAGTTTGCTTTCTCGTCTTTCTTATGCTGTCATTCAAGTATTAGGAATTAAGAGATTTAGCCAAGAAGAGTTCCGCGATGAACCTTGGTGGCTACTATTGCAAACAGTCAAAGAACATATACTTGACTCTGTTCTTACGACTGAACTAGAACGCCGACAAAAAATAGGTGAATGGCTTTTCATTCTCAGACGGGTCAAAGAATTAGCTCTGAAGCGGCGCGAGTTTTTATTACCAGAAATAGAAGAAATTATTGCTACTGCTCAAAAGGAGGTAGAAACCAAATTACAACCAGGAAGAACAGCAGAAGCGGCTGGTCTTGGTGATGAATTACCCGATGATTTGCAGGAAATATTGGGTGTAGAGACTGAGGAAGAACTGCAAAAGTTAGTGCGAGATTATCAGGATGCCTTGGATATATCCCAGCAATTGCTGGAGCAGTATAAACTGTTGGGAGATTGATTGGTGGAACTACCATCTGACCTGTATTCGCAATGCCATACAGTTTTTAAGAATTGTCCGCAATTTAAAAGTTATGAAAGTCTTTGTGCATTTTGCGAAGCACAGCAGGAATTCTGTTTTTTAGTAGACGAGCTAGTAGAAGAAAAAAGTCGATTATATCTAGTGATGAATAATCTATCTATACTTCTCAAAAGTAAACATGCACTGTATGGTTGGATATTTCCCAGGTTTGTGCAATCCTTACGAGATAATTGTCATCCAGATAATGCCAGATGGGGCGACATTAATGATTTATGTGTCAAAATTGAAAAAATCATAGTTCAATCTCAATCATTAGATACACAATTTTTTCTAGATAAGCAAAAACTTTTTAACTCCATTCTCGATATTGACTTTGATGAGCAGGAAGAGCAAGTAATAACATCTCTAGACTGGCAAAGATTTCCTCACAAAATAGCAGCTTTCTTAGTTCATGGTAATCATCACTTTGGGCAATTCCCTTTGGTTACTCGACTGTTGCAATTACAAGAGTTAAAGAATGGGGAACGCAGAGAAATTTTTGTTAAACTTAGCAACCTGAAGAACATTGATTGCGTGTGGGAGGAAGTGGCTCGAAGGTTTGTTCATGGCAACCAGCCTACTGGGTTATCGCCAGATCAAATAAAGGATAAAATTTTACAAGCGTTGCAATTTCAAAATTTAATTTTTATATTTTATGAAATTTATCAAAGCGATAGATTGAGTTTTTTGGATGAATTAATTCAAAAGTTTTGGCAACCTATTGTAGAACAAGCTAATCACAAAGAAACATATTTGGTAATGTTTTTAATTGATAATAAAGGAGGAGTCTGTCAATCAGGGGTTTCTTTGGCTGAGGAAGTTCATCACCCACAATACCCCAAAATTCCCTTAAGCTTGCCCCCCAGCACACAATTTCCCCGTACAAAGCTAGCTAGTTGGCTGCGAGTAGCAGTCAGAGACAATATAGTACCTGAAAGTTTATGCGTTGATACATTACTGGCAGATTCTCAAGAAGGTGTTCCTGAGCTTGTTTACGAAAGAATTTGTCAGTACTGTAATACCAGTTGGGAAAGAGAGTTAGCACAAAAGTTGATTCAGGTGTTCTAGTTGGAAAGGAAAATTAACACAATGGTTGATTCAGTAATACCCCGCATTTATACAGGTAAATCCGAATCTGATGGGCGTGAGCCTTATATACCCTCGCCTGAGTTGATTGAAGCAGTAAATCTGACAATTTTTTTACAAAAACGCCCTTTGTTGCTCAAAGGAGAACCGGGTTGTGGTAAAACTCGCTTGGCTCTTGCTGTGGCTGATGAACTAAAATTACCTTATGAATCTTGGTATATCCAATCTACAACTAGGGCAAAAGATGGTTTTTACACTTACGATGCGATCGCTCGTCTTCAGGATGCCCAATTAGCACAGCATGATGAGCAGAAACGCTCAAAAGTGAATGACCCTAAAAATTATATCAAGCTTGGCCCTTTAGGTCGTGCGTTTGAAAACTCCCTGGAAAAATCGCAACGTAAATTTGAAAATTCGCTCTTAAAATCGCAACGGACTGTAGTTCTTATCGATGAAATTGATAAAGCCGATATTGATTTTCCCAACGATTTACTTCAAGCATTAGATGAGGCGTGTTTTCCTATTCAGGAAACAGGAGAGGAAATCAAAGCAAACCCAAAGCAGCCTCCAATTATATTTATTACTAGCAATGATGAAAAAGATTTACCTGATGCTTTCTTACGTCGTTGCTTATTCCACTATATTAAATTTCCTAAAGAATCTGAACTAATCAACATTATTAACGCTCACTTCCCAAAATCACAACCAGCAGTTATAGGAGCAGCTGTTAGACGCTTTCAACTACTGCGAAACAAGATGGAAGAAAATATTGGTAAAACTGGTAAAAAAGTGAGTACCAGTGAGTTAATTGACTGGTTTACAATCTTGCGAGAATATCCTGAAGATGAGGCTTTGAGTAAACTCGAAGGAGAACTTCCATTTGCTGGAGTTTTATTAAAGTATTGGAAGGATTATCGGGACTACTTGCTTCCGTCACGGGAGGAGAAAAATGAATCCCGTTGAAATTCCTTTACTCAATGCTTTGTTAATTTTATTTAATAAATTGCGGTCATACGGTTTTCCCTTGGGTGTGGAAGATTATATGTTGGCACTACAGGCATTGCAAGCAGGATTTGGTATGGGCGATCGCCAAACATTAGAGCGATTGTGCTGTACACTATGGACAAAATCTGAGCAAGAAGCCCTTTTACTCAATCGGCTTTTTGATGAAGTGCTAGCTCAACCCCAAACTCATATAAATCAATCTTCCACTACCGAACCAGTAAAACCTGCGGTCGAAACGGATCAAAAAACCGAAACGCCTCAACCTGTAAATTCATTCACAAAGCCAGAAGAAACTGTCGGTTCTTCTACATCAACACCTATTTCCGAAGAACCTAATCAGCCACCACTTGAAAATCAACCAACTCAACCTCAAAAACCCGTTACTGAACCAAGTCCAACTGCTGATATAGTGCAAGAAATTGAACCAGAACAGGTAATTCAAGCACTTCGCAGCAATCAGCCTAGTAGCTTTGAAACAAGTTACTACCCCACAGATTTATCAGCACAATACCTACCAGTAACCAGCAGAGAGATGAAGCAAGGTTGGCGTTTTTTACGTCGCCGCGTGCGCGAAGGTACATTGAAGGAGTTAGACATAGCAGGTACAGTAGAAAAAAATTGTCGCTACGGGATTTTACCTGAACCAGTGATGATGTCACGCTATACTAATCAAGTTAAACTGGTATTACTGGTTGATCAAGGTGGCTCAATGGTGCCTTTTCATCATCTCTCCCGTCAATTAATAGACAAAGCTAAACGGGGTGGAAACATTAAGCAAACCAGTGTTTATTACTTTCAGAACTATCCTGAAAAATATCTTTATAGTGACCCAACTAGACTGGAAGCTCAACGAATTACAAATTTTCTAGAGTTTATTGATAAAAAAACATCCGTACTAATTGTTAGCGATGCTGGTGCTGCACGAGGTAACGATAATCCAGAACGAGTTAAGTATACACAAAAGTTTGTTGAGCAACTTCACCAATCAATAAATTATTATGCTTGGCTCAATCCCATGCCCAACCATAGTTGGCAGTATACCACTGCTGATAAAATTGCTCGTTTTGTGCCAATGTTTGAAATGAGTCGTGAGGGACTTAGTGCAGCTATTAATACTTTACGCGGTCGCTACGTTTACTGGGAGCATCCCTACCAGTGGATGTAATGATAGTTACTATGAGTGAAGCTAGAGCAACAAATTTGGACATAGCTATGGAGCGAATCTTAGGATTTGCCCAAAAATTTGATCAAGCGCACTTCGACTTAGCTTGTCATGCAGCATTTCCACAGACACTCACACCAGACTTACTTTACCAAATTTGGCTGCGCTTTGTACCCCAAGCTCCCTGGACAGCAGTTGCTCGCATACTTCTGTCTCGTTTGTGTCGTGAAGTAGGTTATGAGCTTTACGAGATGGATGTTGCTGTACGAAATCTGTTGCTAACAGAACTTAAGGAAGATGAGCGTTTTGGCAAACAGCAATTAGTTAAATTAGCCGAGTTTTATACTTGTTATTTAAAACAGCAGTTTGGCAGAGAAGAAGGACAGGAAGAAGATTTAACCCAACCTCAATATTGGATAGCACTTGCTTCTACTAAGTCAAAACATCTAAGTCGTGAATTAGCAAAAGCTATTGGGTCGAGGTTGCAACAGAAAAATTGGAAAGAACTATTTCGTTTAGCGTTATTTATAGAAGCTGTTCCAGAAGCATTGGTAGAATTTGAAGCGCCACTGATTACTTATGCTCGTGGAATGTTGAATTACACTACTGGGGATTTAGAAGGTGCGGCAGAAGAATTTAGCAAACTGCAAAGGCGGGAACGTCAGGTTGAGATTGTTGGAGTCAATTTATCGATTCCTGATGAAGTTCCTCTATTTGAAGTAGAATTAGCTTTCTTGCAAAGATCGTTGCAAATTATTTCGCAAGTCAACGGTGATGAACAAGTAGTTTACCCATTTTTAGCAGAGAATGTAGGAAAACTGAATGAACATTTAGCAGAAGTATTGCGGCTTTGGGCAACAAATATATTGACACAAGTGCAACCAGATAAAGCGCAATTACTAGCTACAGATATCAGTAATTTTAGTAGATTACTGACTCGGTTTCCTTTGGGTTTTAGAGCCAGCAATTTAGAAATTGCCATTACTGGTTGTAAAATAGTGCTGACTGTCTTTACTCGCGAGGTTTTTCCTGAAAAGTGGGCAGACATACAGGTTATTTTAGGGAATGCTTATAGAGATAGAATTCGTGGAGATAAAGCTGACAATTTAGAACAGGCAATTGCATCTTTCTTGGCTGCACTCCAAATCCTTACCCTCACTAGCTTTCCTCAAGCTTGTGCTTTGACACAAATTAGTTTGGGTGAAGCTTACATTAAAAGAATTCGAGGAAGTAAAGCCGAGAACTTAGAACAGGCAATTGCCTCTTTCTCGACTGCACTTCAAATCCTTACTCCCATCGACTTTCCTATTGATTGGGCAGGCACACAAATTAATCTAGGAATTGCTTACGTTAACAGGATTAAAGGAGATAAAACTGACAATATTGAAATGGCTATCAGTGCTTTTTCTGCGGCTTTAGAAGTGAGAACCCGCAGTGCCTTCCCCCATGAATGGGCTGCTACACAAAATGGTTTGGGAACTGCTTACCGTGACAGAATAATGGGAGACAGGGCAGAGAATCTGGAAAGGGCGATCGCTGCTTTTTCTGCTGCCTTGGAAGTGTACACGCGCAGTGCCTTTCCTCAAAACTGGGCAGAGACGCAAAATAATCTAGCTACTGCTTACCGTGACAGAATAAAAAGAGAACGAGCCGATAATATTGAATTAGCGATCGCTGCTTTTTCTGCTGCCTTACAAGTATACACCCGCAGTTCCTTTCCTCTTAATTGGGCAGAGACGCAAAATAATCTAGCTACTGCTTACCTTAATAGAATCAGAGCGAATAAAGCTGAGAATTTAGAAATAGCGATCGCTTGTTTCCAAGATGCTCTGAGAGTTAGAACTATTGACGCTTTTCCCCAAAACCATGCAGAGACTTTATATAACCTGGGAATTGCTTACCAAGACAGTAACCAGTTTACCTTAGCTTACACTACCTTAGAATCTGCCATTACCACCGTAGAATCTTTATGGGAAGAAATAGTTTCTGGAGAGGAAAGCAAACGCAAACAAGCGGAAGAATGGAACAGACTTTATTGCCGTATGGTAGAAGTTTGCTTGGAATTAGGTAACATAACGGAAGCAATTGAATATGTTGAACGTAGCAAAACTCGCAATTTAGTTAAACAAATCCTCGAACGCGACTCTAAAACCATATTTCCCCCAGATGTTGTCACTCAACTAGAAAGATACAGGGATGAAATAGCCACAGTACAATATCAAATCCAAAATGGCAAAGCTGAAAATCCAAAAGTCCTTGCACAACATCTCCAAGAGTTACGACAACAGCGTAATGAATTGCAAAACCGCTACTTACCCGTTGGTTATGGTTTCAAACTCGATTCATTCTTGGCAATTTTGGATGATAGGACAGCAATTATAGAATGGTATATCACGACAGAGCGATTTCTTGCTTTTGTTGTCAAACCTCAAGGGGAAGAATTAACAATTTGGCAATCTCAACCAGAAGATTTGAACGCCCTGATTAGTTGGAACAATGAATATTTTGCTGACTACGACAGTCAAAAAGAGCAATGGCGAAATCAGCTAGAACAATGTTTGCAACAACTAGCAGAAATTCTGCACATAGAGGAAATATTAGCCCAAATCCCCAAACACTGTGATAGATTAATCCTCATCCCTCATCGCTTCTTGCACATATTACCGCTCCATGCGTTACCTGTAGGGGGATCATACTTAATTGACTTATTTATTAACGGCGTAGGCTATGCACCTAGTTGCCAGCTATTGAAATTAGTCCAAACTAGGCAACGTCCTGAATTTAGTAATATTTTTGCTATCCAAAATCCCACCCGAGACTTGACTTATACTGATATAGAAGTAGAAAGTATTGTTCAATACTTTTCCCAAAAAAATGTGTTAGTAGGAATAGCTGCAAGCAAAGCAGCAGTTATCATGGCGCGACTCCAGTCTGTCCACTGTGTACATTTTTCTGGTCACAGTTACTTTAATTTTAACTCTCCTCTAAAGTCAGCTTTAATATTAGCTGATGCCAACATTTCTGAACCTGCTGGTGCCAACATTTCTGAACGTATTGACCTAAGCAAATGTCTTACTTTAGCAGAAATATTTAATCTCAACCTAAGTGAATGTCGCTTAGTTACTCTCTCAGCTACTGAAACAGCCTTAACAGACTTTACAAGTGTTAGTGATGAATATATCGGCTTTCCCAGCGCTTTTATTGTTGCAGGTACCACTAGCGTCGTAGGCAGTTTTTGGTCACCCAATGATTTATCGACTGCTCTGTTGATGATGAAATTTTATGAGAATCTAAATACAGGTTATAGAGTAGCCGTTGCTCTCAATCAAGCCCAAATATGGCTGCGAGATATCACAAAGATAGAACTAGAACAATGGATAGAAAAAAATCAGTTGCAGCTAGACGCAACAGGAAGGATGAGTATAAGGCGTCGCTTTTACACCTTAGAAAATGATGCTAAACCTTTTCAATCGCCTTTTGATTGGGCAGCATTCTGTTATATTGGCCAGTTTGAGTTGGAGTCAAAAATGTCACCTTACGAAGATAATATTCTAACTTTTGTATACATATTACAAAAACAACCTGAGCTATTAACGGCAGAAGACCGTACTGATGTACTAGAATTGCTTGCAACCCTTCCAGATGATGTGGAAGAAATCTCAAATGCGATCGCCCTTTGGTATGAAACCCGTCCGCAAATTCTAGATGCTATCCTCAACGTACCAGTTGAAGATTTAGACAGTTTACGAGCTGCGGACGGTCGTAGGACTCCCATGACAGCTTCAGAAAGTAAGGACATGATTGAAAACTCGGTAACTGAAAGTAACAAGTCAAACCAGCCAGATACTTCTTCGTCTCAAACCAAAAAACAATGAAATTAACCATTATTGAAACTATTTTTGGTGATTTTGCTTGTTACGGAAAGCTTTTCCAGGGAATAAATGTATTGGTAGTAAATAATACTCCAATGTAAACAAGTCGTCCAGAATATATATTGGTTTAACTGGTTAAGCTACGCGATCGCCCTATAAACAAGAGAACATTACACAAAAACCGTCACCACCCCCTAAAAACGATGCAAAAACAGATTTGAGTAGACTCAAACAACATGGACGAACAACGCCACCTAGCCTATCTGGACTTAACCGAAGAACTACTCCGTTGCGATAGCACTCGTGCGCCGGAGATTTTGCAGGCTAGGCGAGAATTTGTTGATACTGGCTGGGTGGAATGGTTAGAACAAGCAGCTATTCGGCAGGAAGAACAGGGTAACTTGCAGGGAGCCAATCAGATTTACAATCTACGTGATTATGCAGCTATTTTAGTGTCCTTGGAAACCGCCAAAATAACTGCGCCTTTCTGGAACGAGCTTTGGCAAGCAATTTTACAGAGCAACTGCAATTCCCAGGTGATTGAACCTCTGCTCAGAGCCAATTTAGACAAGCTCACTGATGCTTTTGCTCAAATCTTGCCTAGCTTGGCAGCTAACTTGTTCTCAACTATACCACCAGAAGGATGGACTGCAATTGCTGGATTGTTCGTCAACTTCAGCAATCTCATGTTTCACTTTCCCTTGGGCAGTAGGGCGAGTAACCTGGAAATTGCTATTGCAGGTTACAACATTGCACTAGATGTCTTCACACAAGCCGAGTTGCCACAACAGTGGGCGATTGTGCAAAATAGTCTTGGTGCAGCCTACAATAATCGCCTTCGTGGAGAACGAGCAGAGAATTTAGAGCAGGCGATCGCCTACTACCAAAATGCCCTACAAGTCTATACCCAAGATTCTTTCCCAGAGCAGTGGGCAATGCTCCAAAACAACTTGGGTACTGCTTACAGTAGCAGAATTTTGGGCGACCGAGCGCAAAACCTAGAGCAGGCAATTCTCTGCCACCAAAATTCCCTGCAAGTATACACTGAGGATGACTATCCTGTAGACTGGGCCAGAGCGCAGCATAACCTGGGAATCGCATATCGTGGACGTATTCAGGGAGAGCCGGATGCCAATTTAGAGCAAGCAATTGCTTGTTTTTGCAGGAGTCTGCTAGTGCGTACCCGTAGTGTATTGCCGACGGAATGGGCAGATACGCAGAAAAATCTGGGAGTAGTTTACTGCGATCGCCAGCAGGGAAATAAAGCCAGGAACTTGGAACGTGCTATTAACTATTTGCAGAATGCTCTCCAAGTGTACACTCAAACAGAGTTTCCAGAAAAATGGGCACAGACGCAGAAGAACCTGGGAGTAGTTTACTGGCAACGCCTGGAGGGAGAGAAGGCAGAAAATATTGAACGAGCGATCGCTTGTTACCAAAACGCCCTCCAAGTCTATACCAAAGCTGAGTTTCCAGAAACTTGGGCAGAAACGCAAAATGCCTTAGCTGCTGCTTGGCGACAACGCATACTCGGTGAACGTCATCAAAATTTGGAACAGGCAATTAACTGCTGTCAGGAAGCATTGCAGGTACGCACTCAGGCTGCCTTTCCCATGTACCACGCGGAAACACAACTAAATTTGGGTTTGACTTACTGGGATATGCAGCAACTGTACCTAGCCTACTCTGCTTTTGTAGCAGCAGTTGAGACAGTGGAGTTTTTACGGAGTGAAATAATCTCTGGGGATATTGCTAAACGTAAGCTAGCTGAGGAATGGCATCAGCTTTATATCAACATAGTAGAGGTTTGCCTAGAACTGGCTGTTAATGAACCGCAATATCTTAGCAAGGCAATTACTTACGTTGAACGTAGCAAAACACGCCAGTTGGTAGAGTTAGTTCTCAGCCGTGACAATCACAGTATCTTTCCTCCAGACATTGCTAGTCAACTTCAACAACTTCAGGATGAAATTAACCAGGGACAGCAGTGCATCCAGTCGGGAACATCTGCTAACTCTACTGTTCTAGCTCAAAAGCTGCAAAAATTGCGACAGCAGCGCAACACATTACAAGACAGTTACTTGGCTGTTGGTTCTCGCTTCGATTTAGCCCCCTTCCTAGCAAGTCTTGATGATCGCACTGCTGTAATTGAGTGGTTCATTGGGCTGGGTTTTGTGCGGTGGGGGTGTAGTTTTAGCTAAATTATCGCTCTTTGAAGAAACAGTGCTGAGTGCTGAATGCAAGTAGTATACACAAATTGTGCCGGACTGGACGTACACAAAAAAATCGGGTTGGGACTGCCGCAAGTTGTTTGGACGTTGCCAGTCAACTGTAACAATTTTAGACATAAATTACAAAATATAATCTTTAAGCGTTCGCTTCTTCTCACAAGAAGAATAATTGAGAATGTATCGCTTTGATGCAGAAACCACCCATGCCGAAAAACTGGATTATTAAAGTAGACAACTATTTCCATGCAAACCCCAATTGCATCATCGCCACCGCCCATGTGGTCACGTTTCCCACAAACCTACCCCTAGAACCCAACATCCGGGAACCCAACCGCAAAAGTGCGACATACCGACAAATCTTTGACTCTGTGACGACTCAACCAGAAAAATTCTTCTCTCGTCACAGTGGAATCGTTCTGTCAGCCAATAAAGTTAAGCCTAGCAAAAACAAAACCGAACTGGAGCTAGAAGTTTTAGAAGCTAGCGAGGGGGGTAGCGATGGCATTATCAACGGAGGTCACACAGTTTTAGCATTTGAGCAAGCTAAAAATTACAAATATGACCTCAGCCTTGCCAGAGTCAAAGTTACTATCCACATTGGCCTCCAGGAAGAGGAGGCTAAAGATATCGCTCTCGCATCCAATACCACATCGCCAGTGGATTCTCGCTCCAAAGTCAACGCCAGGGGAGATTACAAATTTATCAAGCAGTATTTAGCCCAGTTAGAAAGAGCAGAAGATAGAAAATTTAGAATAGCCTATTACCAAAACCAAAGTGGCGCTCCTAGAAATGCTCAGTGTAATGTTAACCACTTGTTCAAGCTGATCAACTGCCTCGACAGAAATAGATACAATCCCGACGGCAATAAACGAAGCAAGCACCCTACAGGTACGAACACCCCAAGCCAAATCACAGACACTGAGAGAGAAAGATTAACTCTTCTATTGCCTCTACTTCCCAAAGCTCTGTGGATAGAGCAAAGACTGTACGAAATCATCCAAGAACATATCAGCAACCCCAGAAGAAAGGGTGTCAACGATTTAGCATCAATTGATACACGCAAAACTACCCTTCTCCCCGACAGCAAGTACTCGTTTGGGTTTGGTGCGCCAACTGACCTCGCACTACCCATAATTGCATCCTATCGGGTATTCCTAGACCAAGACTATAACTGGATTATTCCTTTTGACGAATTCGCCGAAAACTTTCTCCAACACCTGTGGGGTAACTATTACCGTAAATACTTGATATCGGAGAAAACAGCAGGAAATACAGTGGGGACTAAAATTTGTCGCAACTCAGAAATTTGGGAAAGTCTGTACATTTCGGCCCAAAGTTATCTCAATCAGCACTTGGTGAAAATTGTCAACTCCAGCAAGCATGAAGAATTAACGCTGACACCAAGCTAAAATGTCCACTTAACAATTAATTGTCATCTAAAAAGAGATTATGGGCATTTTCTAGAATCCCAGTCTCTAGCAAAGCCTAATTGTGCTGCGATCGCCCACCGTAGGCGCTTTGTGCCATCGCAGCGCAAGGGATTTTCAAAATACAGGTTCTGTGGGTTGGCAATTACCGTCTACCCCTAAAACCTGTAGCCTTTACTAGAAAAGGATTTCCGGATTTAAATAACAAATTAGACTTGACACGATGGATTTTACGGCGTACCAAGGTAGGTAAATTGCGCTTTCACGAGAATTATCTGCACTTTATTGGTGCGATGGTCTCCGACCGACCGGAGGTCATCGCCACCGGAAAGGGCGGTTACGCCGGGAGCAAGAAGGCGGGGCGTGTCATCGCGCTCCTAAACAGTTGCTCCCGTTCATCTGCGGCGGTTTGGGAAGAAGCTATAGCACAAGCCTTGGTGGTCAGGACATTAACAGATGATAAAACTTAGACACAAAAAGACTTTTCACCCAGTCCCCAGTCCCTTGCCACAACAGCATCAGCTTCCGGAACAAACACGGGCGGTGAATTAATTTCAGAATGTCTATGACAAGAGTAGTTTTGGATACTGTGCCTGATGAAGGCCCTTGCAAAGGAGTATCAGAAAACCGACTCGTGCGTTCACACAAGTTAACATTTCAATTAATTTGGCAAAACCCTTTTTGTTAGTAGTGAGTAGAGTAGCAAGGGGGAGTAGAATGAGACTAAAAATGTCTGGGAACAAACGTTATCGGACATTTTTTTGGGGCGGATAAACCCGCTTTATCCCGCGTATTATTTTGAGGCTGTGTGATGACGTTATCACGTACAGACGCAGGTGTAGATACAGAAGAATTAGGGGTTGTCATCGCTCAGTTATCACCGGAACAACTAGCGGTGATCAAAGCAACAGTCGAAGCGGTGGTACAGGCAACTGGCACACCCAAAATCACTGGGGCGGAAACTACCAGCGAACTGTTTTCTAGTTGGCTCACCAGTAGGGAGTCAGAGCAAACTGTGCGAGCATACCGAAATGACGTGATGCACTTTGTTCAGTGGCGACTAGGCATTGACTATCCAGATTTAGATAATTTAAACCTGCA
Organism: Nostocales cyanobacterium LEGE 12452; assembly: GCA_015206945.1. Taxonomy (GTDB): domain Bacteria; phylum Cyanobacteriota; class Cyanobacteriia; order Cyanobacteriales; family Nostocaceae; genus Nostoc. Next base: position 4,261 of record JADEXV010000140.1, on the reverse strand, counting down.
CACCACCACCAAAGAAGATGTGGACAATTACAAAGCCCACCTACTTAAAAAAGAGAAAACAGGGGAAATTGCTCGTGCTTCCGTCCGCCGTCGCCTTGCTTCCCTTAAAAGCTTTCTGCGCTACGCTTGCGATGTAGGCTACTTGCGGGCCAACCCTGCAATGTTGTTGAAAGTACCTCCGGAGCGCAAAAAGATTAAGGAGCGCACCCTGACTGAGACTGAGATTGAAATCCTATTCGATGCAGCTGCACAAGTTGTAGAACAAGCCCCTACTCCTCACAAAAAGATACAAGCGCAACGCAACCAACTAATTCTGGAGCTTTTTTACTACGGTGCTATTCGGGTAGGTGAGAGTGGTTTAACCTGGGCTACCATGCATTCAAATCAGTCCGGGCTACCTTACATTAAAGTGGTAGGCAAAGGAGACAAGGAGCGCGATGTTCCCATACCGATAGAACTTTACCAATACCTTTTGGCTAATCGACAACATACTAAAGACAAAACCGAGCCGCTTTTCACAAGCCAAAAAACGGGTGAACCCATTTGCGATCGCCACATCCGCCGCATCATCAAATCCATTGCCGAAGTAGCAGGGTTAAGTCGCATCCCCTCCCCACACTGGTTACGGCACAGCCACGCTACCCACGCTGCTAAAAACACGCCTATTCACATCATCACTAAAACGCTGGGCCACTCGTCAGGGAAAATCACGATAGACAACTATCTACACGTGGGTGAAGATGAAGCTAGCTCTCTTAACCTCAAACGATATCGCTGAGGCTTTGTGAGACATGCCCCGATTAGAAATTAGCGGCGATCGCCACGTAGCCCATTGAGCCACTACCCCAGAAATGTGAACGCTTGCGTCACCTGAGCGGATGATACAGTTCGTCAAGAGCATTCCATTCCCAACCCACGCTCATTGGATCGCGGTTACGTGACCAACTCAAAAATTCTTTGGCGCTGAGTTTTTCTCTTTCAGCAATCAGGCTTTGGGGGCTAACACCGAGTCTTGGGGCAAGACTTTCGTTTGTCCTGGGTTGTAATTCAACTTGTGTTTGTTGGTATGGGTGCACTTGTCTTCGCGGTTTGTTGTTGCCCAATCTCCCAGAGGCGATTGCCCGTTCGATTAGCTCCAGCTTTTTGGTGATAGCTTCAAGTTTTGTTTCCACCGAGGAGCCTTGATCGGCAAGATGGGATTCCAGTTTCTCCAGCTTTTTCTCTAGCTGTTTGACTGATTTACTGCCTGCCGTTACATCGATATCATTATTGATATCAAATTTTATTAGTAATTCCTCTAAGGCTTGCAGCAAGGCAATTGTATGCCCTTGCCTATGTAGTTTTGATAGTCGCCGAACCACCTTAATTAGTGGAACGGGCACACGAATCATCTCGCTTGGTGGGGACTTTTGGTCAGGCATTTGATATCATTTTTGATATCGACATATTGATTGTAAAAGGTTTGGCGCAAAGCTATAATTTACTGAGTATTAATTGTGTCCAGATTTTAAAGATTGTTACATTTAGACACAATCTGCTGTAGAGGAATAAAAAAGTTCAACAATAAATAATAAAGTCCAACAATTTCTATTAGGTGCTTTACCCCGCTCCAGGCATCCGTCCATAAATCGCTCGCTTGCCTGTACATCGCGCCCACGCTACGTTATTACTAGAGCGATCGCCACCGGAAAGGGCGGTTACGCCATCGCACTTGCTATTTAGACCTGGCCTGTTGACCTTCAAAGGTAGCGTTGACGCACTTCCCCTCGCTGTCCGTATACTCATTACTCCCTAGTGCCGATACATAAGCGCACTATCCGAAAGAGATCGTCCCAGTTTAAGAAGTGAACTTAAGACATCACCTCATAAATTGGTTGAAATTCTAGCGTCCCTTTGCGTTGATTAGTTTCATAAGTGGGCTAGAACCAACAGAGTGTTCTGATTATTCTGTAACTAGCTAAAATTTTAACCATGTAGGGGTAGAGCTACCAATGTAGGGAAATGACCGAACTATATAAGGCTGGAATCATTGAGGTAACAGAAGCAGAAGATGAAGATGAAGATTTATTTGAAGTTACGGTGCATTTTGACGGCGATATTTTTCTTCCCAGCGTTGTTTTTGAAGGCAAAGACCACGCATTGCGGCAAGCTAAAAAGCTCTATGATTGGCTAGAAGCTAATCATAAAGAAATCAAGGGAGAGCAACTGCGTTGGCAATCATACACAGTTAATCGTGAATCTCTAAGAGAGTATCCAGCCTGCTATTTACCTTACTACTATTCAAGGTATGAACAAAGTTTAGAAGTTTCAATTGTTGAGCGAGATCAAGAAGCCATTGTTTATGGTTGGTTGAGCGCTGAACCTTTACCTTACTATATGGATAAAGAAGATGGTTTGGTAGTTCTTGGAGATATTTCAGATGATGCTGTGCTTGCTGGTTGGCATAAAGCTATTGATATACGCATTCATATTTACTCTTTTATCTACCAGTCAAATAGCAGTCACAAGCTTTAATAATCAGTTGACAATTAGGAGCTTTAGGTGCAGCGAAAAATCGAGTTAAAAAGAGGTGTTGATAATACATCTGTTGAAGCCTATTTGGTAGATTTAGTCCAAAGACATGTTGATGATTATGTCAATTATTGGGTAGAAAGCTTAAGGTTATTTAGTCAATCAGATAAATACTGGGATTGGATATTCAAATTAAGATACATTTCCAATCAAGAAAATCTTGAAGGTTACGCAATTGAGTGCGAAAACAAAACTCAAGGATTAATGATAATAGAAACACAAATGCACGGTTCTCGGTTAAATGTTGGTAAGAGGCTAGTTTATGTTGATGGTATTGCCACTGCCCCCACTAACCGAATCGAGATTCAACGCCCGCCTCAATTCAAAGGTGTTGGTCAAGCACTATTAAATTTCGCAAGAATTAGAAGTGTTGAGTTAGGGTATGAAGGTAGAATTGGGTTGCATTCCTTACCAAGGTCTGAAGGATTTTACGAAAAACAAAACATGTTGAACTGCGGTTCGGAAGAAGAATATGATAATTTAGTCTACTTTGAGTATGGTGTATTGAGACGAAGATAAGGGCTGATCCGGGTAAAATTTTATGAATCATCAACAGCAAAAGGATAATTCTGAGGCAAACGAGTCAATAACAACCCAAGAAGCTATAGATTTACTTTTTGGTGAAGGATGGCTCGAAGAGGCTGTTTGCATCGAAGATGAAGCAAATTGCACGATTGGCGCTGGTTTGGATTGGGGTAATGCATTACCACCTTTAATGCTCAACCTTCCTTTATTTGGTCGTCTATCAACGCTGCGTGTATCTCTTAACCGCGAAGTCAGGCTAATAATTGAAACATGGGATTTAGGTATAGGTACAACTTCTGCGACAGAAACTGCAAGGGCACGCATTAAAGAGCGGTTGCTATCTCCTACGCCTGAGTTAATACCTCACTTGGAAGCTACTTTGTTGCAAGATGATTTATACGGTGAAGAGTTTATATCTAACCGCGAAGTCCTCAAATCGCTACTTGCAGTAGTTCTTACTGATTCTGATAGAGAAGAAATTGCAGAGAAGGCTGCTAATTCAATACGCACACAAGTTATGTCACAGGTGAATTTTTCCGGAAAACTTTCTGCGTAAATATAATCACAATAATATCGGGTCAAATTAAATCAAAATTAGTTTTCTGCAACCCAAAAGGAACTGATTGATGACTGGTAAAAACCGCAGTCGCTATTCTTCAAACTGGGATACTATCGCACTTGAAGTCAAATCAAAATCAGACTGGAAATGCACGCGCTGCGGTATGCAATGCTTACGTCCAACTGATAAAAGGGATGGATTAAATCGTAGAGAACGCAGCATTAAAACGTTAGTGGTTCACCACCGCAATTATACGCCCGAGGACAATCGAGCAGAAAATCTCGCGGCTTTATGCACAGCTTGTCATATGCTGTTCCATACGCGCAGACGGGGAAATGTATCACCAGGACAACTATCTTTGTGGTAGAAAAACTAGTAGTTTAAAACAACTCAATAGTAGATAGTTTTGATAAAGTTAAAAGAGAAATATCATCTTTCTAAGTCAACATCACAACATTTGCTGACGCAACAACTTCGCTGAAAAATTGAAGTTGTATAGACATGAAAACTACTACGAATTCTAACCCAAAAACTAACCAAAAATTAGTAAAATCTGCACAGCAAATTCAACAAAGAAGCACCTTCATAAGCGAAGCAGATTACTAC
>JADEXV010000469.1 GCA_015206945.1 Nostocales cyanobacterium LEGE 12452 | reverse complement strand
TTCTTCCAATTTTCGTGATACTTGTACAGTTGGCTTCACCACAGATTACACTGTCGCTACTTGGGTAGGCAATTTCAACGGTGAACCAATGCGACAGGTTTCAGGTGTGACAGGCGCAGCACCTTTATGGAATCGAATTATGTTACATCTGCACGAACATCAAGAACCAGCAGCTTTTCCATCTCCAGAAGGTTTAGTGCAATTACCTGTTTGTGCAATTTCTGGATTACGACCCACCCCAGATTGTACCTCAGTGGTGCAGGAATATTTCTATCCTGAAGATAAAAGTAATTACGAACGTGAGAATCAATTCAATTTACCACCAGAGTATGATGAATGGTTGGCAAAACAACAGCAGCCAAATTTTACTTCTACCAATTTGAGAATTTTATCTCCGCATCATGGCGATTTGTTTTTAGTTTATCCTGGTGAAGAAGCGCAGCAAAAACTCGAATTTAAACTAGCGGGAAATAAATCTGCACCAGTAGAGTGGTGGTTAAATGGGGAAAAGTTAGATACAAATTCCGCTAATTCTTTATTTTGGAATTTACGTCCTGGTAAGTGGACTTTGGAAGCGAGAAGCGGGGAAATGAGCGACAAAGTAACTTTTCAGGTGGAGTTAGCTAATATTAAACCTACGCGTCGAGGATTTTCTATTAGTAATAATTAAAATAGCAACGATAACTTTCTGTCAATGGGGAGCTATTTAACGTGTCTGCTTGATAGGAATCTCAATCACAAACTCTGTACCCTTACCAGGTACAGAAATACACTGAATTTTTCCTTGATGTTTTTCCACTATAATCTCGTAACTAATAGATAATCCTAAGCCAGTACCTTTACCTATAGGTTTAGTAGTAAAGAAAGGGTCAAATAATCTACTTTTATCTTCTTCAGTTATTCCTAAACCATTATCTTTTATACTAATAATTACAGTCTCTTCATTTTTAACTTGAGTATGGATAATAATAGAATTAAGCTGTTTTTCAATATCTCCTTTTAAATACTCTACTTCTCGTTGATGTAAAGCATCAATAGCGTTACTGAGAATATTCATAAATACTTGATTTAATCCTCCTGCATAACATTCAACAAGAGGCAAGTCACCATAATCTTTGATAATTGCAATTTCCTGCTGTTTATGATTTTCTTTGAACCGATACTGTAAAATTAATAAGGTGCTATTAATTCCTTCATGAATATCAACAAATTTCATTTCTGCTTCATCAAGACGTGAGAAGTTACGCAAAGTTAGTACAATTTCGCGGATACGTTCGGCACCAACTGCCATTGATGATAATATTTTTGGCATATCATCAACAATAAACTCTAAATCTATCTCATTAATTAGAGTAGTTATTTCTGGTTTCTCACTAGAGCATTGCTGTTGATACAGTTTAATTAAAGTTAGTAATTGCTGACTATATTCTCTAATATGTATCAGATTACCATAAATAAAATTAACTGGATTATTGATTTCATGAGCAACACCAGCAACTAACTGACCTAATGAAGACATTTTTTCATTTTGAATAAGTTGTACTTGAGTGTGTTGCAATTCTTCCAGTGTATTTTGTAGCTGAATATTTTTATGTTTTAATTTTGCTGTTCTTTCCGTAACTTGCATTTCCAATTGACAATTTGTCTCTTCTAAAGCAGCTTGAGCAATTCTTTTAGCTTTTAAGTATTGTTGTAATAAATGCAATACTAAAAGCCATGCCGGAATCAGCATGGCTAAACTTATAATAGATTCCGAAATTGCCCATAATATTCTTTGATAATATTCATCAACCTTCTGCTTTAATTGTAGTGATATATTATACTTTCTTTTCATGACCCCATCAGCATAAATTTGCTTCTGGGTTTCATATTCACGGCTGAAAAGTAGTTGCTGCGCTGTCTCTTTTTGATTTTTATTAACTAGGTCGAAAGATTGATATTCCATTGCAATCAGGCGCTGATTAGCGGCATCAATTCTCTTGGTATCCTCATTTTTATATGCTTTAGGAGCTAGCTTTATAGATTCTTTAATAGCAATGTCAAGTTTAGGTTCAAATTGGCGATATCGTTGTTCCCAAATAGTGTTTCCTGTAGCAGCATTCATCCGGGCTGACATAGTTAATACTTCATCAAAATAAGTAATTTCATCGCTTAACATTTGGAGCTTAAATTCATTTTTGGTAATACTATTGAAGTTATAATATGCTTGCAAGTTTAGCCAAATTTGAGGAATAAATAAGAGCAGAGTAAGCAGTACTGTTATAGTTATTAGTTGAGAGGAAGCAAGTCTTAGTTTATATGGTAGGTGCATTTTGATACTATTTTTTATGTTTTAATTCTGTTTTATCGCCATTAATAC
>JADEXV010000139.1 GCA_015206945.1 Nostocales cyanobacterium LEGE 12452 | reverse complement strand
CTCCCCTACTCCTCTCCCCAAGTTTGCAGTTGCAAATAAACTAGTACCAGCGTCACTGCAAGTAACACCGTCGCTCCTGCTGCTGCATAACCAAAATCAAATTGACCAAAAGCCTCTTGGTAAATGTAGTAAACCAACAAATTAGTCGAATTCAGCGGCCCACCACCAGTCATCACAAAAACTTGCTCAAAACTCCGCAATGTAAAAATTGCGGTAGTAATGACTGCAAATATGACAGTTGGGCGCAATCCGGGCAAAGTAATATACCAAAATTGTTGCCAAGCATTTGCTCCATCTAAGTCTGCTGCTTCATAACGACTGGAAGGAATTGCTTGCAACCCTGCTAAAAAAACTACCATATTGAAACCCAGTTGTTTCCAAATACTCATTAAAATAATTACTGGCATTGCCCAAAATGTATCTCCTAGCCAGGATATTTCTGAAATCCCAAAAAAATTTAAAAGTCCGTTAACTGGCCCTGATGTTTGAAACAGCCAGCGAAATCCCAAACCGGCTGCCACAAGTGAGATAATTGAAGGCAGAAAATAGGCACTCCGCAGGATGCCCCGCAAGGGAATGGAACGGTTTAATAGTACTGCTAATCCCAAAGAGATAACTAAGCTGGGAATGATGGTGGCGATCGTAAAATAAAAAGTGTTACCCAGCACTTGCAAGAAGTCGGGGTTGAGTAGCAAGCGCCAATAGTTTTTTAAGCCTATCCAATAAATACCTTTTAAGGTAAAACTACCAGCAGTGAAACTGAGATAGAACAAATAGGCAATCGGCCAAATGATAAAAACACCCAGCAAAATTAATGCTGGTGCGAGAAAAATCCACGCGGCTACTGTATCATTATCCAACCACGACTTAGTATATATTTTTGGCATCTATAATTAACCCTCTTAGCTGTTATGACTCTCCGCCTTGATTCTACCCTTAGCTTAATTTCTCCCAACATTAGCGATAATTGCCAACAATTCGCCCCTTTAAAACTGGGAATTATGGCTTCTGGGAATGGCAGCAATTTTGATGTAGTTGCCCAAGCTATCGAAGATGGACGGCTAAATGCCCAAATTCAAGTTTTAATTTACAATAACCCCTCGGCGAAAGCAGCCGTCAGAGCAGCTAATAGAGGTGTAGAAACTGTTTTATTAAATCACCGCAACTATCAAAACCGAGAAGAGTTTGACGAAAAAATTGTGCAGACATTGCGGCACTACGATGTAGAATGGGTGATTTTGGCAGGGTGGATGCGACTATTAACGTCAGTTTTTATTGATGCTTTTCCTGAAAGGATTATTAATATCCATCCTAGTTTGTTACCTAGTTTCAAGGGAATCCATGCTGTAGAACAAGCCTTGGCATCTGGGGTAAAAATCACCGGTTGTACAGTGCATATAGCTTGCTTAGAAATGGATAGCGGCCCAATATTAATGCAAGCCGCAGTACCAGTACTGCCGGATGATACAGCAGAAACACTCCACGCCAGGATTCAAATTCAGGAACATCGAATTTTACCATTAGCGATCGCTCTGGCAGCTTTTTCTTCAAAAGTTACACTAAACGTAACGTAAAAATACATAAATCAATTAAGGGCGCACAGCTGCGCCCCTACTATTCCTCAGAGTTAGCTTCAGCAGTTTGATACGCTTGTAGGAGCCTAGCATGATCGAGAGTAAATCCTACTTGCATGGCTATCTGGGCAAATAAATCAATCTCAGATTGTTGCCAATCACGGGGTTCAGAACATTGGTGTGCAATTAACAAGCCAAATAGCTGCTCATCTTTAATAATTGGTGCTACTAAATTTGCTTTCACACCAAAAGATGCGAGCAGGTTAATGTGACAATCAGCCAAACTAGACTCATAAATGTTGTTGATTGCAACAACGCGCCCAGACTGGTACTTTTCTACATAGCCTTGAGTGAAACAGGGGTCATGTATTTTAGACCGTAAAACTTTGGGATAACCCGGAAGCACTGATTCAGCAATGATAATCCCGAACCAATTAGCGTAAAAGCTATAAACCAGAACTCGGTCAGTACTCAGTGCTTTGCGAACCTCTTCCACAGTGGTTTTGATGATATCCTCTTCCTTGAGGGATTGGCGAATGCTGCGGATAATATCCACTAGTAACTGACTTCGCATCCTTTCAGTTTCAATTTTTTGCAGGAGTCTTGCATGGTCGAGAGCAAATCCTACTTGCATCGCCATCTGGCCAAATAAATCAATCTCAGCTTGTTGCCAATCACGAGGTTTGGAGCATTGATGTGCAATTAACAAACCAAATAGCTCTTTATCTTTAATAATAGGGGCGACCAGATTTGCTTTCACACCAAAGGATTCGAGCAAGTTAATATGGCAGTCAGCTAAACCAGCTTCATAAATGTTATTGATTGCGAGAACGCGACCAGACTGATAATCTTCTACATAGCCTTGACCGAAACATGGGTCTTGGATTTCAGCTCGCAAAACTTTTGGGTAAGTGAGAACAACTGATTCAGCAATGACTGTTCCAGACCAATTAGCATCAAAGCTATAAACCATCACTCGGTCGGTACTCAGTGCTTTGCGAACCTCTTCCACAGTGGTTTTGAGGACATCCTCCTCGTTGAGTGATTGGCGAATAATGCCGATAGTATCTGCTAACAACTGACTTTGCACACCCTCAGCTTCGATTCGTTGCAGAAGTCTTGCATGGTCGAGAGCAAACCCGACTTGCATCGCTGTCTGAGCAAATAAATCAATCTCAGATTGTTGCCAATCACGGGGTCTGGAGCATTGATGTGCAATTAATAAGCCAAATAATTGTTCATCTTTGAGAATGGGGGCGACCAAATTTGCTTTTACAGCAAAGGATTCGAGCAAGTTAATATGGCAGTCAGCTAAACCAGACTCATGAATGTTGTTTGTGGCTACAACGCGACCAGACTGATACTTTTCTACATAACCCTGACCGAAACAGATATCTTGAATTTCAGACCGCAAAACTTTGGGATAACCTGGAATCACTGATTCGGCAATTATAATTCCAGACCAATTAGGGTAAAAGCTATAAACCAGTACTCGGTCAGTACTCAATGCCTTACGAACCTCTTCCACCGTCGTTTTGAGGACATCTTCTTCGTTGAGCGATTGGCGAATGCTGCGGGTAATTTCGATAAATACCTGAGCTTTATCTGCCTTAGTATCTACTTGTTGTAGAAGGTTGGCGTAGTCAAGGGCAAATCCTACTTGCATAGCTATCTGAGAGAACAAATCAATCTCAGACTGTTGCCAAAAGCGAAGTCTAGAACATTGATGTGCAATCAATAAACCGAATAGCCGTTTGCCTTTGAGAATAGGTGCTACTAAATTAGATTTGACAGCAAATTGCTCCAGCAACTCAATATCATCATCACTGAGATCGCCTTGATGGATATTATCAATAGCATGGATGTTACCATTTTGATATTTTTCTATATATCCTGCCTCAAATCCAGGGTCAGAGATTGTAACCCCTAATATTTTCGGTAAACCAGGTGCTACTGATTCGGCGATAAAGCTTCCATTATAGTTGGAGTCGAAGCAAAAAATGGTGACGCGATCGATGCTTAAAGCTTTACGAATTTCTTCTGAGGTAGTTTTGAGAACATCTTCTTCATTGAATGATTCTCGAACCCAACGGGTAATTTTGATTAATATTTGGGAATAATCGACTTCGGCTTCTTTCTCCTGTACCAAAACCGAAAGCAGGTCTGTGAATGAGGTGATGTTTTTCTCTAACATCACTAATTCATCTTGGCTAGCGATGAAGACTTGAGTAAACTCACTGTCTGGACGTAGCTTTTTTTTAATATTATTAGAAATTGCAGCAACGTTGCTGACTCGACTCATAACTCGATTCGTCACAAAAACAGCGATCGCACCTGCTAAAATTGCTGTCACTCCCATACCAGTTAACAAGAGTGACTGTTGTCTTTGTAAAACAAGTTCAGTTTCTGTTGAACTTTTTGCGCTCTCTTGTCTGACCTGGGGAATTTGCTTAGTAATTAAATTAACATTACAAAAATAAGTAGCTATTCCCATTGCAACCACAGGAAGGACACTGATACTTAGTGCCCAAACTATTGCTTTAGTTTTTAAACTCCATTTTTGTTGCCAGAGTCTCTGTTGACGATTTCGTCTTATTTGGTTTTGAGAAAAAGACTGACTCATAAAGGAAACCTGGATTGCTGCAATTGAGAATCAAGTAAATAACCTCACCATCAAATTCTACATAAAACTTATAAAACAAGGACTGGCTTTCAGGAGTATTTTGAGGCACTAATGTTCTAGGTCATGTCCCATAGCGCTTTAATTGCCTTGTAACTCAAAAAAATTGGGTCTGATTAACAGGCTTGCTAACAATCAGATGGCGATCGCTTGGTTGGAATGTTTTATTTTCTCATTAGGAGCTGTGCTTTTCTGGCAAGGCAACCAAACAATCTTTATTTTTTAACAAGGTTTTACAGATTTCTCACAATTGCCCTTACCCGTAATCTCATGTCCGTTTGATTACTGACATTATTTTTTAAGTACATGATGGACAAAATGCAGGATTCATGCATCACGCACAAAAAGTTTGTACTTACTGCCCTCTACTCCCCTGCTCCCCTGCTCCCCTGCTTCCCTGCCCCCATAGCCTAATCTGCAATCAACTCTACTGCATCTCGTCCATCACAATTTTGTAAGTAAACTTTGACAATTTCTTCTTTAGCTGTAGGCAACTTCTTGCCAATAAAATCTGGGTGAATTGGTAATTCTCGATGGCCCCTGTCTACTAACACAGCCAAACGTATCACCTCTGGCCTACCGTAATCGTTGACTGCGTTCAAAGCCGCGCGAATCGTCCGTCCTTTGAAAATCACATCATCCACCAGTACAACCGTTTTCCCCGTAAGATCAAAAGGAATTTCGCTTTTCGTTGGAGTCCGCAATCCAATTTTGTCGAGGTCATCTCGATAAAATGTAATGTCCAAAGCACCGACTGACACTGCTACACCTTCGAGCGTCTCAATTTGACGCGCCAATAATTCGGCTAATAACGCACCCCTAGTATAAATACCAAGAAGCACCAGTTGAGACAAATCACGCGTCCTTTCGACAATTTGAGAGGCAAGGCGAGTCAAGGTACGACGGATTTCTTCGGATGAGAGAATTTCAACTACTTTGGCAGACATAGCAAGTCATCAGTTAGGAGTGATAAGTTAAGAGTTAGGAGTTTTTATTCTTAACTCCTAACTCCTAACTCCTAACTTTATATTTATCATTACCTATTTGGGAGCATTAAGAATATTGTGATCGCTATCCCTAACCATAGCAAAAAACAATATCGAGTCAGCTGTAAAGCATTCTGAATAGAAGTTGCAGTAATGGCATAAATAGCATCTCCTAGCAGGGGTTTGTACTTAGCTACCCCCCGATACCAATTTGTACCCCCCATCTGCACACCTAAAAATGCAGCATAGGCGCACTCACTCCAGCCAGAATTGGGACTAGGATCTTTAATTGCATCCCGACGACAAGTTTGCCAAATATGCATCGGTTTACCTGATAGCAGCGCTAGAGTCACGACTGTTAACCGACAAGGTAGCCAAGTCAAATAATCTTCTAATCGCGCACAGAACCATCCTAAATAAGTATAGGGTGCTTCTCGATAGCCCACCATTGAATCAAGGGTACTGCTGGCTTTATATGCTAAAGCCAAGGGAGTTGGCCCCACAATTGGTATAAAGACACCAATAATTGCATAAAAAAGCGGAGCCATCACCCCATCGGTGGCATTTTCTGCAACAGTTTCTAAAACGGCTCGTGAAATTTCTGCTTGTGAGAGGTTTTGGGTATCTCGACCAACATAATTACTTAAAATCTTTCGAGCCTTCTCTAAATCTCCGACTGTTAAAGGTTGTAAAACAGCCTCCGCTGCTGCTCGCAAACTTCTGCCAGCAAAACAACTAGCCAAAAGAATGCTATTTATTGCAATTCCTAAGAGTGGATGAATCCATCTGGCAATTTGAATAATCAAAAAACCAATAAGACCGCTACCAATTATTAAGATAATACCTAGTACAATTCCAGCTAGGCGTTGTGTTAGAGAATGTTGACATAAGTGGAGAAAAAATTTGGTCAGGCGAGAAATTACCCACCCCATAACTTGCACTGGATGAGGCCAATCCCAAGGATCGCCAATTAAATAATCTAAAAATGCTGCAATTATTAAGATATAGATATTATTAGTCATAAGTCGCAAGTCTTGGGTTAAAAGTCAAGGGTCAATATTTCGACTATTGACTCTTGACTAAACCACAAAACTAGCTTCTTCTCCAAGGGAAGCTTGCCGACTCCGAGCATCGTAATAAAGGTCTGCCAGAGTAATACTGTATAAAGCTTCTTTGAGTTTTTGGTTGAGTCTCTGCCAGAGGCTAAACGTTACCCAATCTTCAGCTTGTGTCGGTGCCGGGGTGTGATGAGGTAAATCGCTAGTCTCGCCAACAGCTTCTAAAATTTCTCCTATAGATATTTGTGCAGGTTCTCTTGCCAATTGATATCCGCCGATGCTACCACGAATTGATTTAACTATTGATGCACGACGCATTTCTATTAGTAGTTTTTCGAGGTAAGGAGCTGGGATATCTTGGCGTTTTGCGATCGCTCTCACAGATGCAGGCCCATATCTTGGCTGTAAACTTAAATCTAGCAACGCCTTTACACTATAGTGTCCTCTGGTAGTTAATTTCATTTTGGCAAGCTTTGTTGTTTGTCATTTGTCTTCGTTGGCACTGCATCTCCCTTAAAAGAAATTCTGATGTTGGCTTCCCACTCTTAGACTTCTTTAGTTTGTCATTTCTAAATAACCAATGACTAATTACCAATCACCAATGGCTAAGGATCAGTTTTGCTTATCATTCTGTGACTCAGTTCTCATCCTGAAGAAATAGACAAAATTTAGAGCGTTAGTTTAGAAAACTTAAAACTTATATAGTCTAGCAGTAATCCACAAACTAATATATATAGTTATCAGCATTGCCAGCATTCTCTAAAATAGATTGTCTTGGCAATATTGGTAATGGCATAACAATTGTGCATCTGAGTGTAATATACTTGGCTAGGTTGAGATAAAAACTAAAGGATTATGTTCCTGTTAGCTCAACCTCAGCTAAAATAAAATCGATTCAAACACTTCAAACATTCATTTTCGACCTAAGTTGATGCCTAAACAGAAAAAAATAGAACCCCTACTCGGCGAAGAACTGCTCAAAAAAGTCAAAGAGCTAGAGAACGAGAGCAAAGAAGACAAAGCCAAAAAATGCGGCTACTATACCGTTACCAAAAATGGTATAGAGCGCGTCAATATGATGAAGTTCTTAAATGCCCTAATTGATGCTGAAGGCATTCAGTTAGACAGTACACCCAGTGCTAATGGACGTGGTGGACGTAGTGCTAGCTATAGAATTAGTGTGCAATCGAATGGTAACTTACTGATAGGTTCAGCTTATACAAAACAGATGAATCTTAAACCAGGAGATGAGTTTCTGATCACTTTAGGCAAAAAGCACATTCGTCTAAGACAGGTAGATCCAGAAGATCGCGAAGGTGATGAAGCGATAGAAGCCACGGCTTAATAAATAGTCATTAGTCAATTCTCCTTTGTCATTTGTCCTTTGTGCAAAACAATGACTATAAACAGTCATTAGTCAAGTGTCCTTTGTGAAAATAATGACTGAATGACTAATGACCAATACTTCGACTACGCTCAGTACAAGTGACTAATGACTAATGACTATATCTGTAGTGGGTAAGACTGGTAAATAGTGGCGAAGTGCCTTGCGCGTGACTGCTAAATTACAGGTTAATGCAATTTGTTCTTTTTCTAATAAACCCAAAATGCGATCGGGTTTATCTCTTGCTACCACTGGTAATTGATGTATACCTCGAAGACTCATCCGGTCTAAAGCCTCAGATAAAAGTTCATCTTGCCATGCATAGAGAATTTCAGTAGTACAAATGTCTATGAGGGTTTGACTGGATAAATTATCTGGAATTTCAGTTAAGGAATTTGGGTATGTTTGCCAAATAGCAAGGGCACGGTTAATATCTTCCAAAGAAAGTATACCAACTAATTGTTCTGCTTCATCAAATACTAAAGCACTGCGGACGCGATCGCGGGTCATTTCTACAGCAGCATCTAATACTCCCAGAGTTGCAGGTAACTTTTTGGGACAGGGATACATGGCATCTTCTACCAAAATTTGCTGCACAATTTCCGCTTGTTCATCTTTCAATTCCGAAAGACCAATTTGTTGTAGATTAGAGTTAGAGTTAAAAGTTGGTTTAATCCTTTCTACTAGCCAAACACTCAAACCCACAGCTGCCATCAACGGTAAAACAATTCGATAGTCGCGGGTTAATTCAAACAGCATTAAAATAGCCGTTAACGGCGCTCTCACACTAGCAGCCAGTACTGCTGCCATTCCCACCATCGCGTAAGCTGGGGGAGCCGCCATTTGATCGCAAATTGTTGGGAATGCTACACCCAACATTTTGGCGTAAGCCGATCCAAAAGAAGCACCTAAAAACATTGCTGGCGCGAACAAACCACCGATAAAACCACTACCTGCACTAATTGCAGTCATCAATAATTTCACCACCAACAACACCACCAATAAGTAGAGTGGAAACTCCACATCTTGAAGCATTGCTTCTACAGTTTCGTAACCTACGCCCAGAATTTGCGGAAATTGCAAAGCAACAGCGCCAATAATTGCACCGCCAATAATTGGATGAATCGGCTCAGGAATTCGTCCCAAAAAGGCAAAACCTGGAACTTTCCCAGCAAAGCAAGCTTTTGCTAAACGAATTGATTGGGTATAAGCCAGAGAAACTAAGCTGGCCCCTAAACCCAAACCAAGGTAAAGGGGTAATTCCAAAGGACTGCGAACTTGGTAAACAGGTAAATCAAAAGCAGGTTGTGCCCCCAAACCAATTTGGGCAATTAATGCTGCTACCACCGCTGCTAACAGCACCACACTGACAGCAGAAGTAGCGAAAGATGTAGCTCCCATCACCACCTCCAGAGCAAAAAATACTCCAGCGATGGGGGCATTAAATCCCGCAGCAAGTCCCGCCGCCGCGCCAGCACTTAACAGCAAGCGTTGTCGTTCTTGAGATACATTGAGGATCACAGAGAACAACATCCCAAAATTTGCGCCAATTTCGACACTCGGTCCCTCTGGTCCCAAAGAAGCACCACTCCCCAAAGAAACAGATGCAGCCAGCATTTTGGTAACTGGTCGTAGCGGTCGTCTAATCTCTTTTCCTTGAGAGGCGGCGATGAGAGATGAAAGTCCAGGGCCAAAGTCTTGAGTGCGCCAGCGCATCAAGCCAACAATTAATCCGCCAAGGGTGGGAACGCAGGCTAAAGTCCAAGCACCCCAGGTGCCAATTTGACCCATTAAATTTTCCAGCATCAGCTGGTGAACCAATTGGATTAAATAGTGAAAGGTGACTACACCCATACCAGTACCACCGCCAATGAGCATGGCTAAAAACAGTACCACTGTTTCTGGGGATGGCTGAAAACGATTGATTAGGTGAGCTAAACGAGCGGAAGGTGTAGGAAAGGCAGGTTGTTCCGTTACCTTCCTCAGTTGAGTGGGAGGCAAGAGAGTCATTGAGAGGCGGGGTAAATGTAAGAAAAAATTTAAATTTTTATCTGTTACTTATCATTGTGAGCCATTATTTAGCAACCGGACAAGTAGACTTTATTTGCTTAACTTACAAAGCTTTAGCTAAAAATGTCATTGTGCAAAATTTGTGTGGGGAGAATGGTTAAATGAGAGACAATTATTATTTAAGGGTCAGCGATGCCTAAGTTGGGTGTAGCTGCGGCTAGTGGGGTGCGAGTGGGCACCAACACTATTTTTTCTAGAGACAATAAAGTTTTTCGGCTGGGTGGACGCACCCGTAAACATTAACCATGAGTCATCCTTGTTTAAATCTAGCTATACTCGTGTTGCGACTATTGAGCCATCCTTGGTAGTAATAGAATGTATGTATGATTGATGCCTGATATCAGATCGGACATTGACCCCAATTCAATATAGCTATTGTTATAGAGCGAGTAAATGGACTAGGCGGATGAGGTAAATGAATATACACACTTTTGATAATCATTATGTTACTTGCCCAATTTGCCAAAGAAATGCCACGCCAAAACCAGTTAAAACACGCATGGGCTTGTTTTGCTGTCCCTATTGCCAGGAAAGGCTAGTAGTTTGCCAAAGTGGTCATTATGTCCGCGATCCGTTTACTTGGAGACAATTGATGATGTCTTCGTCGCTACGTCGTCAAAGTCGACCTTTAGCGAGGATTCTCAGAGATTTTGTCCTACTCAAGCGTCCGATGGTAGCCTTGGCTGTGGGTAGTGCCATTTTCTTTGGTGCGATCGCTTTGACGCAAGAAAAGACAAGCTATGATAGCCAAATTATTCCCACAACAGAGAAACTTAATGGCCCAGGAAACAAATCTCAGTAAATGGATTACTTTTGTATAAATCAAATTCTACTTTGATTTTTGTAATATTATAACTAAATACTCTGATAAACCGTGTCTTATTACCCCAAATAGGACGCGGTTTTATATTATGTCCGCTTAAAGAGCGATTGCCCACCAGACATCTAATGAAATTTTGGCTATAGAAAAGAAAATTTATAGCCCAAATTACGATCGGTAATCCATTTTTATAATTATTAAAATACTTGTAAATTTTTATGGCAAGAATTAAAAATTTTAAGTTTTTAATTGCTTTTTATGAAATCATAGTACAGAAATTTTAATATTTTATTAATTTTATTAATCGTATCGCTCGTAGCCCAAAAAAATTAAACTATTTATTCTTTACATATCATAGAAAAATATGTCTTTAAATGTTGAAATATTAGAACAAAGTTTTGAAAAAGTAAAACCTTACGCTAATGAATTTGCAGCCAGCTTCTATGATAATTTGTTTAAAGCTCACCCAGAGGTGAAACCACTGTTTACCAAGACTGATATGGTGAATCAACAGAAAAAGCTGTTAAATTCTCTGGTTTTGGTAGTAGAAAATCTCCGCAACCCAGAAACTTTAGGGCCAGTTCTCAACGCTCTAGGAGGTAGACACGTAGGCTATGGAGCCATTCCCAAATATTATGGCCCAGTTGGGGAAACACTGCTGGTGACGCTTGAGCAATATCTCCAAGAAGATTGGACTCCTGAAGTCAAAAAAGCTTGGCGAGATGCTTATAGAGCAATTACTGCGTTGATGTTAAAAGGTGCAGGGGAAGAATCTTCACCTAAAGCTGTCCAAGCTGAGAAAAAACTTGTAACTTTAGCGAGGAAACTTATTGACGCTTTCTGGATAGCACCAACATGGTTAGTCGCCATAGTTTCGGTAGTTATCTTTACGGTAATTCTTTTAATTGTCGATGACAACTCTTTACTAGCAGAGGTTTTGGGTGCTGCTGACACTATCAGTTTGGTGGTGGCACTAGTTCTATTCATTAAGGAAGCTCCAGATCGTAGAAAACAATTTCATTATCAAGCTTGGAGTACGGTTGATGCAGCACACAATGTTAAAGTTAGTTATGCCAGAATTTTGGCACTGCAAGATTTGAATGAGGATGGTGTTTCTCTGAAAGGTTTGGATGCTCCTGGTGCGGAGTTAGTAGACATTAATCTCTCCCATGCCAATCTTAGTAAAGCCAATTTGATAGAAAGTGACTTGAGCAATGCTAATTTGAGCTATGCCAATTTAGATAATGCTAATCTCAGCCAGACTAAACTTAGTGGTGCAGATTTAAGTTATACAAAACTGGGTTTTGCTCGCTTAAATCAGGCCAATCTTAATAGTGCCAATCTCAGAAGTGCTAATTTAATTTGTGCAGATTTGAGCCATGCAAACCTGAGTGGTGCAGATTTGAGAGATGCTAGTTTAAGTGGTGCTAACCTGGAAGGAGCTTACCTAACTGGTGCTAATCTCAAAAATGCTAAAGTGAGCGATTATGAATTGAGCAGCGCCTTCACCGAAGGTGCGATTATGCCTGATGGCTCAAAATATAAATCATCAGTTACCGATCGCTAAAGTTATGATTGACTCGCTATTTTAACAACTTATATAACTCTCAAGCATTTACTTTAAACATTTATACCTATTAGAAAATCGGGACACTAAAGCATTTATAATTTACTGTCTGGCAATAGTTGGGGTGAAAACATTGCCTGCAACGACTCATAGTAAGCGAAAAAATAAGCAGCCTGTTCTGGTTCCAAACGAGAGCGGATTTCAGTACCGAGTAAGTGAATCAACTGCCGCACCAATTCCCAACGCACCTTCAATCGAGGATACAACATGACACACAGCGGAAATAGCTCTTGTTGTATGGCACTAATGTTGCTCTCCAAAATACAGCTCGCTAGCAGAACCGCAAGATTACGCAGTTTATCATTTCTTCAAAGTAAATCGCAGGTTTTTTACACTTTTTGGAAGAACGCGATCGCTACAAGATTATCATTACCTTTTGGGCTATGATTTGATTTTTTTTGGCAGGGGAGCAGGGGAGCAGGGGAGCAGGGGAGCAGTAAGTCTTTCCCCTCTGCCTCTTTTCAATGCTCCATGCCCCGTATTTACAGCCGATTAGTATCTTTTGTGACTAACTTCCAACCTTCAGCTTGGTCAATTAGCTTCATCGACTCTAGTTGAAGATTGTTGAAATCAGATACATTAAGCAGGAAGTAGGGTTGGCCGTTGTAGTGCCAATAATATTCCAGTTCACCAACAGAAGCGGGAATGATAATGCGATCGCTATAATAATCCAACGAGGGACGATGGTAAGGAAAAGATGTGTAAATCTTCCTCGTAGCTGGATTTGCTCGTACAATCATGGCGGCGACTGGTTTAACTGGATAGGCTTCAGATAATTCCCAAACCCAGTAGTTAGATTTCATTAACAGCAGCAGCGAAATATAACTTCCCCAAAACAAAATCTTCAAAAATTGTCCGTCGCCTCGTTCTGCCAAAATAGCTGCTAAGGACATAGTTAAAGCTACGGCGGCAATAAATACCACCAGCAGAAGCAGCCACAGCAAGTATTGCCAAACCAGCAACCCAAGCACGGGGATAAGATGAGAGTAAAGGCGAATTTTCCGTTTCTGATAACTGGATACCAAAAGCTAAAGCTAAACTAGGGTAAATCGGGAATAGATACCAGGGAACTTTGGTAATCATGAAAGAAATTACCAGCAGATAAACCCCACTCCACGCCATTACTAGTTTTGCCCAGCTAAGGTTGCGATTTTCCCAGGTTAAGCGGACAGTTTGTGGTAAGAATAACAGCCACGGCCATGTGTATTTAAGAAGTTCAATCACATAGTACCAAGGTGGTTCAGAATTACCTTCTACAACTGAGCCAATTCGGCCTAGTGATGGGTTGGCAATACCAATTTGGGCGAAAGTATAACCATAGCGAATTAGTTGGGCACCATACCAACCAGCTACAGGTAGAATGCCAATTAAGATTGCGATCCAGAGATAGTAACAAGTCAGCAATCGTGGCGTATCCCAAAACAGAAATACAATTGCGATCGCACCGAGTAATGCGCCTAGCAGTCCTTGAGTTAAACAAATAAACCCAAAGCTAATGCCAACACCAAGACAATAGCGTAAATCTCGGCGCGATCGCAACACGCACAACATCATCACCATCAAAAAACTTACCATCGCCCCATCTAACATTGCTAACCGCCCATGACGTACCACGGGTAGCATTGTTAGGTAAATCAAGGCGCTATAAATAGCAGCCCAACGTTGGCGAAATATCTCTCGAGCAATGCAATACAGTAAAGGTACAGATGTTGCTGTTAAAATTGCTCCAGGTAGGCGCGTTGTCAACTCATTTTCGCCTCCTAGAGAATAAGCACAAGCTATTAGCAAATGCATCAAAGGCGGCTTGTTGTGATATGGTTCGCCTCCTAACGTTGGGTAAAGCCAACGCATTGAACCTGCTGGGGCGTGCCAAATTTCACGAGCAACCTGTGCCACAGTACCTTCATCCCAATCTCGCAGCGGCAACCCTCCCAGATTGATGCTAAATAGTAATACTGCTGCCAACAGCAATACTATTAGCCATACCCAATCAATCCATTTGCCAACCGTGCGATGCTGTTTTTCCAGATGACTCCAAATAAAGCTTCCTTCTTGCATATTCTCTGGTAATCATTTTACTTGCTGGTTTGATTACATAGAGACATCTAGCGAATCTCCCATGTTGCCACCCAGTAACAACGTATGTTCTTAACAATTGCTAGTTTCCAAGATTAACTCAATTTTTTATAATTAGCGCTATTTTTTGAAAAATTTATATTGGTTATTTAAATTACATTTCAGCTAATAAATGATAAAAATAATACAACCAATTATTTATTACCTGTCAGATAGTCCGTAAATAAACTTGTATTTTCTTTTTAAGGTGACGCTTAGTTTAAATTTTATCTATTTACTTTTTGTTTGGCTAATTCCAGAAATTTTGTAACTGATTGCTACACTAATTAAATGATATACTGAATATTTAAAAAATTTGTCTATCAAGTTTTTGAATAGTATTTTTACGAAAAACATAATTATTTATTTTTTAAGAAGTATCTAGGGATAAATACATTTAAAGTTTGTAGTAAAGACTTTAGTCCTGATAATCCTTGCTCTGAGCGATAAATCGCTCACTACAACCTAGGAGTTTATTTTATATTTAATTATGCCCACTTAACTTAAATTAAATTCAATAATTATTAATCGAAGAATATTCCTTACTAAACCTGTCTAAATAAACTAATTTTACTTTTTTAATTTTAATTAAGCAACTCTTGAATTTAGATATTTATGATATACAATTTCTTAAGCACTTTCGATAACAATAAATAGCTAAAAATTATTGGAGACTATCAATGAATTTACCTGTAGTTGTAGATATTACTCTTGGCTTGGTTTTTATTTACTTGATTTTGAGCTTGCTAGCTTCAGAAATTCAAGAATTAATTGCCACATTATTACAATGGAGAGCAAAACATTTAAGAACTTCAATTGAATTACTTTTATCAGGTGGTAGTGAAAGTGAAAAATCAGATATTATTAATGCAATCCATCTAGTACAAAAACTTTATAACGATCCTTTGATTAATACCTTGAATCAACAAGCCAAGGGTAAAATAGAAAAGCATTTCCAGGAAATTACTAAAAAGCCTGATAAACTAGTACTAGAAAAACAAAGCGGCCCTTCCTATCTTCCTTCTGAAACATTTTCAATTACTTTATTAGATACCTTAAAAATTCCTGAGCTAATTAATTATGTTAAACATCCTAGTGAAGAAGCAAAAACTAACTTACAGATGATATTAGCCTCTTATAAAGAACTTAAAAAAGGTATTAATAGTCCAAATAGTGCAAGTTACACAAAAATTCAAGAAATTTATGGAGAAGTTGACCAGAAATTTATAGATTTTGTTAATAAAGAGTTACCTGATGAAGTCCCTGATAGTTTAATTAAGAGCCTTAGTGTAATTGCTCAACGTAGCAGAATAAAAATTGGCGATCTCACAGAGGAAGTAAATCAATTTAAAAATGAAGTAGAAACATGGTTTGATCGCTCAATGGATCGAGCCAGCGGTGTTTATAAGCGAAATGCCAAAGGAGTTGCTATTTTAATTGGAATATTAGTTGCTTTTTTAACCAATACTGATACATTTCACTTGGTTAAAAGACTGTCGCAGGATTCGGTTATCCGCTCTACCATTACTCAAAGTGCAAGTCAACGAATCGATTATATTAACGATCGAGAAGCTAGAAATGAGATTGAAAAGCTATTAGGAAATGCTTCTATACCCATTGGATGGCAAAATATTAATCAACAGTTTGAGCTATTAGATACGACGAAATCGAATATAGTTTACATCAGAATTTCACAGGTTTTTAAATTAATTTGTGGTTGGATAGTGAGTGGTTTCGCTATTGCTATGGGTGCGCCTTTTTGGTTTGATATCCTCAATAAAGTTATCAATGTGCGGAATGCAGGGCCAAAACCTGTTGCGTATACTAAGGATCAACCGTCTCAAAAATAGCGTTTCAATTAAATCAAAAAATAAAAATAACCTGGAGTTTTAATTCTTTATTCTGACAAACAATCTCAATTTGCCTAATAAATTCTCGAAAGTAAAATCTTCGTTCTGTTTCCGACAAATCTAACCAAAACTGTGGTATTGAAACAGCTTGAGCAACAGAACGCAAGTTAACTGGAGGGAGAATTGCCAACTTTGCTTCGAGTGCAGAAATTTCTGTGCGGAGTTTGTAAGCCCTTAATTTTGCGGTTTCGTCATCTAAAATTCCAGTTTCAATTAAAGCGGGTAACTGAGCAAGTATTTCTTGCTGACGAGCGATCGCTTGCCCTAAACTATTCTTGAATGCATCCAACTGAGGAAAATTCATCCCTGCTACCGCTAGAGGTAAATCACGGCAAACGGTTTCAATGGTATGTTCCAATACCTCTTGGTAGGGAATAGCCTTACACTTGGGGCTTTGGGGACAGCTAGTAGAACGTAAATAAAGATACTCTTTATCTTGGTTGCGTTGGGTAACACGGGTAACTGTCAGATGCGACTGACACTCAGCACAGACAACCAACCCAGCCAGAGAACGCGGTGCGCTAGCAGTTCGGGATGGTAAACGGCTGTTACGGCGTAAAAGTCGGTCAACTTGGGCTGCTTCCTCTTTAGAAATTATTGGAATATGGGTATTAGAGATAATTTCACCATTTTGGTAAGCTGTATTGCCGCGATAAACTGGATTAGTCAGCCACCGTCTTCCTGTGGTGACAGAGATTTTCTTGCCGTATTTTTTCGCCAAGTAACGCACTGAACCCCGCAGGGAACCATAGAGTAAAAAGTGTTCAAAAAAATCTTTGACTACTGGTGAAGTACTGCGGTCAATGGTATATTTTCCCTTACCTCTGCGATAGCCGTAGGGAACTTTGCCGGGTGGCGGTGCAACCTCAAGACGATTACGGGCGTGTCCTTGGCGGATGCGACGGCTACGTTGCTGACGTTGGATTGCGTGTAGCAAATTCAGCAAGTCAGCGCCCAGAGGGTAATTTTCGGAAGTGTAGGGTTGTTCAGTGGCGATTACTGCGATTCCCATGACTTCGAGTTGATTGAGGCGATCGCTAATTTCTTCTACAGTATCTCCCAATTCTTCCAACCGACGAATCAGGAGATAATCTGCTGGTTCAGTTTGGCAATCTTTGAATAATTGTTGTAATTGCGATCGCAAAGAAGAGTCTGGCTTGCCCAAATCTTCATAAACCCGATCCACCTCCCATCCCCAATCGGCTCGATCGGGAGAAGTTTCTAATAGCGGATCGGTGTAAGAGTAGGCAATTATTTTCAAAGGTTTAGCGCAGCCTCACAAAGAAATGGTGTTAGTTATAACTACTAGCTTGACGACAAAACATCAAGTGATACTGTCCGCCTAGTGCCATAAGTTCGTCATGAGTGCCTACTTCGATTATTTGTCCGTGTTCTAGTACTACCACTCGATCTGCTAGTTTTGCTAAGGCGAGGCGATGGCTAACTACAACGGCTATTCTTCCCTGCGCCAGGTTACGCAAAATATTGTAAATCTCATGTTCTGTTTTCGGATCGAGGTTTGCTGTTGGTTCGTCAAGGATGACTAGTTCGGCTGGAGAGAGTCGCAGCAAAGCCCGAGCGATCGCTAATCTTTGCCATTGTCCTCCTGATAGATCGATACCTCCTTCTAGTTGTTTGCCTAAAAGAGTTTCCAAACCTCGATCGAGATTTGAAATTACTCTCGCTAAACCAGCCTCAGCGATCGCTTCCCTAATTGCGTCGTCATCCTTTATTTTAAGTAAATCCCCAAAAGCAACATTCTCTCGCACGGTAGTTGGAAAACGAGCGTAATCTTGCATGACTACATCAATACGCGATCGCAAATCTTCTAATGGAAGCGATCGCAAATCTTGCCCATTCCAAATAATCGCACCTTGGCTAGGATCGTAGAGGCGACATAATAGCTTTGCTAATGTGGTCTTGCCAGCACCATTTTCACCCACCAGTACAATCATCTCGTTGGGGTGAATCGTCAGGTTGATGTTTTTCAGGATTGGCTGATTGCTATTGGGATAGGTAAAGGATAGATTTTTAATGTCAATACCTGTTTGCGATCGACGATCGTTCCCATTTCTTTGAAAGTTCCGATTGTTAGCAGCCGATTCTTTGACTTCTCCCCATACCTTTGTTACTGACTTTGATTGCAACTCTGCATGAGAAGAGGACAACTGCGGCTCTAACTCCAAAAGTTGGAAAATCGGCGTCGTTGCCAGTGCAATATTATATAACTCTGACCCACCAGACATCAGATTATCCAAACTCCGATGTACTTCTAAAATTACCCCAGTGTAAAGCGCCAAATCTCCTAATGTATGGGTTCCACCTAACACTCCCTGGATGACGTATATGTATGGCAACGCCAAACCTAACCCACTCAATAAAGACCAACCAATAACCGCTGTTGTCCCCCGACGGCGGATTTGTTCCATTGCTCTAAAAATGGTACGGTAAAGTCCGTGCCAGCGTTCTAGTAGTAAGGGTTGCAAGCTAAACAAACGTATTTCTTTGGCGTATGTTTCCCCGGTTAAAACCGTTTTGTATAAGTTCATTTCCCGAAAAACACTCGCTTGAGTTCTTTCTACTCCCCAAGCTTGCTTACGGTATTTCACCTGCACATAGATCACGGGGGTAACGCAGCTAAACAAAATTAGCGGTATCCACCAAGCAAGAGACACCGAAAGCAGTATGGCTGGAATGAAGATAAAAATTCCTTCTAACATCGTCACCAGCCTAAGACAAAGCTCTGGAAGCCGTTGCACTCCCTTTTCGGTCAACTGCACCAAATTGAGCAAATCGGGTGTTTCAAACAGAGCAATATCTTCAAAAGTGGCAACCTTCTCAATCACTTGTCCTTGGACAAAGCCGAAAACACGATCACGCAGAGAACTATATACAAAGGCATTGATGTTAGCGATCGCATCACTGACCAAATTTACTAGCAGCGAACCTGCAATACTGGACAGTAGCAGCGGTTGCGAAAGTATCAGGGCGATGGCATTCTGCGTTGTCCCCGTACTCAATAAGCGAGTAATTTCATCAATGATCGTTTTGTTGAGCCAAATGGCGATCGCTGGGCCTGCACCACCCATTAATGTCAGTATTGTTACATAGCGTAGCTCCTTTGGAACTACCTGTATTACTGTTGCTACACTCCGGCGAAATGCTTGGAATGGAGAAATTTCAATTATTTGCATATATTTTAAAGTAGCAAATAATAGCAAAATTCCCAAATAGACGTTGTGATCTCAATTCAACGGATTTACTTAGCTTTAAAATTCCCAGATAGACGTTGTGATCTCAATTCAACGGATTTACTTAGCTTTAAAGATGACACTGTTTATCATACTATGTCATCTTTATTTGCGTGATTCGTGAATTTTTTGTCTAGCATAATGTTTGGTGCAATTGGTACGGCAGACTTTGAGGGATACATCTTTACATAACACCCTATACTATGCCCACACCAAGCAAGCGCTTGTTTCTAGTTATGGGGAAAAGGGGGTGATGAGCTACGCCCCGCTTTATAGCGATGCCTGCGGCGGGCTACGCCTACGCCTTTTCACCTCAGCCAACAAATAATAACAACCAAAATCTGTATATGTACTAATATGCAAAGGGAGCTATTTCTCCTTTATTAAGCAGAATTATTGCCAAATTTCACCATGATGAATAACTGGTTTGATACAGCTCGATTGGGGATGTTTATTCATTGGGGACATAGTTCTCAACAAGGATGTGAGTTATCTTGGCCGTTAGTTGGGGGTGTATTCAGCCTACCTTTTTGCAAAGATATTCCAGTTGAGAAATATCACTACACAGCTAATACTTTCAATCCACAGCAATACAATCCTCAAGAATGGGCAGATTTAGCAAAAAGTCTAGGAATGAAATATGCCATATTAACAGCCAAACATCATAATGGTTTTGCCCTATTCCATACGCAAGAATCAAACTTTTCAATTGCATCTGCGCCTTATAAAAAAGATATTATACGTGAATATATTGAAGCGATGCGCTCTGTAGGATTGCGTATTGGTCTTTATTTTTCGCTTAGTGACTGGCATCATCCAGACTATCCAGCTTTTACAGAAGCAGATAAACCTTATCGCTTTGACCAGCTACCTCAACCTACAGCGCAACAGTGGGAGCGATATATCCAATTTATGTTTAATCAGATACGAGAATTATTGACCAACTATGGTCAAATTGACATCATTTGGTTTGACGGAAGTTGGGAACGCACTCCAGAGCAATGGCAGGCTCAAGAATTAGCAAAAATGATTCGTGATTTACAACCTAATATTCTCATCAACGATCGTCTTCCGAATTGTGGAGATTTTGAGACTCCTGAGCAGTTTATTCCTCCTCACCCACCCGATCGTACTTGGGAAACTTGTCTGACTATTAACGAGAGTTGGGGATATAATTCAGATGATTGCAACTTCAAATCGTCTCGTCAATTGATTCATACCCTTTGCGAAGTAGCAGGCAAAGGGGGCAACCTCTTGCTTAATGTTAGCCCAATGGGTAATGGACAAATCCCTCCTGAGCAGTTAGAGCGTCTCAAAGATATAGCAGATTGGATGGGGAGCCACTCTGAAAGTATACTTGATACAACCCCAGGATTAGAACCGTGGCAATTTTATGGTCCCTCAACTCGTAATACCAATTTAATATGAAGCTGCATATAATAGAGGGAAGCAAACTTGATAAATTTGAATACTCATGAGCCGTCCTTTTGAGATTGAAATCGCAGAGAGCGAAGAAGAACTAAAAAAACGTCTGCAAA
>JADEXV010000138.1 GCA_015206945.1 Nostocales cyanobacterium LEGE 12452 | reverse complement strand
AAAGCCACAATATCAACTCTTTTTGACTCAATAGCTGCTAAGTTTTTAATAACTCGGTGTTGCCAAAGAGTTAGTCCTTGAGTGTACTCCTGATTCATCGCAGGTACGACGATAAACTGATGGCTGGTTGGGTCAAGGACATAGATTTTTGATAAATCTGTGGGGTCATACTTAATAGTGGCTTTTTCTCTTTGTCGCAAGCCCCCTCTCCTCCTCATGTCTTCTCCTTCATAATTAGAGCGGAGTCGAGCCAACTCACAACTGTTATAATAAAGCCCATAAAGCTCCACACCTCTTCTAGTAATCACCCGCTTTTCTATCGCTCCAACCAATACTCTTAACTCTTGAAGATTTAGTGGTAGGGTGGGTGGGTATTCAGTTATTCCTTTTGACCAAACTTCGGCTCTAGGTGTACAAAATTGAGAATGAGAACTTTGATTATGAATGTCTACAATAAAGATGTGAATCATCTCTTGCAGAGCTTCAAGAGAAACCACAGCATTCTTTTTGGGATCATAATCATATTGGGTTGTAAATTCCTGAAATAATGCCCCTGGCTGCCCCTGCAATAGCTGGGTATTATAACTACTAAATGTCCTTTCTACGCTACTTTTATACCAAGGCATATAAGGAGGCGTATATTGAATGCTTATCCCTAATTGTTGACAAGCATCTTGAAAGTGTTGGCTATAAAATTCTTTTCCATTATCAACGACAAGAATTTCCATTATTCCATAGACGTTCCAGTCCTTTTTAACTGAAGGAAATTTGTTTTTTACATAGTCTTTTGGGTGAATGGTGTGGAGTAGACACTGCATGACAGAAAGCGAACTGAAAGGCTCAAAGCTGAGGTAGTAGCCAACAATAACTCCTGAATACTTATCAACAGCACTGGTTAAAGAGGGTGTGCCAATTGGCATTCTTGTGTCTGTATCAACAACAAAGAAAGGGAGAAGTGTATGGTCAATTTCGACTCTTTCTAAGGGACGAAAGGGGCGCGGTCCTTCTTTAATGGGGTTATACATTAAACTGGCAGTTCTTTTTCCATAACGACCAACTGCTTTTTCAATGGTGTCTAATTGTTGAATCTGCCGATAAATTGTGGCGCGATGAGGAATCTTTAGAGTGGCTTTTCTTTGGGATTTTCTTAAATTATTTTCAGCAAGAATGCGACAAATAACGACATCATAAATACTCGCAATATTGGGACATTCAGGAGTTAGATATACTTCGGTAATAACTTCTTTGATTAATTTATCTACTTCTGGGGTTATTTTGGGGTTAAAGTTTCCTTTACCTTTATGTCTAGGAATTAATGAGCGGATATCACCACCACTAGGGAGATAATCTTTTAACCAACGGTAAAGTGTAATGTGTGAAGGAGGATGTTTATCTTCAATTTGTTGAGCAACTTGCTGAATAATGGGAGTCAAGGAAGATGAAGTATATGTTGACACTTTTTGTTCTAAAACTGTGAGAACATATTTTTCTTTCCGTTGGGCTTCAGCTTTGAGAGATTCAGGAATTTCTGAAAAATCTACTGAACGATAGTGATTGACGGTTTCAGTATCAGTTGTTTTTTGAAAATTTAACTGCCCAGTGAAGAAGTATTGAACTAATTCTTTTTCACTTAGCCAACTAATTTGTCCTGTGGATTCTTCAAGCAGTTTAAATTTGTTGTCTGTTCTTTGTTGGATAATGTACTCACAGTTATGCAGCCACAAGTGAATTCCTACTTGGAATCTAACTCTAGTCATTTTCCCCACTCCCTGCGAAATAGGCTTGTGAGGATAAGTAAAGAGGACTATTATTATTTAGTTGAGTCATTAAATCAGTTTTTAAAAATCCTAAAAAAATTAATTTTAATAAAATTGGTTTATCAATCCCTTGAGTTTGTAAATTATTGATAGCTGTAGATAGAGGAATTGGTAATTTTTTTTGAAAATATTGATGACAAATAATCAGGTTTTGAAGTGTTAAAGGGATTTTGGCATATCGATAGAGAAGTTTAACGTTATTTAACAGAGAGCCTCGATTCATCATTTCATCAGTGATGATGACAAATTCCCAACCAAGAGACTTCAAACTAGAAGCTATTACTGGAAATCTTCTGACATTTTTTTCATCCTCAAGCCAGGAACTTGGCTTAATTTCCACAATTTGTTGCTTTGACTGCCGTTGCACTAAAAAATCCGGAGTATACCGCCGTACCTTGTCATCTAAAATGTAAGAAATTTTGAAGGGTTGAGTGCTATAGGAGAGGACATCTGGATCAATTTCCAGAAGATACATATAATTTCTTTCATTCAGAGATTCGTACCAAATCAGGGAGTGCATCTTAAAGCTGAAGAATCTACCAATGTTTTTCTTCGTCCCTGTATTGGTAATTTTTCGTGCCAAGGTAGTCAAGTTACTTTCCTATGGGATATTCCGTATCCCTAATAATTAATGTTTCCAATCTCACATAAAGTGCAGTTAACTTTTGTGATTAGTTACAAAATTTCACTTTATGTGCGAATTGAATATTTGGCTGAAATCTTTGTGGGGTAAGAATTTTCACTTTATGCGCGAATCTAGTCGCCCCAAACCCTTGTAACTGCGTTGTCCAAATTTCATCTTATGTGCAAACCCACAAGATAAACGATATTAGGTTTAAGATTATTCTTATAAGTTTAAATTTTTCTCATCAATAGGCTCAAATAGCTATCATACAAACTTCTTGATGTCCGGCAACTGCTTGTTCCCAAGTTGAATATCTCCAGAATTTACCACTATATTCACCTCCAAAAACCATAGTTTCAAAAAGCTGTGGTTCTTGATTAGGAAAATTAGAATAATCCTTTCCTAAAAAGATGGTAGATACTCTTCCCCACGAAAAAGTATCTAAAGCTACTTGTATATTGTTCTCATTTTTCCGCCAATCAGACCATTGCTCAAGACTGCCGGGCTTAATAGGTTGTTTATTTTCATCTAATATATAAAGCTCATCGAGTAGATCCATGTAATTTATAAAATTTTGTGTCATAAGATAATCATCGGACAAACTTATGTGTATTGTGTACATTTTTTCACCTCAGTCTTCGTACGCGACGTAAGGGTAATGTATTGCCTGGGCAACTGTCTTTATTGTGAGAGTTATGTTGTCAAAATTATATTTTAGCAGATATTGCAGAACTGCAAAAATACAAAATAATGTAAAATTATAGAATTAGCTAACTAATTTTGAAACAAAATCTAACTTTTTATTATGTGCATAGATGAAACGATAGCATCTGATATTAAAGAAGCTGTAGCTAGAGTCTCTTGCTATTTAGATGATTTTGGCAGTCATATTAGCCACTTAGATTTTTCAATTGAAAATTTAGAAGATTTAAAAGAAGAATTTGCAGAAGGAACTGATAAAGATTCAATCGATACTTATTTGTACATTGCATTATCCCGAATAAAATCTACTAAAAATCGACTAAAAGAAGATATTAAAGTTATTAAAAGTTACTTAACTTATTTTATTGAATCCTCTAGTAAAATACCTGAATTTACTTACGATTATGAAAAAAATAAAATCAAAAATAGATAAAAATCAGTTTGATGAAATTAAATGCCCGGCTTGTGGTAGAACTGAAGGAGTTTAAATAATAGATGAATATCAAGAAAATTCTTCGAGCTTGTGACTGCTGCTATGGTAGAGGCGTTGTTAATTGGCGAAAAGATTTGATTAAAAATGACGAAATATAAGTTTTGAATTATGCAACTAAAAGAATTTATTCGTCGCTACGGCAAGAAGATATTTTTTTCGCCTAAAGACGCAACATTTGAAGCTGATAATTTTGCTGAATTAGTAGGACATGTTTATGCAGAAGTTTTCTATTATGAGGAGCCTAAAATAATATTTAGTGGCGATAACTACTGCGAAATAGATGCTTATGTTGGTAATGCTGGGGCTGATTCTTCTTCATAAAAGATAAAATAAAAGTTATGCCTAAAAAAGATGTCTGGGTAGTATTTGGTCACTTTCTAGATTTAAATTATTATTATGTATCAAATACTGAATGGACTTTTGAAATAGAAGAAGCTTGCTTATTTAAAACCAAGGAATTAGCCGAAAGCACAATAGATAGGCTAAAAACTTATGAGAAAAAGAATCTAGACTTTCACGGAATCAACCCAGATAGCTTGTCTGTTGAACGCACCTGGCTTGAAGTTAGCGAATTTCTGCATTTTACGGTTTAATTCATCTCTAACAAATACGAGCGCAAAAAATTGTACTTTTGATGCTAAGACACCAATAGACAAAACAATTTTTTATGCCCCACAAATCCACAAATAGCTGCCCCCAAATTCACATCCAGCTAGACAAAGAACCCGGATTGCTAAACGAAATTTTTAAAACCTAAACTGTTTAGTTTGCACTTGGTGACAACTTCGCCAACAGTGTCTTTGCCAGTCCTACCCCTAATTTTGAGTAGATTAAACTCTCTCTATCTACAGATTTACTATTGCTCAATACCTCTTTGCGATAGCGAAGCGCTGCTGCGAAGCGCAGATCGCGATTTATTCATTAACGCTTGTTGGGTAAAGAAACGTAAACTTTCAATCTGCTCAATTTCGTTTGTTGTTAGTCGAGTTGGTATCTCTTCGTACCAGGTTCTCTGACTGTAGCAGATTTGCATCACAGGAGTATTATCCCCATGACGGTAAACACTCAGAGTATTGTTATCTAAGCTGGCACTCAACTCCCGTCCTTTGATACGGAAGTTATTGGTAACAAGCATATAGTCAGTAATTATAAAAGGCAGATGTTTGAGAGTAGAAGGCAGAAGGGTAACAGAAGCAGGAATAAGGGAAGATTCCTCTTCCAGGATTTGTTGAGTAGTAAGACCGTTTTCTTCTGAAATATCCTGTTGTGGGTGCTGTTTCTTTGGATGCGGCTGAACTTTTTTCTTGGTCTTATTTGCTTCCGAAGTGGGGTTATATTCTAATTTTGGTTGTATTATCGAAATCTCACTGGGATAATTACTGTTTAGTGTATATATAGTAACAAGTTTCTTAGAGTTACTATCGGTATCACCATTACTATCACTTGTACTGCTATTAGTAGGTTTATCACTATACAAGTAATCAATGTTACTTAAAATTATACTATTTATGCGAGCAATTGCTTTGGCTTTAGCTTGTTGAATTACTTCTTTATCTTTATCTGGGTCGTACATGATTCCATATTCAGACCGCAGTTTGTTCCAGCTATAAGGTTTGTATACTTGATAACCAGCAATTTTTACATCATTATGAGTGTAGGTAAAGCCTAGTAGTTCTTCCCCCTGCATCTTAGGTAATACTCCAATGTTATTTTCCTCCAGGCGTTGAATAAACGTAGAGACGGTGGGACTATCCTTAATGGCTTCTCCTATTGCTTGGCGAATAATTTCCTTACTTGTTGGGGTTTTGTGCTTACTGTTGACTGCTCTAATACTTTTTGATCGGTTGGGACTAGTGAGTGTAATTATTCCGTACTCTTGCTCTAACCTAGAGGCGACGGCTTCATTTGTTGTCGGTGTTACTTCCAATCCTAGTTCCGCCGCGATGCGTCTAGTTGAGACTTGGGAGTTGAAATAATCATAGGAATCATTAACTAAGCTGCCATCTAACCGAATCCGGGAGGTGATTATATGCAGGTGTTCGTGGTTGCGATCGTGGTGGCGTACTGCAACGAACTGACTGGTAGCAGCTACAGATGATTCTTCCTTGGGCAAGTATCCCATATCTTTGAGATATTCTCTTGCTACATAACTGTACTGACTGTTGGATAAATGCTCGTGGTAGTTTGGGCGGTGTGCGATTGAGATGATGAGGTGCGCGCACTGTCGTTTAACTGCTTTGTTGGTGTACTTGATGGTGAGAAACTGCTGGTTAAATTCATCTGGCTTTGTTCCCATCATATTAGTATCGACAATCGCAGCATCATCTTTCCCCAAGACATACTTGAGCGTGTCGATAAAATTCGGTTTTTTATAAATGACGGGAATCAAATTGAGGGAGTTTAAAGTGGATATATAGAACCTGTAATGCCTTATTTATCTTAGCTTGAGGGTGATTTGTCTGGAACGTCTAGGTTAAATGCAGCAGCTATGGTCTGATCTACGAGTGCGATCGCATTATTGACAGTATCCAAAATTTGCTGGTTGTTTGTTTCCTTTGCTAAGTGAGATAACATCATCAGTTCGCTTTTGAGGTTTCCAGCAGTCGCGCGGATAGTTATCAAGTCGGCAGATGGTTTTGCCGTTAGTACCCGCCTTAACCCACAGGAACGCAAATACTCAGATGCAGTTACCCCTGTGGCGATCGCTTTTTCCTCAATGGTAGTTTTCTCTTCCTCAAAGAGGTATACCTTGATGGATTTGGTTCGCTTTATGGAGTTACTTACCATACCTTGCTTTACTGTGGGACTGAGGGGCATAGTTAGAGACTGCACTGAGGGACTTGGGGATAACCGAAAATCTGACAACAGGTGCGGTATCAATTGCGGACAATATCGCTGCTATTTTTGGTATAAACTATACTTGATTTAGATGCCCCCAGTGAGAGTACTGTAACTTGTGATAAGGATATAAGGTAATATCTTATGGTTCGTCTTGTAACTGACACTGAAGCCCTAAACCTTATTGTTAATTCTGCAATTGCTGGGATGTAGTGATTGTATGGATTATATGGCTATGTCGCCAGTGTGCGAACCGACAGGTCGGCGCTTCTCTGCGAGACGCTCCGCGAACGCTATCGCGTAACGGGTGCTATCCATCATCAGCATGGATTAAATTATACGTAATTAAAATTATTTTCAGGTATTATTTTTTCAATCTGTTTATTTATCAGACACTATATGTAGTGTAAATGTCGAATCCTATGCTACAAGTCCAGGAGGATTGGTATTAAATGTACTGTCAATTAATCTAGCTTATTGATAAAAATCTAGTGATAAAACGACCCCATTAGACATACCTTGTTTTAGTTACAGGACTGTACGGCGACAGCAATAGTCTGTTGTGGAGTGAGACTGTAGTAAATCAGATGCACAGAGGATTGTGGGGTTATTCCCTAAGCTGATTAACTTCGACGTAATGCTGAAATAATTGGGTTAATTTGCCTTCAGAATACCTCAATTATGGGGATTGTTAGAGTTTATTTTTCAGTTAATAATTTATTTTGATTGACAAAAATCAAACCCAATTTCACTTAATTGGGGTAATTAGTGTGTGAATTGGGGTAGTTAGGAGTAAATACGGGGGTGAGTTCTCCTGCCGTATGGTTAAAGTATGAGTATTGACAAATAGCTTACTGAGAAGCTTGATTTGTACGTTAATAGAAGAGAAGTTATGGCAAGAGCGAGTAAGCCAGCTGATTCGGTTGAGTTGGCGCGTATCATGCGGAATAAAGATATGGAGGACGGTATAGTAATTAGCTATCTCCAGTCAAAGAAGCGAGGGCAAACTGAGTTAGTATGTGAGGCGCTGCGGGCGTATTACCTACCGTTTGCGCTATCTGCTGCTGGGGTATCTGGTGTTGAATTGCAGTCAGCCCTCCATGATGCGATCGCGCAACTTGAAGTTCAGATCATTAAGATGAAACGGACGTTTGGGATGGAGGGGTTGCCCCAGATAGTTCTTGTTAATCCTCATAGTGGAGTTTTCTCGCAGGGTGCAACTGGGTTACAACCAACAGTTGGAACTAATGGCGTGGAAATAACTCCTATTTCAGCTAATTCGGTTCCCCCTTCAGTTTCTTTTTTTGATTCCACTGGGCCAAGTCCTGTGTCGTTACCTGTTGAGACAGAACCAGTCGGATCAAATGTTGTGGGAGAAGATTCCGAAGATGATGGGTTCTTTAATGATGATGAGGATGACCCAATTGCTAAGGCAGAAATAGAAGTTGATGCAGGATTTCGTCTGGAGTGAGGGGATTATAAGGATATCGGTGGTTAGGTGTTGGAGAAAAGCATACTCTCTCTGCCTTTGCTTGTGATACTTGCGTAAGTCCTGCCCTTGTCCTGTTTGTCGTTGTGGGCAATATCTCCTGGAGTGCGATCGATCGCCTGGCGCTGTTGTTAGGAGGTGCTTTTCACCTCTCCATTGGGCGCATTTAGAAGGAGTTTTCGCTCAAGCACCTGCATTGCTCAAAGGTTCTATGAAACCGTTTCAGCCATATATTTGGTCAAAGCCTTCGGTCGAGTGCATCAACAGTATTTGACCGAACTGGAAAGGCGATCGCATTCTAGTTTTAGAGGTGCGATCGCCTAGAATAATCACTTCATATATCTCATCTGTAAAAGCTGCGATCAAAAATTTGAGAGCAAAGCAAATGTGTAATTAACCCCATTTGACATACCTTGTTATTGTACAAGACTGCACAATTACGATACCTTTTACTGGGGTAATTGCGGGGATGGTTGAGGTAATACGGGGTGTGATAATGACAATCGCATTGTTTGAATTACAGGCAAAAAGTTAATTTTGTTTAATAATTCAACTTTTAGTTGATACAGAATTTGGGTGTGATTGGGGTAATTTAGTCATGATTTAGGAGGTGATTTGACAGTGAATATTAAAGCAGTTTTTAGTACATTGGTGTACTTAGAATCTACGGTTTGGATTTGGTATTAGTGCTATGCAGGTACTTCAGTTAGCCCCGTGGCAATTTGAACTTGGTTGCTGGCAGTTTGCAGTGGACTCTCTACTCAATGGAGTTGAGTAAGCTAATCAGCATTTAAGTTGCATAAAAGTAGGGCTAAAGCCCTTACTACAAGCGAATCATTCTGGAAAAATGAATGACAATTAGCTTATGAATGCTGTAGCGCCATCGAAGAACATCGCCGTAATAGTTTTTCTCTACGCACTTTGTATGTAAAAAAGCTGTTAAACCCTGTAAAGAAAGTGTTTTACACCACAGTATTTTTCTCATTTCGGTTAAATTGGGAACGATAGTAAAAGGTAATAAAAGATAAAGATATGCCCAAAACTAAGGAGAAAACAGACGTAAAAAAAGTAGTAATTACGATTGACATGGGTGCAAGTAAAACCAAGGCGATCGTTCAAGAGTATCCAGAGGGAAAGCCTGTTGTTTTACTTTTCGACTCAGAAGTAGCAGATATTGCTAAAGCTTCGATTGAGAGCGTTCAACAAGAAGGTAGTCCTGAATCTCGTACTTGGGTAGGAATAGGCGATGAGTATTGCGCCTTGGGAGAGCTTGCTCGTCGTCGGTTTGGGGGTATATCGCAGCTGAAGGAGCTAAAGTACGAACTAGCAGTCCCTAAAATTTGTGGTGCATTTTGGCTGGCTAAGGAAAAGCTGAATTTGGGTAATGATGTTGCAGCTTACTTGAGCATCCTGCTACCGCCCGGTGAAGTGCAAGACAAAGAACAGTTACAAGTTCGGTTGAAGGATGCGTTTCGAGGATTTGATACACCAGCAGGTAAGATGCGGGTAAAAATGCTTCGTTATGATGCAGCTTCTGAGGGTAGTGGGATATTTTTTCACCGTAGGCGATCGCTTGGCAATAATATGCCTGCTTCGATGTATGTGATGCTTGGTTATCGCAACGCAAGTATTTTCACCTTCCGCAGTGGTTCAATTGGTGCAGGAATAACCAGCAATTTTGGTATGTATTGGCTGGTGAATAATTTCATTTTTAAGACATCAGGACTAAGCCCTGATAATCCCAATATTATCGAGGTGTTGGTAGAAGCTGGAGTTAGTTGTGACTCCCAGGTGATGCAGAAACTCTCACGCAAGCGCAAAGGTGATGAAATTCAACTTGATGGCGAATTGATGTCCAAGGCTTTATTGCTTGCTAGAGATGAATATTGGCGTGCGATCGTCAGATGGTTGCGCTCGAAGATGGATGATGATATTGAAGAACTGGTGTTTTGCGGAGGGACTGCGGATTACATTCGTCCAGAAATAGACGCTTACTTCCAGAAAGA
The DNA here is from genome assembly GCA_015206945.1 of Nostocales cyanobacterium LEGE 12452. Lineage (GTDB taxonomy): Bacteria > Cyanobacteriota > Cyanobacteriia > Cyanobacteriales > Nostocaceae > Nostoc. The sequence continues at coordinate 11,076 of JADEXV010000138.1, read as the reverse complement.
GGGGATTAAGGTATCTTGGCACGGTAATATTTTTATACCTGATGAGATATCTTCCGGTATTGGCAATCGGATGGCGGATGTCTGGGCACTCTACCAATATATGATTACTCAGTTTGATGAGTTGACTGGTTACACTCGCTCTGAAGTTGTACTGCTAACTAAATCCGCTGAAGGTAGTACAGATAATCCAGATGAAGAAGTTAAACGTAAGTATAATTTTACGCCTTGTGAGCGACCTAGTACCTTTATTGCTGTGAACGAGAATGTTTGATTAGCTCAGAAAAAGTAGTGTAGTTACAAGGACTGCAACTACACTTCTGGGATGCTTTTTACGTAACTTCTCAATAACCACTGCATGAATGAGCCGATTACTCGTGGTTAGGTGAGAATAGCTAGTTCTAGGGGATTGAAAATAATTCCTTGTTGGCAGCGCCCCTTTCTATAATGACATCAGGTAGATAGAGAATATTGTTATCCCGCTTCAATCGAGTACACTTTGAACAAAGACTGTTGTTCAGCGTAGAATCTTCATGGCAAGGTGGTTATATTATGTCAACAGAAGATTTTTATTCTCAATAAGCTCAAAAAAGTCGCATTAATAGCTGCTGGTTGACACAGCTTTAAAGGTTGAAATCACATTAGAATTATGCCGTTGGTTTTTATACTCAATAACCAGCTTGCACAAAGGCAATAATGCTTTCCTACGGAACTATTAGATTGAGCAAGTGCTGAGTGAATATCTCTTGGACGGGGTATATTTCTTTTTGTGTACAATTCCACAATAGGCAATCTGTGTAGCTAGGTCGATATTACTTGCAGTCAACCTCTGTGTTGATAGCAATCCTTGTTAGAGAAATCAGAAAAATGATATAACATTATCTCAAAATTCTTCGCCCAAACTGATATAACGTTATCTCATGACTGGGAGTCGGAAATATAGTAATCAAGAAAGAGAAAAAATTATGCCTGCCAATTTGACCCTTTCTATTGAGACAAACGCTGGAGGAGTGGCGAAAAGTACTATTTCATACAATCTTGCGTATGAATTGGGTGTTCGTGGCTATTCAGTGGCACTATTAGACATCGATCCTAACGAATCATTGACATTATTTTGCGGATTAGGAGAATTTAAAACTCAGGGAACAATGGCTAATGTTTACCATCCAGACTTTAATGGGAACTGGCCTTTAGTTACAGCTTGGCAAGGTAAGATTGACAAAATTCAAGTTTGTAAAGGCGGAAAAGAATTACACGAAACAATTCGGGAAGTTTCAAAGGATCTGCGTGGAGCTTATACTCTTGCAGATCGGTTGAGTGATTATCCCTTATCTCACGATTTTGTAATTATCGATTGCCCTGCAACATTGGAGCCTTTACCACTGACTGCTCTTGCAGCTTCTAGCCACGTGTTAATTCCAATTCAACCTGAATACAAGGCTTCTCAAAGTGCTGCGGCGATGATTGAGTGGTACTATTTCAACTGCAAGCGGTTGAGATTGAAACCGACTCCAAAAATATTAGGTATAGTTCCTACTCGTTGGAAAAGTGATTGGGGAGCGCATAGAAGTATTGTTGAGGAACTTCCCCTAGTCTGTAAAAATTTGGGAATTCAGTATTTTAGCCCAATTCGAGAATCAGCTGATATTCTTAATGCTTCTGGTAGAGGGCTACCTCTGGGAATTTACAGACCAGGTAAAGAGGCAAGAGGAGATTTTCTGCCAATTGTTGATGCACTAGTTCAAGAACTTAAGCTAATAAGAGGTTAAGCGATGACAAAATTAAACAAACCGAGTGTACTTGGAATGTTTGCTTCTGCTGCTGATTCACAACAGATATTTGAGCTTGAAGAACGAGTAGAAGATTTACAAGCAGAGATTACAAGATTAAAAGATGAACAAGCACAGGGAAAGCTTGCTGAAGAAGAACGTACAGTCCTCAATCAAACTATTGAAGACCTACGAGAACATTTGAAAGCATCTGGAATTTTTAAAATTCACTATAGTGAAATAAAACCCAATCCGAAACAAGCAAGGCAAACATTTACTTCGGATAGTATTCGGAGTATGGCTGTTTCCATTAGAGAGGAAGGTCAACAACAGCCAATTATTTTACTACCGGGAAATCTCATTTTTGATGGAGAACGCAGATGGAGATCAGTTGCAGAAGAGTTACAGCCAGAAATTGAAACGCTTGATGCAGTGATGCTTCAGAAAGTTCTTTCTGAAGAGGAATTACATGCACGCACTTTATTAACTAGTCTTCACCGAGAAAGCTTGAATGAGCTAGATTTAGCCGAAGGTTTGATTCAACAGGCTAAGTTAGCTTTGGAATTTGAGCAGGAAGAAGTCGTTAGAGCACTTAGGAGAGCAATAGCTAGATTAAACGCAAAAAAACTTTTGCCCCAATTAACTGAATTGGTTATTTTAACTAGAAAAGAGCAGTCAGAAGGCATTAAAGCATTTAATTTAGACGAAATAGAACAAAGTATTCTTCTGTTATTACTACGTTTTCAACAAAATCCAGCATCAGTAGATGCAAATGTCTTTCCTTGCTTACGGCTTTCAGAAGACTTAAAAATTGCGATTAGACAATCAGGACTTGGTGCAAACCATGCCCGATCACTCCAAAAACTAAATTCTAAAAATTTAAAAGTTGAAGAAACTAAAGCTCTTAAAATCCGACAAGATGCTACATCACAAGTTTTGCAAGAAAGACTAACAGTCGCTCAAACTCGTTTTCTAGTTGCCCAAACTATTGCTGAACATGCTCCTGAAACAAAACCTAAACCAAGTCACCAAATCAGTTCTCTAATTCGAGATGTCTCAGCAACTAAGGTCGAAGATATGCAGCAAGAGCAGCTGAGAGATTTATTAGCTGTATTAGAAGCTAAGGCAAAAGAGATTCGGAAAAAGTTGGACTAATACTATCTCGTCCGACTTAGTTCACTGAATCGGAGATGTCCATGTAATCTATAAGTGCTTATCTAAACTACCCAAATGGCTTTCGCCTGAATCCCGCAGAGTCAAACCAGAATTATCAGCCGAACGATTTCAGCATGTGAGATTTATAGACTGCGACAAAGCAGTGAGCCGAATTATATTTGAGTGCTGACACTGCCAAGAAAGGATACTTTGTGAGTTTACGGGTGAGCCTGTAGTTGGAGAATATAATGGACGGTCTTCAATCATCCAAGTTAAAGGTCAATGCCCCAACTTTGAGCAAACTGCTATTAGAATTAGTACGGAAGAAGTGCTTTCTACAATAGTGATTCCTTTTCCTTGGACATAAATAGTTTTCAAGAAACCAAATAATTTTTAATCTCGTCTTGCTCACGTCGTAAAGCTTTCATTCCTTGTCCATGAGCAGAGCGTACCTTGGAATGACTAAAATTGAATTTTTGTGCAATCTGTTTTACAGTTAGCTTGCCCTGTCCCTCCAGTCCAAACTGTAACGTTAAGACTTGGACGTTGATTTGGCTTCAAGTCATCTGACAAATTCTCCAAATCTGACCAGTTGACCAAGCTTTTGGATTTGGGTTAACTGTGCTTCTGTTTTATTTACCTCGGTAGCTAGTTCAGCCCTAGTTGGGGAAGGCTCTAGTCGTTGCACTTGAGAATCGTTTTGCTTATCAAGTTTTGCATTGATCTTACAAGTCTTGTGTAGACAATCTTTTACTCTGGCAATAGCCTCGGAAAGCGACCAATTTATGTAGGTAGATTCCAACTGTATCAAAGCTTGGCTAGACATCTTGTGGGGCGGGAAGCTAATTTATTGACACTCTCCGGGCTGAAGCCACGGAGATTCTTGGTTCAGCGAGTCCACTTAAATTAGACCCCTTGCGGTATCTAACCCAGAGGTGGTTCTCTCCCCAAGCGTTAACTTTCCGAGTGCCCCTCGGTAGTCGGATTAGTCCAAAAATTTGCTTGATTTAAATTCTGATTGTCTAGTCTCCATGAAGATTTTACCTATTCCTGGAAAGGAGCTAGAACTGTGGAATAGAACCCCATATCTTCAGTTGCCAAGGTGCAGATTGCCGTTAGGCAGTTGGGTTTTTATACAGGTTAATTACCGTTCCTGTTGAGTTCAATTGTACTATACATTGGCTCAGGCGTAAACGCCTTTTTTAGCCTTCATTCCTTGCCTGAAGTACGAAAAACGCAACTGTGTTGCTGTTTCTCAAGGGTTTTCGGTATTTCCCTTGTAACAAAGATATTGACAGTAGAGTATAAATCAAACAGTCAACCATTTCAGAGGGTGTAGGGAACCCACGTTTTGAAACGTGGGATTTAAGCAAGGAGCGGAGGCGGAGACACTCCGACTCTGCGCTTTGTATTTCGCGCTATGCGTCTCGAAATAAATATTTTTTTAAGTTGGCTTTAGACCACAACTAAAGTTTTCTATTCCTTCTTCTCTATTTTTTTGTAAGTTAATTTCTACTACGTTCATAGAAAAGATTTCAAAAATTCCGATGGGGGCTATATGGGGGCTGTGTGTACCCCAAAAATAGATTAGGACTTCGATGAGAATTTGACACCTACATGGGGGCTTCATGGGGGCTTTATAGGGTACATTTAGCTATTTGATATTTTGTACCCCACTTAGCCCCCAAGGGGTATGATAGGCTCTTGAGGTTAGAGAGGGAAGGGGCAGAGTTCTAGAGAAAGACTCATAGCAGGTTATTCTTCTCTCCCTTGCTTTCCTGCTTCCCTAGATAATCTGAACAGATAACTTTCACAAATCAAAACGTATTGACTTGATCCCTATGTCAAACATTCACGCCTTGCAAAAAATTTTTCCTGCTGGCTTTGATAACGGTTATGGAAGCCTAAAACTTTTAGTCGATGGTTTTGAAGTAGTTCGTGTACCAAGCTATATTTCCACAGCCGACATGGAAGATGTACCCGGACGAGTAGTTTTTAACGGTACTGCTTACACTGTCGGGGAATCAGCTTTCCGTACAGGAAATTATTTTGACCGGAACACGGATAACAATGAAAACAAAGTCAATAATGCATTGCTGACATTATTCGGTGCGTTGGCACATCTGCCACACCGTAAGGCTTGGCACTTAAAATTAGTTGTCAGCTTACATGATGTTGGTCTGGCTGACGAATTGCAAAAAGTACTCAGTGGAGAATATCAGCCAATACTTGCTGGCAAACAATCAGAGGTGAAAGTAGAAGTGCTGAAAATAGTACTAGAGGGGATGGGTGCATTGTTTGGGCATCAACTGCCGAAAAAATTAACCATTTTAGATTTTGGCAATGGCACGACTCTGTATTCTCGTTACAACCAGGGAAAACGAGAAGTTCACACCGCCTACCCCATTGGTGTAGAAGTTCTCATTGATGATATTTCCCAAAAAATGAAACATCTAAATGGGGGAAAAATCGGGGATGCATCCAAGATTCGATTTTGTCTGGAAATGGGACATACCAAGTACAGCCGTGACATCGATATCAAAGATATATACAGCACTTGTTTGAAAGATTGGTATGAAAAATACTTAAAAAAAGTGGTGAATCTGACACTTGATGCCAAGCACCAAGGGGATGAAATCTGGGCGATAGGTGGAGGCTGCCTCTTACCTGGATTCAAGAAACTATTAGAGAAAAACGGGTTCAAAATACTGGACAACCCGGTAGAAGCTAACGTCTTTGGGCTTCTAGAAATGGCAAAAACCATTACGAGCAAGAATTAACCAAACACATCTGGAAAGTGAAGTTATAACAAACAATGACAAATAAACAAGACTTAGCTCCGGTAAAAATTCGGCTCAAAGAAAACTACCGAGAACGCATATTTGCAGAATCCCAACAACTAGGTAAAAGTTATCTGGAGACGCTTTATTTTATTATTGATTGCTATTTTGTTTTCATAAAGGCTGGATTAGCCACACAACAAGTAGCTTTCACGCCGCTTACTACTAACGAAAACAGACTCCAGCAGCCAATTCCCCAGCCATCTACAGACCAAAAACTAGAAGAGCCTGATGGCGAAACATTCATTCTCGATTTTGAATTATAACCATCAGATGAAGTTGGCAACGGTAATTCCCAACTCGTGGGGTAATTATGTTAAAAAAGTTTTAAATTTAGCTCTTGTGTAAGTCTTTCAGTATTTATGTACTATATAAGATGAGTTGATGTCAGCGATTTTACCAAACAGTAGATTTTTATTCTAGATTTCTATAAAAAAATAATGCCAGTACTAACAAGTAACCCTGTATATACTAGCATTATTTAGTTCATTGAGTCTAGAACGGAGGTTCTTGATCTAGGTCTTCATCTGTCGAAGTAACGTTATTTTCGAGTAGTTCTTTGGCAAAATCGGGAGTTTCAGGCGAGTGAGGGGTTTTACTAACCTGGGTGAGTTCGTTGATGGGTTGTGCTGACATAAAGTTTCTGATTACGAATGTGGCAATCTTTTCTTTGTAATCACCCCTGTTATCAACTAGCAAATCGAGATATCCTTCTGCTGTGCCATGTACGCCTTCCCCTTGTTCGTTAATAACGACCGCGGGTGCGCCCTTGGAACGGAATGGCATCTCGTCAGCAACTACTCCTTCCTTAGAACGGTAGTAGAATTCGGCGATCCCAAAGGCAATCAAGGAACCTTCTTTGTCGTGGGTAGTGTTCACTGACTTAAGATTGATAGTTGCAGTATTATGAATCATGTTCGTTTTGTTTGTAGATTGATTAGATGATTTATCGCCTACGATTTATACTGCATAGGCGATTTGTAATTTCCTAGAAATTTGCGTTAGCTACAGTCTGTGTTTCGTTTGGTGCAGAAGTGGATGTAGATTCTTCCTTACGGGGTGAACCTAACAATTCAAGAGCGTTGATTGTAATTACGGGTTTTTGCCGCATAGTGCCAGAATTTTTATCTGCCCAACGATCAAATCCAAACTCGCCAGTAATTGCAATTTGGGTTCCTTTACGAACGTAATTTCCAATCACTTCTGCTTGATTTCCCCAGGCGACTAAATCAAACCAAAGGGCTTGTTCACTTCTGTAGGGTGGTCTGACTGCAATAGATATTGAAGCCTTAACTGCGCCAGACTCGAAATATTTGAGTTCCGGTTCTTGTCCGCATCTGCCAACCAGCATGACTTTGTTGATATAGTTCATAACGCGAGGATTTATATATTTCTCTTATTGCTGCGTCAGCATTAGTTCTTTTAGGATTTATTATTTTGACGAGTTGTTTTATTTAAACCACATTCTTTTTTATTCATACTTGTGAGTTATTTTTTTCTCTGCTTCTCATAGGATTGCGGTTTTTACTAAGGAACAAGAAGTTACCCTGTGCTATGGTGGTATCGCAATTAGCATGGTATCCATCTAAAAATTATAAGTAATGACTTATGCTTGAATATCTTCTCCTGAAGCGAGTAAGTATTTGTAAGCTGATGCTTTTGGCTTTGATGTGGATACAGTCCGATGAGGATAGCCAAAACCAGCTGACTTCTGACTACTCATCTTCTTTGCGGGTAGAAAATCTTACCTGGTTAGGAGAAACATCTGTTGGAGAAGATGTAGAGCATTTTTGCGATGTTTCCAATACAACTAGGATAGGCGTTTGGGGAGAAATCCTAGAACTGAAATTAGTAGATTTAATTGCTGATTTACCTACTTGTTTGCACGATGCGTCATGGTTTGCACTACTGGCAATTACCATGACATTAGTAGATAAGGAACTAGACCGAGTATGCGTGCATCCACAAGATGAATATTTTGCCCGGACTATTGCGCTTGAGAGTTTAGCAGATTTGGGTGATTCTTACTTAGCCAAAGGCCATCCTTATTTAGATTTTCCTCTATCGTTAGAAGATGCTAAGTCGTTACTACCAGCTAATAGAAAGCAAGAGCTAGAAATAAAGCTAGAGAAATTTATTGTTGATACTTATGAAGACGATTTTGATGATCAATCTCCAGATGTTAATGAGTTTTCACCCATTTATTTACAAGAGATTTTAAAAGAGTTTTTTATTGAATCTGATTGGCAGGGAGATATCAATCAAGAGGCTGTTGCCCAACTCCAACAGAAGTACGGTTCGCAGTATTCAGAAGGTGCGTTTTCTCCTGAAACTGAGGGACACGAACGTTGGGGGAAAACGCTTGTTTTTCTCAAACAGTTTATAGGTCTGGATTCCAGTTTTATCGAAAGCCAGAGCGATTTATTCCTTGATGATGAATCTCAGGTGGCTGATTTACCTGATTACTTCTGTATCGAGTCTCATTTAGAACGTTGGCAAGACCGAACAGTTGTCCTATCTCGGTTAGTTCATACTTTGGTTTATTTTATGCTGGTAGGACAAAATTATCATCCCAGTCATCTGCAAGATTTGATGGCTATTCCAGCTTCTTCGCGGGCCATATCCAGCTTACAAGCTTGTTTGGGTGTAGCTGCTTACAGAAGTGGTTATTACATGGCTGCTTATAATATTCCTGAATCAGAAGTTGGGCGCAACTGGCTTTTAGAAAAAGCTTTCCCTAGTCTGCGTGATTTTTATCAAACAGGTCGGTTAAATGGGAAGCAATAATTAATATTGTATTGTTGGTTTACAAATACAAATTTATATTTATGAATAAATACTTATTTATAGGATTGTTACTCTTACTCGTTGGATGTTCATCTCCAGAAAAAGAAGATAAAGTCTCGGCTATAGAATCAAATTCTTCACCTACCCCATCATTATCCTCAGCTAATGTTAATAATGCTCCGCCATCGCTAAATCCAGAAGCGTTGCCTGATTTATCGAATAAAGAGAAGCTTGGAGAAGTTAATGCAGAGAACGACTTAATTGACTTGTTCTATTTTGATGGTAATGGTGTGAAAGTGAGTTTGACTGTAGCAGCTGATAAAGGTTGTTTTGTCTACGTGCGGCCCAGTACTCCAGACCGAGTTGGCGAGGTTGAAATTGAGTCATTACGGCGCGAGAAACTGGGTCTGTGGCGTTCGTATAATACTCAGCGACTTCTAATGCAACCTGCTGGCAATAAACTAAAGGTTTATTCATCAAGTGAGGAACTTTCTTCTACTTATGAAAATCCTGCCCTATCACAAGAAATGCTTGTGGCAGTGAAGGAATTGAAAGAGCGTGAAAAATCGTTTAAATTACTTTTACGTCAGGACTTGAGAGCGAGTGATTCAGCAAGACGAATTTATGTCAATCAGTGTCAGAAATTAGGTAATTTTTATTATAAAGAAGAACTACCTCCTCTCACAGAAAAGGAGAGGAAGGACTTTGAAAAGAGTGTTGAAAAAAGGACTGAAAATTAATTATGAGAACAGTGATAATTGCTCCATTTTAATATTACTTTCAGTTGTAGTTGCTTTAACAGGGTGTTTGTTCTTATTCGACGACCTTTTACCCCAACCTTCTTTCGCCGCGTGTTTGACTATGCGGGAACGGATATCAGCAGCTAGGGTTTCATAATCAGAGCGGATTTTTTCATACTGAATTGGGGTTGTACCAATTTTCTCCCACAGTTGATCGTAGTTGAAATTCTCAAAAGGTCTGTGCCTGACGAGGGCATCATAACTTGCCCAGAGGTAAACATCCGTCCATTCAGATGATAGCGGCACTTCAAAAGCAATTGGCATCATAAGTGCAACAACTTCGCTGCTAGAGGCAAGTTTACCTACTTCTCCCTTGTCTATCTCTTCTAGCGCTGCATCTAATCTATCAACTGCGATCGCTTTTCCTACCCAGGACGGAATTGACTGTTGCCAGCCGTTCTGCTGAGTCACAATTGGCCCGACGATGTATTGAACAATTTCATGACTTGCTCCTGCTAGATCAAGTAGACTGGCTGTTACAACTTTGTTAATCCCTTGGCTGGTTAGTAGCTGAAGTATCTTTCTAGTGCTAGGAGTAAGAATTTCGCTAGCTTTTTGGCTTTTGCTGTTACGGATAGTTTCTTCGACATCGAATAAGCTTTGCTGCTGGTTCATATTCTTTATGTGTAAATAAATACTGCCAGCTAGAAATGCTTCTAACTGGCAGTGCTTTTTGATAATGAATGGGTTTTGCTATGGCAGAAGTAGGTTATCCCAAACGCTTCTAGGAGTAACGTGATGCAGCAATTGCTTCCTTGCTTGAGTAAATTTAGCTAGCAATTGAGTGTTTTTTAATTTCTGCCACCAGTCGTGTTGCAGGTAGGTAAGCAGCCATAATTGTGTCTCGTGATTCCAGCTTGAGATGGAGTTACTCAAACTGAGTGCGTTGAGGATATCGTCAGGAGGTACTTCCAGTTGACTTGTGATTTCTTTTGAGATGGAAGCTAATATTGTGATGTTGGCGATCGCTTGACCAGGACTGCCTGAACTGATAGCTAGTATTTTTTCTGTTACCTCGATTTGTTGGTCTTTCAGTACAGAAATAACTTCCTCGTCAGTTAACCTTTGAAAAGGTATGATTTGACACCTACTCTTGATAGTAGGTAATAGCTTTTGAGGATAGGACGAGATCAGGATAAATGTTCCAGTTTTCGGTTCTTCCAGCGTCTTGAGAAGTTTGTTGGCGGCGGTAGGGTTAAGCATATCTGCTTCGTGGATAATCACCACCTTTTGCTTGGCCTTGACTGCACTAGTTGATAGAAATTCAATTACCTCGCGCACCTGTTCTACTCGAATAGCAGGTATACCTTTCTGCTGGGAGGTGTTTTCGGGATGGGTTGGTTTGATTTGTAAGATGTCTAGATGGTTATTTTCTCCTGCGATCGCGGAGCGACTCTCTCTTGGGAGTATCGCATTTGCGATCGCCAGAGCAGTTTTTCCTTTCCCTACTCCCTCAACTTGACTGCTAAATAGGTATGCAGGAGCAATTTTATTCTGTTTGATTGCTTCAGTCAGGAGAAGTTTGGCGGTATGCTGTCCGGTGATTTCTGTAAATGGGTTGTTTTTCATATCGTAGAAATTTCAGCAATTCGGCTGGTTAGGGGACTTGCAAGAAAATAAAATACCAGTCATTCTAGAAGAATAGGAGGCGCGGATCTGCCCGCGTTTGCTCTGAATTTCTAGAATTGGAATGACAGGGTTCATGCTTACCGACACCATAAAATCTAC
>JADEXV010000137.1 GCA_015206945.1 Nostocales cyanobacterium LEGE 12452 | reverse complement strand
GCTCCCCACTCCCTGATTTAACAAATTCTTTAACACCATCAAGTTACCCATCACGGAAGTTCGTAAATCGTGGGCAACTGTATGTAAAACAACATCTTTGACACGATGCAATTTTTCAACTTCTTGCATTTTCTGCTGCAACTGTGCTGTCCGTTCTTGGACTTGGTGTTCTAAATTAGTGTTGAGTTCTGCTAGCTTTTGGCATATCTGGCTTTGTTGAATCGCGATCGCTAGCTGTTCTGACATCTGCTGTAATAAATCAATTTCTATTGGCTGCCAATGACGTGGCCCTGAGCATTGATTGGCAATTAACGCACCAAATAATTCGTCACCCAGCATAATTGGTACAGCCAAGCTAGCCTTCGTTTGGAATTTTTGACAGTGCGCCTTTACTTTGGGAGATACTGATATTTGCGTTACATCTTCAGCCACACGCACACGATTATCTTTTAATAAGTTTCTTAATTCTTGTAGATAAGCTTCATCATTAGTAGACCAACCTGAGACTGATGGATACTTAGGGTCTACTGATTCGGCAAGAGTTCTGACTCCTAAATTGGCATTATTTAAACCAATGAAAACTCGATCTGCTTGTAGAAATTGCCTGACTTCTGTCACGGTGGTTTGCAGAATTTCCTCTAAGTTAAGCGAAGACCGAATTCTTACTAAGGTTTCTGCCAACAAGCGATCGCGTTGGGCACAAAAGCGTAATTGTGCTTCTACCTGTTTGCGTTCTGTAATGTCGTGATGCACTGCTAAAATGGCAGGAATACCATTCAAATCGATGACTTCGGCTGAAAGCAGCGTAGTAATTATCTCACCAGATTTTTGCCGAAAATCAATTTCCAAGTTACGAGCAACTCCCGTGCTTTGCAACTCTTGCACTAAGTTTAGGCGATCGCGATCGTTTACCCAAAGATTTAACTCAAAAGAAGTTTTACCAATTGCCTCATCTCGCCCATAACCTGAAAGATTCACAAAACTGTCGTTAACTTCAATAAAGCGTCCTTCTTGCAGTGTGCTAATGGTAATTGAATCGGGGCTGCAACTAAAAGCTTTAGCAAATTTTTGGGCAAGATTTTGTAAGGCGATTTCTCCTTGTTTGCGATCTGTGATATCTCGGACAATTGCTAGTACTTCATCTGCGCCACTAACTACTAACCGTGCCTCATAATCTCTGACCCCGAAATGCGTTGTTAGTTGATATTCACAACTTTGTAAAGTTCCAGAATCTAAAGTTTTAGCGATCGCTACTTGGCTAATGGCTGCAACATCACTCGGCAATAACTGTTGCAAATTTTTTCCAACTATTTCTTCTCTCGAAAGAGTGATATTTGCACCCTCACTTTTCAAATCTAGATACTCGCCATCGCGGCTGATGCGAAACATCAAATCGGGGATAGCATCCAAAATTGCTTGATACCGTGCCTCACTCTCTTGCAATTTTTCTTGGGCTTGTTTTCGGTCTGTAATATCTATAACTAAGCCATGCCAAATATAATCGCCATCTTCTTGTAATTCGGGTTGCGAAGTACCTTGAATCCATTTCAGTTTGCCACTAGGCGTAACGATCCGACCTTCCCAATGCCAAGGTGTAAGAGTAGTACGACAAACAGCAATAGATTCTGTAAAAGCTTTTATATCCTGTGGATGAATCAGTTTATGTAACACCTGAAAGTCTGCCTGTACAGCTTCTGGTTCTAATTCATACAAATATTTACAACTAGAACTAATATAAGGGATAAATATAAAACCATCCTGCCGTTGCAGAATTTGGAAAACCATCCCCGGTAAGTTGGCAGCAACTGTTTCCAACAGAGGGATCTTCTCTGGTAGAAAATCTGGTTTCTGCGGTGATTTTAGAATTTCATCCACTCTTAGACCCTTTGATATATAAGCAATTGGCATAATATTCAAGGCAATCATAGCCATTGTGAAAGTTTTTTAGCTGTCAGCGAGATCACTAACAGCAAAAAAGTGGCTCTACTTTCAGAGTAGTTCTGGATGCTGCGATCGCATTCACCCAATCGGGTGAACCATTTGTCAAAGAGCGAATCAGTTTAGGAGTGCTGAGTCACTTTGAGGCAAAGGTTTCAATCATTTTCTGAACACTAAGTACAGTTTTGCATAAATTCGTAGCTTTTTTAAACGCAAAGGAATGCAAAGATAATTTAAAGATGTAGCACTGCTACCTCTCTACAAGGGTTATGGATAATAATTAATTGTTGGAATATAGTTAATAGATGATGAATTAATAAAATTTTGTAGAAAGCTAATTGTCATTAAAATTAAATATCCGTGTCTTTGCGTAAAGTGTCTGCATATCAGCTTATTCTCATATCTTTGAAAAACAAACCCTGATTTTGGGAACAATAACTATATATGTGCTTTATCAAAATGCTTTAGGGTTAAAACACAATTTAGAAAATTGTCTCTAGCAACTGAACGAAACAGGTAAGATTAAATACTTCCAAATTGGACAACGGGATATTTGCGTAGGCGTAGCCCTTCTCTACGAGAGGCTGCGCCAACGGCTGTGCTCAGTAACCACCCGTCGTAGACATCGCTTGATTATCCCAAAAAAATTATATGGGAGAGAAACAGCCATCCAACAAGTTTATTCTCGAATTATAAAAATTGTCGGTAAACAATCACCGACACCAGAATGAGGGTACAGAGCAAGCATTGATTACAACTACGAATTACTTTGACAGACTACTAAAGCTGTACCTAGTCCACAATCTAAAATCTAAAAATCGCTACGGCAATTAGGTGGTGTCTGCCAAGAACTCTGAGGCGTAGCTGTGGATGCATCAGCCGTAAGTACTACCTCACCTTTATCATTTCTCACCCATCCTTGAGCTTCCACAATCGGCGCTGGTGTCGGGCTAGCTGTCTGAGTTGAAACATTTGTAATAGCGTGGTTTTCAGCCATTGGTTTGAGAGCTACCCAATCTACTTGAACAGCATCACTGCTGAGGGGGTCGGTTCTAGGGTTGGGTGGTAAGCCACCGCGTCCGGTAATGATGAAACTGCTTTGATTTTGTGCTGTATCCGGTTGACAGGCTTGGGCTATTTCAGTGTCAACTGGTTGGGTTGGTAAGTTGATTAAACCACGGGTGGGGTTAACATCCGGCGTATTGACTTCTACAGTACCGTTGAGGCCAAAATCTGAACTGGCGTTGATTTCACTTATTTTTAGATTTGGAGGCAGCTTGGTGCGATTCTCTAGTCCATAGATGCCAGTGGCGTTGATTTCAATCCGACCTCCAGTACCCTGATTGGCATTAGCAAGGATGTCGCTGTCTTCACCAGGGACGGCGATAATGAATGGGGCATCGATTCTGATATTACCGCCATTGCCGTTGTTGGCAGCTGTAGTGGCGATCGCACTCCGGTTACGTATTAGTATTAAATCCCGCACATATAAACTAATATCCCCACCCCTACCCGATGCTGTTGTACCTGTGAGTTTTCCTTGAGTGTCCAGTGTGATAGAGTTAGCATTGACTGTCAGTAGACCTGCATTCCCAGTTCCTCGACTACTCACAGTTACTTCACCCCCATCCTGAACAATCATCTGCCCAGTTTCAATGTTTAATTCTCCGGCATTTCCAGTGCCTAGTGTGACAGTAAACAAGCCACCACGTTGTCGTGAGCTTCCAATGAGTTGGATAGAGTCTCTTGCGATTACAGACAACTTTCCTCCCTGTCCCTGACTACGAGTGGAAGCTGAAACCTGCGCCCCATCCTGAACAATCAACTGCCCAGTTTCAATCTTCAATTCTCCAGCATTTCCAGATTCTTCTGTATCAGTAAACAGAATGCTTCCTCCCAGAAGTTCTAACGACTCTGATGCTGTCACTGCCAGTGTTCCTCCAGGTTCCCCTCCAAAAGTATTAATAATACTAATCTTTGAATTATCAGTGAGCTGAACGCGCCTACCTTGCACTTGGATACCGCCTTCGCTATCAGGAGCAGTTACTGTCGCTCTATCGGAGAGAGATACATCTGCTAGCGCTACGCCATTAGGAAAAATTAGGCGGAAATTGTTGTTATCAATGTCCAAGCCAACCGTTCCCGCTCCTGCCAATCCACCTAATTCGACTCGACCACTTGTAGCCTTTAGTTCCCCTCCTTGTAAATTCACATCGCCGCCTAGTAGCAATAAACTCTGACTATCAGGAACTGATAAACTTGCGTCATTGACTTGAATCGGCTTAATAGGCTCAGATGCAATTTGATTGAATAGAAGTGCAGAGGGGTTCACTTTTAGCAAAGGATCAAGCTGATTAATAGGTGAAGTCATGGAGAACTCTCCACCACCTGGAAACTGGATTGCACTAGCTGTTGTTCCGATAAATGAACCGCCAATATTTAATTTGGCATTTTCTCCTCTAAATATGAGGCCACTAGGATTTATTAAAAACAAGTTGGCATTACCTTGGGCGCTAATCAATCCTTGAATAACTGATTGATTTCCCCCTGTAACTCGTGAAAAAATATTGACTATGTTTGGGTCGTTAAGAAAATTGGCGCTTCCTCCATCAGGAACATCAAAACGATTGAAACTGTGGAATAAGTTTGTTCCACCAACATTTGTGCCGCCTTCAATTTGGTAGGTTCTGCCGTCGGTTGACTCCGCTTTAGTTCCCAAAGAGGGATCGGCAGTGATCTGAGCTAAGGTGCGCAGGCATAGCCCGTCGTAGATATCGCCCCCTTCTCCGTAGAGCAACCCACTTAGGATCAGCAAGCTCAACAGAATTAATTGGCAACCCTGAGCGAGCCAACTTTTTAGCACTATAAAATTTACCTCCTTAACCAAGAAAGTTCTCCTTGATTATTTGTAACAATTGGTGATTTATGATACTTTTAACCGAAGTCTTTTATAACCTCAGTAGGATTAAGCCCAGTAGGTAGCCAAGCTAACTGTCGCCATATATAGTACAGAGCACCATTGTCTGGGTTATAGTCCAAATAATCCTTGGGCGGTTGCAGTATATCCGTTATTCCAAGGTTTTGTAAATTAGCTGTGGGCTTAATAAAATTAATAGCAGTATCTGTTGTAGTCAGGTTATCAAAAAGCAGAGAGCTATGAGGGGCAGAAGTAAGTTGAATTTCATCCGTACCAGGTATGTAGTCTGTAACTGTATCAATACCACCATCTGAGTAATACAGGACAAAGGTATCTTTACCCGAACCACCAGTGAGAGTGTCATTACCACCTCCTCCAACTAAGTAGTCTTTATCCGAACCACCTATTAGAACATCATCGCCTTCATAACCATAGATTGTATTTTTTTCTTCAGCCCCAGTTAGATAGTCGTTTCCAGAGGTGCCGTAAATATCCACGTTCTTTATTCCCTGATAAATTAGTGATTTCACTGTTTATCTTGACTAGCATCGGAGGTGAGCTAGGTTAAGGTACATAATAAGGCACTCCTCTCACCACCAACAAATTTACTAACGCTAACCTCCAGCATTAACAATGTTAGCATCAAGTTACCTCAAACATACTACACCTCTCAAAAGTAGTAATTGTCAGCCTTCATATTTACCTCTTTAGGTGAATTACAATTATTTTGCCAAGTTATAATGCCCAACAATTGGCGCTGAGATAATCAACTTTGATCGCAACAATCAGATAGAAAGTAGTTTATCGATACATTTAATCTAGTTTTACCTAAAGCCAAAAACTAATAATGAACGCTCTAAGGTGGGGATACTTTGCAATAAATTCAAGGAGATATGAATGCAATTACAACAAATACAACTTTTAGAAGAAACCTTCTGGCAAGCAGTTCTCAATCGAGACTCCGCTTTTGAAGGTAAGTTTTTCTATGGTGTTCGCTCTACAGGTATTTATTGCCGACCTATTTGCCCTAGTCGCAGACCAAATCGCAATCAAGTTTGTTTCTTCCAATCAGGACAAGATGCTGAAATTGCAGGTTTTCGACCTTGTAAGCGCTGTCAGCCACAACCTGAAATAGTTCCAAATACAGCCAAAATCTTAGCAGTATGTCGATATATTGAAGCACAAGTTGATCGCATACCAACCCTGTCGGAATTATGCTCTCAGGTGGTAATGAGTCCCAGTTACCTGCAAAAAATATTTAAGCAAATAGTTGGCGTATCGCCTTTTCAATATACAGATGCGCTGCGTAGCCAACGATTGAAACAGCGTCTCCAAGAGGGAGAGGAAATTGCTAATGCAGTTTACGATACGGGGTATGGTTCAAGTAGCCAACTGTATGAGAAAGCACCTAAGCAACTGGGAATGACACCAAAAATTTACCAACAAGCTGGAAAAACAATTAGCATTGTTTATGCGATCGCTCCATGTCCACTAGGATATTTGCTTGTGGCAACAACAGAGAAGGGTATCTGCACCGTTAAACTAGGTGATGAAGCAGACAAGCTTGAACACATTTTGAAGCAGGAATTTCACCAAGCGCACATCATACGTGATGACCACACACACAAGGAATGGATACAAGCAATCCTCGACTTCATTGCGGGAGGTGAAACGCATCTTGATTTACCACTTGATGTCCGTGGGACAGCATTTCAGAAACAGGTTTGGCAAGCATTACAAAAAATTCCCTATGGCGAAACGCGTACCTATGCCGATATCGCCCGTAATCTTGCCAAACCCCAAGCAGTCCGCGCGGTAGGTAATGCTTGTGGCGCTAATCCGATCGCGCTGATTGTACCATGTCACCGTGTGCTGCGGAGTGATGGCAGTCTTGGTGGTTATCACTGGGGAATTGAGCGCAAACAAAAACTGCTTACACAAGAATCAGAACGCACCGCGCGGGATTGATTAAAAGAATTCTTCCCCATAGACGCGATTAATAGCGTCTCTACCTACTCCCTTTTTCAAAGATGACTCAAACACCTGAACTAGAATCGTTGACTGAAGAAAGTCTGACCCGTGGTTTAATGGTGCTTGCCAATCTTGATAGCGATTTGGCTGGGATTTTAGAAACACTGGGGCCACCACCGATGTGGTCAAGACAACCAGGTTTTGCAACGCTTCTGTGCATCATTCTGGAACAACAAGTTTCTGTAGCGGCTGCAAGGGCTGTATTTAAGCGTCTATGTGCGGTTGTTGTAACTTTAACGCCAGAAAACTTTTTGATATTAGATGATGCTCAATTAAGAGCGATTGGATTCAGCCGGCAAAAGATTTTATACTGTCGTGGGTTGGCTCAGGCGATCGCAACTGGTCAGCTTGATCTAAGCAAGCTCCAAACAATGGACGAAACTACGATCAGAACTGAGTTAAAGCGTCTCAAAGGTATCGGAGACTGGACAGTTGATATTTATTTGCTGATGGCGCTGCAACGTCCTGATGTCTTTCCTAAAGGCGATTTAGCGATCGCAATTGCCCTACAAAAACTCAAAAACTTGGCGACGCGTCCAACACCAGTGCAACTAGAAGCAATGACACAGCACTGGCGACCGTGGCGAGCAGTTGCGGCAAGACTTCTATGGCACTATTACCTAAGTAATCCCAAATAATTGCTCCTTCTCCCTTGCCGCACTTGGCGGTTCGTATAATAAATACAGGACTTACGCAACTGGCACAATGCGATGCCTGCGGCGGGCTACGCCTACGCCAGTTGATAGTACATGAGTATTAACTAAATCTGATTTTGAAAGTAATTATTTAATTCAGCAACTGAAACGCCCAAGTATTCTTATGTGCTTGGTTTGATTCAAATTGTCGCGTGTCAGGGCTGCACCCTGCCCGCTATTTGTGCCAGTTGCGTAAGTCCTGCTAATAATGTTTCAATACAGATACGCTGTTCAGAGATGGTACTGCGCCAACTTTCACTACGTTTTTCTGGTTGATATTGCCATTTCAGCAAGTGCATTAATAGCACAATTAATCAATTTTTTAACTCGCGTTTTTCACTCCTCTCCATGCTTTCAATTTATTCAATTAGATTAGGTATATCTATTTCATTAAAATTATGTTCTTTCAACTGCTGGGAAATTCTTTGTGTCCACAAGTAAAAATCTTGCTCATAAAGATTTTTTTCATTTAGAAAAGATGGACTGATCATTAATATTACTCTTGGAAATGCTAAAAATTAGGTGGGCATAACACCCACCTAATTAAACTATACTAACAAAGCCTGCTCCTCTTTAGAAATCACTCGCCCTTCATCCTCAAAACCGACGATTTGATCAAAGTTCAAATACCGATACAAATCATCTGCAAAAGGATGAATTCTACTCGCCACAATATCCAAATATTCCTGCACTGTAGGAAGCCGCCCCAGCAGCGCACAAACTGCGGCTAATTCTGCTGAACCAAGGTACACTCGCGCATCTTTACCCATGCGATTATTGAAGTTGCGGGTAGAGGTAGAAAACACTGTTGTGCCATCAGCAACTCGCGCCTGATTACCCATGCACAAACTACATCCCGGCATTTCTGTTCTAGCACCCGCAGCCCCAAAAACGCTGTATACACCTTCTTCTTTTAATTGGTGTTCATCCATGCGGGTTGGTGGTGCTATCCACAAGCGAGTTTTCACTTCACCTGCGCCTTCCAAAACTTTCGCTGTTGCCCGATAATGACCGATATTCGTCATACAAGAACCGACGAATACTTCTTGCACTGGATCATTAGCAACTTCTGATAATAACTTAACATTATCGGGGTCATTGGGAGCCGCAACAATTGGTTCTTTAATTTCGTTCAAATCAATTTCAATTATTTCGGCATACTCAGCATCAGCATCGCCTTCTAATAACACGGGATTTGCTAACCATTCTTCCATCTTTGCCACACGGCGCAACATGGTACGCGCATCTTGATAGCCCCGTGCTATCATATTTTTCAGCAACGCTACGTTAGAACGCAGATATTCAGAAATTGTCTCTACACTCAGCTTAATTGTGCATCCGGCACAAGAACGTTCGGCGCTAGCATCGGTGAGTTCAAAGGCTTGTTCAACTTTTAAATCTGGCAAACCTTCTATTTCTAGAATTCGCCCGGAGAAGACGTTTTTCTTGTTCTGCTTCTCTGCTGTCAGCAAACCTTTTTGAATTGCCACGTAGGGAATGGCGTTCACGACATCGCGCAGGGTGATACCTGGTTGCAATTCACCTTTAAACCTTACCAAAACTGACTCTGGCATATCTAAAGGCATGACACCCAAGGCGGCTGCAAAGGCCACTAATCCAGAACCGGCGGGGAAGGAAATACCCAAGGGGAAGCGGGTGTGAGAGTCGCCGCCAGTTCCCACGGTGTCGGGTAGCAGCATCCGGTTTAACCAAGAGTGGATGATACCATCACCGGGACGCAGAGCGACACCGCCACGAGAAGCGAAGAAATCGGGGAGTTCGTGATGGGTTTGGATGTCTACTGGTTTGGGATAAGCTGCTGTGTGGCAGAAACTTTGTATTACTAAGTCTGCACTGAAACCAAGACAGGCGAGTTCTTTCAATTCGTCGCGGGTCATGGGGCCTGTGGTATCTTGAGAACCAACGGTAGTAATGATGGGTTCGCAAGATGTGCCGGGACGCACACCAGGTAATCCGCAAGCTTTACCTACCATTTTCTGTGCTAGGCTGTAGCCTTTGCCTGTATCAAAGGCTTGCTGAGGACGGGTGAAAACGGTGCTGTGTTCTAAACCAAGTGCAAGACGAGTTTTGTCGGTAAGGGTACGTCCAATTAGTAGGGGGATGCGTCCACCTGCGCGAACTTCATCAAGGATGGTGTCAGGTTTGAGGGCAAAGGTGGAAATGACTTCGCCTGCTTCGTTGGTGATTTCGCCTTTGTAGGGATGGATGGTAATTACCATGCCGGTTTCGAGTTTGGTGACATCGCACTGAATAGGCAAAGCACCGGCATCTTCTGCTGTGTTAAAGAAGATTGGCGCGATCGCACCACCTAAAACATAACCCCCAGCGCGTTTGTTTGGCACAAAAGGTATATCATTTCCCATGTGCCACAATACTGAGTTAATAGCAGATTTACGCGAGGAACCTGTACCAACTACATCGCCCACATAAGCTACAGGATGCCCTTTTTTCTTCAGTTCGGCAATGGTTTGTAAGCTTCCCGGTTGCCGTGACTCTAACATTACTAGGGCGTGTAAGGGAATATCTGGGCGAGTTGTGGCGCTTTGGGCGGGTGATAAATCGTCGGTATTGGTTTCGCCAGGAACTTTAAAAACAGTGACAGTAATCGCTTCTGGAACTGTGGGGCGCATGGTAAACCATTCAGCTTCCGCCCAAGAGTCAACCACCCGTTTGGCGAAAGGATTGGTTTTAGATAACTCTAAAACATCGTGATAAGCGTCATACACCAAGAGGATTTTGCTTAAGGCGTTGGCGGCGTAGGCGGAAATGGGTTCCTTTCCTTGTCCACCCATTACTAGAGGTGTTTCAGATGAGTCTGAGAGGGATACAGTGGGCCATTGCAGCAAATCGATTAAAGATTGCACATTGTAACCACCTACCATCGTCCCCAGCAATTGCACCGCTTCTATGCGCGAAACCAAGGGACTGGTGATTTCCTTTTTAGCGATCGCGGTGAGAAATCCAGCTTTGACATAAGCTGCTGGATCGACACCAGGAGAAACGCGATCGCGCAATAAATGTAATAATATCTCCTCTTGACCCTTTGGCGGATTTTTCAGTAATTCACATAATTCTGAGGTTTGTTTCGCATCCAATGGTAAAGGAGGAATACCGAGTGCTGCTCTTTCAGCAACGTGTTTACGATATTGTTCTAGCATTTTTATCTTCTCCATTGGGATTTTCTCCCTTCAATTATGAAATATTTTTAGGCAATACTCGGCTATAAGAGTTTAGCTTACTTTTATGATGAAAGCCTTACTGGTAATCGGTTATTAGGAAGTTTTTTTATACTGAAAGTTTGAAAAGTATGAGGCGAATAGAATTCGCTACTACACAAACAAAGTCCACCTCCGTGGACTAAGAGTAAATCAACAATTTTTAACCCACGGAGGTGGGTTTCGTCTGTATAGCCGCGACTTCTAGTCGCCAGGTGTAGTAATCATGAATTAGATTGATTGTTGGTTTATACCAATTTTTTATGAAGCTGCATATAATTCGATCCCCCCTAGCCCACGCCAGTCGCTCCACTTGGGGAAACCCCAAGACCGCGCTGGCTCCCCTTAATAAGGGGGGAACCGGAAAAACATCTATCAAAGTCCCCCTTTTTAAGGGGGATTTAGGGGGATCAAGATATATGCAACTTCACATTAAATTGGTTTAACCAAGTTTCTAAATCAGCAAAACTAGAAAAGTCTAGTAAGGCTTCTCCTAAATTCTCTAATTGTTCAATTGATAAACCTTGAATTTGCTCGATTAATGATGTATCAATCTCACCAATACGGCGATTGAGTTGACGCAGTATTAAGTTTCGTTTTCCTTCTTGCCTTCCTTCTTCTTTGGCTTGTTCTCTGTTTCTTTGATAAAGTGGTTTTAGTCGCATAATTAACTCTTTATCAATTGAAATAAATTAGATTGATTGTTGGTTTAACCAAGTTTCTAAATCAGCAAAACTAGAAAAGTCTAGTAATGCTTCTCCTAAATTCTCTAATTGTGCAAGCGATAAGCCTTGAATTCGCTCGATTAATGACGTATCAATCTCACCAATACGGCGATTGAGTTGACGCAGTATTAAGTTTTGTCTTCCTTCTTGTCTTCCTTCTTGCCTTCCCTCTTCTTTGGCTTGTTCTCTGTCTCTTTGATAAAGTGGTTCTAATCGCATAATTAACTCCCTATCGTCTGCTTCTAATTCTTGGTTTACTCTCAAGTTTTCGCGCAAGTTGTAAACTAATTCGAGAGTTGCTTTCTGGTATGGATGATCTAATGGTAACGCTTGCAACTCGATAATCGCTTGTGACTGCACGCTTCCCCTACCTAAAAGTCTCAACCATAATGTCTCTGGTGTTTGCGGTAGTTGGTGTATTGCTACAATTGCTGTCCGCAAGGCATTTGGGAGAAAATGTACTCCTGATAACCAACCTGCTTTTTGCATAGTTCCAAAGCTAGATAATCTAGTTTCAGATATGGTAGGTGTAAGAACCCACAATTTGGGAATTTCTGAGTCCTGAAGTTTGGTTTTATTGGCTTTAGCTTCTCGTCGCAAGAGAGCCTTGATTTCTAATAATTTGAGAATACAGTCGCAGATTTCATCGGTGGAAGCTGGATTGCGGTAGGGTTCTATAATTGCAGGCTGTTGGGCAAATCTTCCTAGCAAACCCAGTATTTCTATATTAGAGCTTTGCTGTTTGGCAGGAGTGAATAAAACATCTATTTCTTTAATCTCTCCTGATACTTTTTCTGATGCTTTGACTTCACCGTAATCTTTTAGTAGTTCTTCTAAATAGTCTTTGGCGAATTTATCATGGATAAAACGGGTCATTCAATTTTAATATTTTGGAAGTTCTAGGTTAATGCAAAGTCTTATTATATAGCATTCCTGAATCATTCGTGATGAGATAGATCCCCGACTTCTTTGAGAAGCCGGGGATCTGGTGGACACTTTTAATTTTTACAGTTAAAAGCAGATTATATGAGCCTTTTGACTTTTGACTTTTGACTTTTGACTTCCCATTAGGGCGTGGCAGTTATTGCATTTTCATTTGATGTTTTATCTATGTTAGATTTCAAGCGTGTCAATCTGCTTTTACGAATACGTTCGCTGTCTCGAACGCCGCCTGCAAGTTCATATTCGTTGCTGTTTTTGCCATACTTGCAACCAACCCACGTCAGCATTTTGTCTGAAACCTGACTTAAGGTTTTTTCCATATCATCCAGCTTATTTCTAGAAGAGTCAATCATAGCTATAGCGGCGTTATAATCATCAAGCATATTGTGAAAATTGTCTATTAACTGAGTCAGGTTTTGCAAGTTGTAAGTATCATCAAAATTGATATTTGGATCGATAGCTTTCAGTCCGGCAACTCTAAACTGAGCTTTTTCTAAAATCCGGGAACTACGTTTTTTTACAGGCATACATTTACACTTTTAAAAGCTTTACAGAGCTATTTTGTCTTAATTAACCTGGATTCTGGTTCAGCAAAAAACGCATTTTTTGTAGTAAAAGTTTTTATTGATGCCCGTGATTTCTCGGAATTTAATCATCAAAGGTTGATTTTCAGCAAAATAATATTATGTTTAAGCAATAGACAATAGGGCACAGCAATGCTGTACCCCTACAAATGGTCTGTATTCTATGTCAACTGCGATCGCCAATACGGTTCGGTTAACGTGTTTATTCCTCGAAGATCCCCCCAACCCCCCTTTTTAAGGGGGGCTTAAAACCCTCTTGATACCCCCTTTTTAAGGGGGTCGCCGTAGGCCTACCGCATATACTTTGGGCAGGAAGGGTCAACAATTATTATTCTTTTGTGTGGTGGCGATAAAAGCACTCAAGATAAAGATATTGCTAAAGCCAAGGAATATTGGAAAGACTATAGGAGTAGAGATGATGCCTAAAAGTACAAGCTATCATGAAAAACTGATTCAAGACTTAAAAAATCCACTAGAAGCAGCAGTTTATATCGAAGTTGTTTTAGAAGAAAGCGATCCGAAAATGTTAAGTAAGGCATTGAAAAATGTCATAGAAGCGCATGGTGGAGTTGATCGGCTTTCTGCACAAGTCAAGGAACTCTACAATAAACTTGACCAGATGCTATTAGATAAAGGCGAAATTGAGTTTTACAGTCTAAATTCTTTGTTGGATGCTTTAGGGTTACATTTGGCTGTAACAGTAAAGCCATAATTCATAATTCGCAATTCGCAATTCGCAATGACACTCTCTACGAGACGCTAAAAGCGTAGCTTGCTTCCCCGTAGGGGTACGCGGACTTGCTCTAAGCGTTGGCGCAGCCTCTCTAAAAGTTGGCTTTACGCTACGCTAACGCAATTCGCAATTCAATACGGTTGAGTTAGGGTCAAAAATTTTTATAGTAACATCTAGATATTTTTAACTAATTCAGATAAACTAATACATTTGTCCGTTGCATCACGCTTCTTTTGTATATGCCCAAAACTTACACCGTAGAAATTGATCACCAAGGCAAAATTCATACCTTGCAAGTTCCTGAAAATGAAACGATCTTATCAGTTGCCGATGCTGCTGGTTTGGAACTGCCGAGTTCTTGCAATGCAGGGGTTTGCACAACTTGCGCCGGTCAACTATCTGAGGGAACTGTGGATCAAACTGATGGTATGGGCGTTAGTCCAGATTTACAAAAGCAAGGTTACGTATTGCTTTGTGTTGCCAAACCCCTTTCTGATTTGAAACTTGAAACGGAAAAAGAAGACGTAGTTTATCAGTTACAATTTGGCAAAGGCAAATAATCAGCGAACAGTTAGTCAGTATATCGGATGATTATTCATAACTGAATAACTGTTCACGGAGATTACCAAATCTGACAAATTACACAAGTATTTCATTGCAGATGAAATCAGCTATTCTAGAATCTAGAAATTAACAGGATTTACCAAAATGACGACTCATTTTATTACCGCAGAAATTGATTTACAAGAAACTCCCGCAGAATTACTAGAAGTAATTGAAACAGAGTTAAAGAAACAAGGCGAACCTCTGCGTTGGGCAGTTACTTCTGTGGATGCTGACGAACAAAAAGCTACAGTTGAAGCCGTGGTGACTAAAGTCGGTAGTTAAGAGTAATTCAATTTTGGATTTTGGATTGATGAAAAAATCTAAAATCCAAAATTGTCACTGGCAGAGTTAGAAGTTTATAGCTCAATACACTTGGGTTAAGAAGAATAGTAGGTTGGGTTGAGCAACAGCGAAACCCAACAAAGCCTTGATAATGTTGGGTTTCGTTCCTCAACCCAACCTACGCCAGTTTTAGTTTTTAGCCTTAACTGAACCGTATTGATTTATGGCTTCTAATTGACGGGAAGATATCTCTATAAATTAGGTTTTAACCTAGACAGGATAACAGCCGGACATGATATAAATGCACAACGCAGCTAGCAAAAGTCTACAATTTCAATTTTTCACCGCGAATCGAATAATCTAACAACTCCATCGGGTGAATAACTGAAATTTTCTTACCTTGCGACTGCAAATGCTTAGTAATTTGCAAAGTACACCCAGGATTAGCAGAAGCAATTAACTCAGCACCAGTATTCAACAAATTCTCTACTTTTTGCCGACCCAATTCTTCAGAAACTTCTGGTTGCAGCATATTATAAACCCCAGCACTGCCACAACATAAAGCTGCATCTATTGGTTCTCTCAACTTTACCCCTGGAATTTGTCGCAACACCTGACGCGGTTGGACGCTAATCTTTTGTCCATGCAATAAATGACAAGCATCTTGATAAACTAAATTCAAAGGTTTATCAGTCAATGGTGAAAGTTTCGCTGTTAATCCAACAGTTGCTAAAAATTCTTGAGCATCTTTAACTTTAGCGGCAAAATCCTTTGCTTTTTCCCGATATTCTAGGTCATCTTCTAAAATATGACCGTACTCTTTTAAAGTATGACCGCAACCAGCAGCATTGATAATCACGAAATCTACATCTGTCTTGGCAAAACTATCAATCATCTGTCTTGCTAAAGCTTTCGCCTGTTCTGTTTGTCCTTGGTGTTCGGGAAGCGCTGCACAACAACCTTGAGATTTGGGAATCACAACTTCACAACCATTCGCCGTTAAAACGCGCACTGTGGCTTCATTTACAGGGGAGAAAAATAGCCGTTGGACGCAACCCAAAATTACCCCAACGCGATACCGCTTTTCACCTTTAGCAGGAATCACACTAGGCAAATTATCTTGAAAAGATTTGAGAGTAATTTCTGGCAGAATTGATTCCATTGCTGCCAAACGGGGCGATATTTTATTTAGTAAACCCGTAGCCCGAAAGAACTTAGCAAATCCTAACTTTTGATAAACTAATAACGGAACTAATAAAACCCGTAAAAGGTTGGGATAAGGAAACAGAGAAAATATCAGTTGACGAAAAAATTGATCTGGTAAACTGCGGGGATAATTGCGTTCAACTTGATGACGAGTTGCAGAAATTAACTTGTCATATTGCACCCCCGAAGGACAAGTACTCACACAAGCAAGACAGCCCAAACAAGAATCGAAATGTTCTACCGTTGCCGTATTTAGAGCAATCTCACCCTCGTTAATTGCATCCATTAAATAGATACGTCCTCTAGGAGAATCCATCTCCTTACCCAGCACCCGATAACTGGGACAAGTTGAGAGACAAAATCCACAATGTACACAACTATCAATCAACTTCGGATCAGGCGGATGATTAACATCAAACCCCTTCAAATTCTTTAAACTAGCCGTATTATTAACAGAATTTTCTGAAACTTGCATATTTCTCTTTTTCCCCTCTCTATCTCGGCGTTCTCTGTGTCTCTGCGGTTTTTTTTTAAATTCCACCCACAAACCGACCAGGACTTAAAATATTCTTACTATCAAACTGTTCCTTAATACGGCGCATCAACTGCAAACCATTACCCGTATAACCCCAAACATCTATTTGTTCTTTAACCCCAACTGGTGCTGACAGAATTGTTAAAAAACCTTTATTCGCTTGAGTGTGATTGCTTACAGCAGAGCCTAGCTGATCGCGGATTTTCAAAACTTGATTTTTACTCTCTAATTGTAACAAACCTAAACCACTACTAATATGAATTAAACCCAACTCCACCTGAGTCAAAATCTCCACAGCAGCAGTAGGTAACACTCCTATTTTGCAAGTAATTACAGATTCTGTAGCAGTAGTATGTATTCGTTCTTGCAATCTCTGCCATAGATTAGCTTCATCACCATCGGCAAAAATTGCCCCATTTAACCCTAACTTTTGTCCAACTTCCAAAACTCGGTTTGATTGTTCCTTAACACTCTCACTAATACTTTGAAAGCGAGCAATTAATCCCAGCCCTTCACCCAAACCTAAACTAGACACCAATTTAGTTGAGAGTAAATCAGCCTGAACTGGTGTTAACGCCGAACCTCGAAGGATATCAGCCGCTTGAGATACAGCCTCAGCTTTCCCAGTTAGTACCACCGTCCCCGATGCCTCGGCTAACGGATACAGGCGAAAAGTTAGTTGACTAATAAAGCCTAATGTGCCATAAGACCCTGTAAGCAACTTCATCAAGTCATATCCGGCGACATTTTTAACTACTCTTCCCCCAGCTTTGGCGATTTCTCCATCAGCACGGACAAAGGTAACACCTAGTAACTGGTCGCGTACACTGCCATAACGTTGCCGCAGAGAACCTGTATCACCTGTGGCAACAATACCGCCAATGGTTGCTGACTCTGGTGCTGTGGGGTCAAGGGCAAGAAATTGCCGCGATTTTGCCAAAAGTGCTTGCAAATTGGAGAACTTCATCCCAGCTTCCACTGTGACAGTCAAATCGCCAACGGCGTGTTCAATCAATTGATTGATGCGTTCTGTACTAACTACAACATCAATGTTTTTTGCTAAACCACCCCAGTTAAGTTTACTGCCACTACCACAGGGAAGGACGCGCCAGTTATTTGCGTGAGCCGTGGTAATGACTGCGGCTAGCTGTTCTTGGCTGCGGGGATAGACAATACAACTGGGTGAATTTCCAGATATAGCCTGTTGGATACGTTTTTGCTGACTGAGTTCGATATTTTCCCAAAGGCAAATAGCATTTTCTTCACCGACGATAGATGCAAGTTCAGAAGCGCAGACGCCTTGCGGCTTGTCGTTAGACATCGCTTTCATTGAGTTTATTTTTTTACGCCCTACTTCTAATTTACTGGCTAACCTGACCAAAAAAGCGCATTGCCATTAATCGGTGGCTTTAGATTCCTACGGCTGGTTGCGCCAACGACAGCTTGTAATTAGCGCCAAATAAAAGAAAGTTTGTTTTTCAAGCGATCGCTACTCATTTACAATAAACTTTTTACCGCTTTTGTTAAAGCTGAATAAAGTTATGATGCTCTTGTATTAAGAGCGATCGCACTTTGGTTGGGTAAGGTATTAGCCTTATCCAACCTATAATTTTGTGAATTTGTTGATAAACTTTGAAATTTAAGTGGAGAAAGTAGTAGATGAGTAAATTTCACTCATCTACTACAGGTAGAGTTAGGAGACAATTTACATATATACAAGATATTTTATAGAAAAATTATAAATTAGAGCGGTGTTAATTGAATAGACTATAGAACTTGAGAGATAAGTATGAGTGTAGTCTATAAATAATTTTAATATTGCAATAAAAGTGCAATTTCTGAAAGCAAAGTTATGTGGATCTGATTAACTTTAAAAAAAGTAACAGATGGGTAAAAATTACCCCTCTGCTACAAGCAAACAGAGGTATAAACTTAATTATTTAATTGGCATGAACCAATTCTTGAGGCGCTGCGGCATCATATTCTACAGCTTTCACAAATTCCTTGAGAACGTCTTTGAGTCTTTGCTCAATTTCCTCATCTAACAGGACGCTGTTATCGGCTTGGCGTTGAATTTGTTTGTCTACTGCATAAATAGTAGCAAGGATATGCCGCGCTCCTAATTCAGATAACACAGGTTTTAGAGCATATTCAATTGCCAATAAATGAGCGATGGTTCCACCCAGAGCAATTGGTAACACGGGTTTACCTGTTAATGATTTTTGTGGCAGCAAATCTAGAAATGTTTTTAGCACTCCTGTGTAAGCAGCTTTGTAAATTGGGGTGGCAATAATCACACCATCTGCCTTTGCTAATAATTCTTTTGGCTGTTCTAAAGCAGGGCTGTCGTATCGTCCAAAAACTAAATCTTCAGCAGGCAAATCCCGAACTGAAATAATATCTACGTGCAAGCCTTCTTGTTGTAAAAGGTTGGCAGTATATTCGACAACACCATAGGTTCTAGATGGATGTGTTGGACTACCTGCGATCGCTAAAATATTTGTCATTCAATTAAACTCCCAATTTCTAAAACGGGTTCAGTATGTTTTATGGTTTTGGTATCCATAGCTGATGCTGTGTTGACTTTCTCACTCAGGCGTTTGTAAGGATGGCGCAAACTCATACTCTCTACTTCCCAGATGTAGCCATGAATAACTATATCTTGGGGAATTAAAGGAGAATTCCGCAGTAATTCCACCTGCTGTGTGCAGATTTCATCCACATCGGTAAAGGTTTTGATCCATTTGGAAAAAACGCCTTTTGGTAGCTTAAACTCTGGCAAAGCAGGATCGACACTAACTCGATCCACATCAATACCTTGATTTCGCAATACCTCACTGAGAAAGTCTCCTGATGCTGTCATCATGCCACATTCGGTATGATTAATGACGATGATTTCTTTTGTGCCAAAAAACTGTGTAGTTAACATTGCTGACCGAATTGCATCATCTGTAACTAATCCCCCAGCATTACGGAAAATATGAGCATCTCCTTCACCAATTCCTAATGCTTTCTCCACTGGTAAACGTTCATCCATGCAAGCTAGCACCCACAAGCGTTTATTGTTAGGTATTCCCAACTGACGACGCAATACACACGCTTCTTTTTCTGAGATTTTTTGGTCGATTTGTTGGTGCAGCATTGCTGTTAATCTCCTAGTTCTTAATTACTAGGATATGGACGTTGCTCTTTCTTGAGGCTTTTGCTTAGGGAAATCTTCATTTGCCACAATCTCGCCAAATGGACTTAAGACATGTTGCTTTTCCACGGCGGGTAAATTCTCTAAGGGCAGATGGGGAAATAAAAGTTCTGCAACTCGATAAGCTTCCTCTAGGTGGGGATAGCCAGAAAGGATAAAGGACTCAACACCTAAATCTGCATATTCTAATATCCTGGCAGCTACGGTTTGGGGATCGCCGACTAAGGCTGTTCCCGCACCACCCCGCACCAAACCGACTCCTGTCCACAGGTTCGGGCTAATCTCTAATGCCTCACGATTACCGTGGTGTAATTGAGTCATTCGCTGTTGTCCAACTGAATCCATGCGGGCATAAGCTTTTTGGGCTTTAGCGATCGCCTCATCATCCACATACTTAATCAAATCATTCGCCGCATCCCAAGCTTCACTCTCGGTTTCGCGCACAATCACATGTAGACGAATCCCAAACCGCAAAGTCCGGCCTTCTAATAAAGCAAGTCTGCGAACTGATGCAATCTTCTCGGCTACTTGCGCCGGTGGCTCGCCCCAAGTTAGATAAACATCTACGTGCTTGGCAGCAATTTTTTGGGCAATGGGAGAAGAACCCCCAAACCACAAAGGCGGATATGGCTTTTGGACAGGTGGAAACAGCAGCTTACCATCTTGGATATTAAGATAGTCGCCTTGGAGATTGGCTTGTTCACCACTAGCGTAGGCGTAGCCCGCCGTAGGCATCGCTCGCCATACTGTCAAAAATTCATCTGTTAATTCATAGCGCTGATCGTGATCCAAATGCAAGCCATCTCCCGCTAACTCCACGGGATCGCCCCCTGTCACGACATTAATCAGCAAGCGTCCTCCAGAGAGGCGATCGAAAGTCGCCGCCATCCGCGCCGCTACGCCAGGTGATACCAAGCCGGGACGAATCGCTACCAAAAAACGCATCTGTCGCGTCAGTGATACCAACGTTGACGCTACAATCCAAGCATCTTCGCAAGAACGTCCCGTAGGCAACAATGCCCCTGTATAACCAAGGTCATCCACCGCTTGGGCAATCTGCCGCAGATAAGGAAAGCTTACTGCCCGTCCACCTGTAGCAGTTGCAAGGTAACGTCCGTCGCCATGAGTTGGGATGAACCATAGTAGCTGCATGAATCCTGTCCTTTTAAACTCCGGCAAATCGATAGAGATACCGTACTTTATTGATAGTTTTTAGAGTATCACATATTCCATTTAAGTAAGCAAGAGGTTTTCTGAAAACTCCAGTATTCTTAATTAGACCAATGTATATTAGGCAGTGTTCAAAAACTAGCATTGGGTATTGGCATTAGGCACAAGAATAGAGGCGAGAAACTTACTGCAACTTCTCCCCTGCTCCTCTGCTCCCCTGCTCCCCTGCTCCTCTGTCCCCTCTTCATTAC
>JADEXV010000468.1 GCA_015206945.1 Nostocales cyanobacterium LEGE 12452 | reverse complement strand
TAACGAATCATACTTGTCGTGAATGCTTTCTACTACCTGGTTAACAGACATCTAAGCCTTTAATTCGGTTACATTATGATCATCTAACTATTCGGTAAATTGTTCAAGTTATTTTTACATGATGCCTAAATGCGAAAACTTTCAACGCACTGGGGCATTTAAATTTAGAGGTGCGTACAATGCCTTAACGCAACTATCGATAGCACAAAAACAAGCAGGCGTTATCACCTATTCATCGGGAAATCATGCCCAAGCGATCGCTTTAGCTGGACAATTACTCAATATTCCCACCACCATTGTCATGCCTGATGATGCACCTGCTGTTAAACAAACTGCTACTCGTGGTTATGGTGCAGAGATAATTTTGTACAATCGCCAAGAAACAAATCGAGAAGAATTAGCCCAAAAATTAGCAGATGAGCGCTCTTTGACACTCATTCCACCTTACGATCATCCTGATGTAATCGCCGGACAGGGAACAACCGCTTTAGAACTAATCCAAGAAGTTGGTGAATTGGACTTACTATTAGTTTGTTGTGGCGGTGGCGGATTACTTTCAGGATGTGCGATCGCAACCAAAGCACTTTTACCCAATTGTAAAGTAATCGGGGTAGAACCAGCCCTTGCCGACGATGCTACCCGCTCTTTTCACACCAAAACTCTGCAAACTGTCAAAAATCCTAATACCATCGCCGATGGTGCGCGGACTCCCAGCCTTGGTAAAATTACTTTCCCCTTAGTACTGCATTACGTCGATGATATGGTGACGGTATCGGAAGAAGCGATTCTTCGCACCATGTTTTTCTTATGGGAACGTCTGAAAATTGTCGTTGAACCTACGGGAGTACTCGCAGCAGCAGCCTTACTCGAAGGTGTGGTGACAGCACCAGAGGCGAGAGTTGGTATCATCATTAGCGGTGGGAATGTAGATTTGGCGCAAGTTGGTAAATTGTTTTCTGGGGGATTGAATTGAAAAGTTAAATTCCCAATTGAGAAACTGCGATGTCTAGAGATAAGAAGCGTAGCTTTCTACGCACTTCTGATTACGCTTTTACTTTGCCATTGCTATTCACACCAACAATCATTGACGGTGGCTCATTACTAACAATTGGCGATTCACCTCGCAATCCCTTGCGGCGTTGGTTTTTAGGAACTCCTCCCGCCATACCATACTCTACACTGCTTTTGCCATATTTAGCCCCAATGCCCATGAGTATGTGTTCTGTCATATCTGCCAATTGCTGCTCTGTTTCCAACATTTCACGGTATATCTTATCTAGGTTAGAAAGCGCAGTGTTGTAAGTATTTTCTTTATTTCGCATTGTCTCAATTAGGCTTGAGTAGGCAAATAAAGTGAGTCCATTACTCACATCTAAGTTTGGATCAATTGAACTGATACTGGCTGCACGACGTGCTGCTTTTTCTAGCACTTGGGAAGTTCTTTTTAGTCTAGCCATAAAATGTACCTTTTAATGCGGTTATTTATTTGGTTATCAGTTCTCGAATTCACTGATTTAAGTTTCTTTACTTTAAAAAACTTCCGTATCGATCAGCCTGAGGAAATTCCTGCAAATCTCTATTAACTTTTATTACACTGTAAATTGTTAATAAATCAGTAAATTACGCAAAAAAGAACTCAAACCCCAGTTTGAGAACTAAATATTAGCTTTTGTGTACTAAATATACTCAAATGAGAACTCAAACCCCAGTTTGAGAACTCAATATTAGCTTTTGCGTACTAAATATACTCAAAAAAGAACTCAAACCCCAGTTTGAGAACTCAATATTAGCTTTTGCGTACTAAATATACTCAAATGAGAACTCAAACCCCAGTTTGAGAACGCAAATCGCCTTATGAGAAGTTTTCAATTTATTACCCCTCGCAGGTATGGAAAAATTGAGCACAGTTGGCAGTGTGATCGCATCCGCTACTTTATACAGGCGATCGCACTTATGGTGATGGGTGATGTGGGCGATCGCGCTTGTTTGTTTACAAAAGCCTTAAATTGAAAATAACTTGAAAATAACTTGCTAAAGTTGCCTGGTGTCAGTAAGGGAAAGCAAGCAAACTAGGATATGTAAAAGCTACATCGCACTTTCCCAATAAATCTATATGCGAGTCATCTACCAGACTGCGAATCGTAAACCAAGAATTAAGCGATCGCAAATTGCAAGTATGAATAATCAGTTCTTTTTGGCATATTCATCTCCTCTTTCCCAAAGACATATAGAAGCAACAATATTGCTTCCTAAACTTTTAGGTTATGCAACTTTAGTATGGTTCGGTACATTGATAATCTCATTATTTTTATTTTATGACTAAATTAATTTAAACAAAAATAATAAGTTTTTTCTAAAACTTACGCTTGCTTAAATCTTAAAAAT
>JADEXV010000136.1 GCA_015206945.1 Nostocales cyanobacterium LEGE 12452 | reverse complement strand
CCCCATACCCCGCCCCAACGGGGCTTGGTCAACAATCCCAACAGAAAACAAGAAATCTGACGTGGCGAATGTTGGTGGAAAGGTGGAGAAACTCTCTTGTAAAAAAACTACACCTGTCAGCGTAGACTCCCACCCAATTACGATGCCCTATGACCAACTACTTTCGCTCTAATGTTGATGCAATGGCTAGCTATATTCCCGGTGAGCAGCCTCAACGTGGTACACAGATTATTAAGCTTAACAGCAATGAGAATCCCTATCCTCCTTCTCCTGCGGCATTAGCTGTGCTACGAAATATTGATGGTGAGTGGTTGCGGCGGTATCCAGAACCTTTTGGGGGAGAATTTCGGCAAGCTGCAAGTAAAGTTTTAGGAGTTCCTAGTGATTGGATAATTGTCGGAAATGGCAGTGATGAATTGTTAAGTGTGGTGATTCGAGCCTGTGCTGAACCTGGGAAAAAGGTAGTTTATCCGATGCCTACTTACGTGCTATATCGCACATTAACAGAAATGCAAGCGGCGGAAATTATTGAGATTCCTTACAGCAAAGACTACAGTTTACCTTTGGAAGAACTAGTTGCTGCAAATGGGGCGGTGACATTTATTGCGTCGCCCAATAGTCCATCGGGCCATGTGGTGGCAACAAATCATTTGCGAAAATTAGCCAGCCAATTATCTGGAGTTTTAGTGATTGATGAAGCATACATAGATTTTACCGAAGAGAATGCATTGGCTTTGGTTAAGGAATACGAAAACGTCATTGTGCTTCGGACACTATCTAAAGGGTACTCGTTGGCAGGATTACGATTGGGCTTTGGGGTGGCGAATCCTAAACTTTTGCAGGGATTGTTTAAGGTTAAAGATAGCTATAACATTGATGCGATCGCTTGTGCAATTGGCACGGCTGCCATCACTGACCAAGCTTATAAAAATGCTTGTGTAGACAAGATTAAAGCATCACGGACTAAGTTAGCAACAGACTTGAAACAATTAGGTTTTCATATCTGGGATTCCCAAGCTAACTTTTTGCTGGCACAGCCAAGAGAAGGAAACGCAGAATACCTTTATCAAAAACTCAAGGAACAGGGAATTTTAATCCGCTATTTCAAGCAGCCTGGATTAGATGATAAATTACGCATCACTGTTGGGACAGATGAGCAAAATCAGGCTTTAGTAGAGGCACTTAGTAGTTGGACGTAAATATTTGTCGTTGGGATAAGGCAGGAGTCAGGAGTCAGGAGTCAGAATTATGACCGAAAAAGCGAATAGCGCAGTGTCTCGTAGGGAGTGTCTTGATTCTGAATTCTGAATTCTGAATTCTGCATTCTTCTTCAATCACATTAACTTATAGCACTTGAAAACTAAAGCTAAGACTTGCCCAATGATTCACATCCAAGCTATGTGAATCAGTTGTTGTGCCGTTCATCTCCGTTTTGAGGGCGCTAGCGTTATGTAAGTCTTGTAGCAAAGCTTGTACAACGTCTAAGGAATTCAACAATGGGCTAATTGGCCCTTGTTCGGCTGTGGAATACTTCGTAGTGTTCAAGGCGGCGAGAGTTTCGCTAAAGGGGGCAGTGCTAAAAATTAGTTGGTGTTCGCAAAAGCAAGCTGGCCCTGAAATCACCCATTCGGAAGCAGCATTAGTTTGGGGTAGGATGAGGGTTTCACCTGGAGCGATGACGACTTCTTTAAGCAGGGGTTTGGTGTCCGCAGCGTTTGGTTCTTGGGGGGTTTCCCAAGAGTAGAAGGCGATCGCTGTATGATTATTATTTAATCCCAGCAAGATTAAATATACTGGGCGATCGCTCTGGTTTTCTAGCCGATATTGCATTCGACTACTGATAGGGACAATCGGAGTGGGGAGTAATTTTTTAATCGAAGTTTCAGGTTTTAAAGTTCGTATTGTTTCACGCTGCATCACTACCTGTGGTGATATACCACTAATTATTTCTAAGGTAGCCTTGAGAGCCAAGCGTGAAGAACCTTGATTTTCTGTAAGTCGCCATAACTTGGCTGCAAGCAAAGTTGATAATTTTGGTGCTAACCTTTGCACTGTTAATTTCACTGCTTCTCCTACTTCTCCAGTGGTATTGAGAATTACCTCGCCACCAAGAGAAAATAGACCATAACGACTGGGAATT
Source organism: Nostocales cyanobacterium LEGE 12452 (assembly GCA_015206945.1). GTDB lineage: Bacteria > Cyanobacteriota > Cyanobacteriia > Cyanobacteriales > Nostocaceae > Nostoc. The sequence goes on along the minus strand of JADEXV010000136.1, from coordinate 18,936 downwards.
TCCTGTAGTTTGGCAAATAAATAATCAGCTGGTTTTTCCCCTGCGACTACGGTGGAGACATGGGGAAAGGCAGCGAAGGCACTTGTAGCGTCTACCCGCTCAATTCTTTCCAATCCAGTATCCAAAGCAATTATTAAATGGATATTTCGAGATAAAACCCGGACTGCTTCTTGGACAAGTTGCCCGACTTGTAGGGGATTTGCACCTTCAATTTGGGAAATTTGCGCTTTTGCTGTTAGCCCAGTCCGCGATCGCAATACTAATTGCTCTGTTGTTGTTGCTAAGGTAAATCGAGAATTAACTCCGTAGTATAGCAGCACTTGTGGTGGTAATCCTGCTAACCACAGCTGGACTGTTTTGCCGTCTTCTTCAATCGCTGTCACCGCGCCTTCTGCACCAATGATACTCTCTGGCAAACCTAACCCCCTAGCCCCCTTCCCTTGTAGGGAAGGGGGAGAATTCAAAGCCTCTTTCCTAAAAGGAGAAAGCTTTGGAGAGAGGTTTTCCAGATTCCCTGGTTGTTGTCTGCTACCCAATTTGGATAGAGAATTTTCTATATGGGACAGGGCGACTTGAATTTTGGTACTTGGGGTGAATTCCCACAAATACTGCGTCAAGGCGTAGGTAAATAACCCAGCACTAAAACCAGAAAAGAGTTCTTCCCTGGCAGGCTGTTTTGGATTTGAGGTAGCTGCTAAGACAATTGGAGTGCTAGGTAACTTCTGAGTTTTAAGTTGTTGAAGAAAGTCGAGTTCTTCTGCTGCTAGTTTTGCCTCTAATGATTCCTGAAGGGCGCGACTTTTTAATCCTAATATTGGGGTTGGCGCATAATAGCTAGTATCTAATACTGCTGTGACTCGATCTGTAGGAAGCGATCGCAATAATAGCAGTAGAGTTTCTTCTAATATATAGTTGACTATTTTTTCGTCTTGTGAAAATAAACTGGCATTAGTTGGCACCAGAGCGTTTTGTATTGTATCTGGTGATGTCTCTAATTTTACACGACTGCCATAACCGCTAAAGTGAAAGACGACCACATCGCTGGGTTTAGCTTGCTTACCCAAATGATCCAAAAAAGCCGCCTCAATAAATTCCCTACTAGCTTGTTCTTCAGTTAAAGTTAGGATATCTGACCCTTGGAAACCAAAGCGATAAATCAAAAGTTCTCTTTGTAGTTCCACATCCGTCAGACAACCACTGAGGGCTGAAATTTTTGGGTATTGGTTAATACCTATCAACAATGCCAACTTACGCGGACTGGGTTGTGCCAAAGCCTGGTAATAGCGATTTCCCAAAGACAACCACTCAGCTTCAGCGATCCCCAATACCGCGAGTATTGAGCCAATTCTCTCTAAAAACGCGCGACGTTTCATAATTAGCTATCAGCCCTCAGCTATTCAGTTAGCAGCTTACAGGGCTGAACTCTGTATTGTAAAGTTACAAAAGTGTGGGGAGCACAGGGGCAGGGAGCAGGGGAGAATTTGTAACTCCTAACTCTTCACTCAGCACTCAGTACTGTTTTGCGCAATACCCTAAGCTGGTACTTCTATTCGCATTGCCCGTGCCAACTCCGCTGCTACCTCTGGACGAGAAAATTCTGGTGGAGGTAACTCACCGCGCCGCAGCATTTCCCTAACTTTTGTCCCTGATAGGTGAATGCGTTCTTCTGGCCTGCTGGGACTGGTTTTAGATGTTGCCATCTGCTTGGTGCGCGTGCAGTAAAAAGCGTGTTCAAATTTCATCGGCACAATGCCTAATTCACTTGGTTCAAATTCATCAAAGATGTATTGAGCGTCGTAAGTGCCGTAATAGTCACCGACACCAGCATGATCTCGTCCGACGATAAAGTGAGTACAGCCGTAGTTTTTGCGGACTAAAGCATGGAATATAGCCTCACGAGGGCCAGCATAACGCATTGCGGCTGGATTGATTGCCAAACTTACTCTGTCTAAAGGATAGTAATGTTCCAGCAAAATTTCATAACAGCGCATCCGCACGTCAGCGGCTATATCATCTTCTTTTGTTGCCCCGACTAATGGGTGCAAAAATAGACCATCTACAATTTCTAAAGCGCACTTTTGAATATATTCATGGGCGCGATGGATGGGGTTGCGAGTTTGAAAACCGACGATGGTTTTCCAACCCTTGCCTTTAAATAGTTGCCGTGAGGCAGCTGGATCGATTTGATAAGTGGGAAACTGGGGATGAGGTTCGCGTTGCAACAACCAAATATCACCCGCCAGATGTACAGTACCTTGGTTATAGAGTACCTGCACGCCGGGATGTTTGACATCATCAGTGCGGTAGACTTTGATTGCTTCGCGGGTTTTGTCGTAGTTATACTTTTGGGTGAGTTGCAAAACTCCGATAAATTCGCCTCTGGAGTTATCCAGGCGGATTAAGCCGCCTTCTTGTAACGGGGAAGCTACTTCTTCGCTTACTGATAGTGTAATCGGGATTGACCACACAAGACCGTTAGCTAATCGCATTTCTGTGACAGTGCGATCGTAGTCTTCTTGGTTCATAAAACCCGTCAGCGGACTAAAAGCACCGATCGCAATCATTTCTAGATCGGAAACGGCGCGAGCGTCAAGTTGCACTCGCGGCAAAAAGTCAGCTTTTGAGAGAAACTCTGCTCTTTGTTCTGCTGTGGCGATACGGTTAACCAACTGTCCACCGTGCGGGGCTATGGCATCTGGATTGTGACTCAACGTAATCCCCTCTTTGTATTAACTGTTATTGTTTCAGATTATGTACTAACTTATCAAATGCTGGTACTGAGAAAAAATAGTTTAGGGAATAGAGGAAAATTTTTGCAACTAGCCTCTAAGCGATCTGATTCTGATTAGGTTACGCTAAAGCTAATCCAGCCTCAAGTTTCAGAATAGTTCCTTTATAAGGAAAATGCTTATGACTGCTGTATCTCCCGTTGTTAAACCAGTTAGTCAAATGCGGCTAGCGCCTGGTAGTACAGTGTCTATTCAAGATGTAAGCTAGAAGGAATTTGAGTCTATCTTGCAAGAACTGGGGGCAAAGCGATCGCTACGAGTTGCTTATAGCAAGTCTACGTTAGAAATTATGGTTCCTCTACCCGAACACGAAAAATCAAAGGACTTAATTTCAGATATAGTAAAAATCTTGCTGAAGATCGCCGAGAAAAGTTATGAACCCTTCGGTTCAACCACCTTCAAGCGGGAAAATATAGCGGGGATAGAACCAGATGCTTGCTTCTACATCCAGAATTACCAAAGAATGATCAGTCGTTGCAAACTGGAACCAAACGATCCGCCTCCTGATTTGGCAATTGAAACAAATGTGACATTAAAAACAACTCTTGATGCATACGTTGCGATCGCAGTTCCAGAACTATGGATTTACGATAGTAAAAAGCTGAGGATTTATTTACTCAGGGATGGACATTACATCGAATCTGATAACAGTCCTAACTTTTTAAATATCCCTCTAACTCAAATTATTGCCGCTACAGTTGAATGATCTGGGCAAGTAGGAACTGTATAAGCTTTGAAAGAATTTGAAGCGGCATTAGATAGCGGCATTAGATAGAAGTATTTTTTGATAGAAAGTACATAAACGTAGCCCACCGCAGGTATCGCTTTCGCTAGTTGAGCTTAGTATGACAATAAATGGCAATTTTTTGTTATCTACTTAATTTGATTATGATTGTTGGCGCTGTTACAACCCGGAATTTTAAAAGCGTTTACTATACCTGAGTACTTTCATAAAACAAAAGTAGTTTGCTAAAAACATAAACCTCTAATTCGGTAGAGATATTCGTTGTTATCCTAACCAGCTAAATCACTTTATCTAAGTAAAAGCTCAAAATTTTCTAAATTATTTTATGGACTTGGAAGTGATAAATCAACAATAACTGGCTCAAGAAGTAGGAATTAGCAAACAAGTACGGAGAAAAGCCTAATCTATTCTTTTTTCTGCGCCACTAGTTAAGAGGTAATCTATGGTGCGAAACTCAAAGCTAGGGTACAGAACGTTCCCTAAGTCTATTCTGCGTCCATCCGTTGCTATAGGTATAACTATATCTTTATTGGTTGGCGGAATAAGTTTTTATATAGTAAAACGCTGGCAAAATTATACAAATCCAGAGGCACAAGTGCCAGCAACACAATTGCCACAGTTAAAAACGGTAACAGCTTTAGGGCGACTCGAACCACAGGGAAAGGTAATTAAACTCTCTGCTGCGGTATCTACGGAAGGAAGCCGGGTAGAAAAGTTGTTGGTAAAGGAGGGGGATAGGGTAAAAGCAGGACAAACGATCGCAATTTTAAACAGCTGTGATCGCCTCCAAGCAGCATTAAAAGAGGCGCAGGAACAGGTAAAAGTAGCTCAAGCAAACCTGAAGCGCACTCAAGCAGGCGCTAAACGCGGTGAAATTGCCGCCCAAAAAGCTGCGATCGCTCGCCTAGAAGCCGAACGCCAAGGTGATATTAATGCCCAAGCCGCGACAATTGAGCGATTCCAAGCCGAAGTGCGTAACGCCCAAGCAGAAGACGAACGCTATCAGCAACTATATCAACAAGGCGCAATTTCCGCCTCGCAACGAGATAGCAAGCGTTTAAACTTGGAAACCGCCCAAAAAAGCTTACAAGAAGCCCAGGCACAGTTAAATCGTACCCAATCAACTAGCCAACAACAAGTTAAACAAGCCACAGCGACACTTGATGAAATTGCCGAAGTGCGCGGAGTAGATGTAGAAACTGCTAAAGCAGAAGTCAATCGTGCCGTAGCAGCCATGAATCTGGCAAAAGTCAATCTCAATCAGGCTGTAGTGCGATCGCCCCAAAATGGACAGGTATTTGAGATCCATACGCATCCTGGAGAATTAGTATCAAATGATGGCATTGCAGATATTGGACAAACCAACCAGATGTATGTCATCGCCGAAGTCTACGAAAGCGATATCGGCAAAGTACATTCAGGGCAGCAAGTGCGAATCTTCGGTGATTACCTTCCAATTGAATTGCAGGGAATCGTAGAGCGCAAAGGCTTGCAAGTGCGACGACAGAATGTCATTAACACAGATCCTGTCAGCAATATCGACAACAGAGTAGTAGAAGTCCACATCCGACTAGACGAAACTTCCAGCCAAAAAGCCGCCAACTTAACCAATATGCAAGTTAAGGCAGTAATTGAATTGTGAAATTTGTCATTAGTCATTAGTCACTTGTACTGAGTTTCGACTGCGCTCAACTACCGCGTAGTCGTTGGCGCAGCCTCTCGTAGAGAAGTATTTGTCATTGGTTATTAATTCTTCTTCGTTACTTCCTTACTCCCTCATCCCCCAACTCCCCACTTTTTATGATGGGATTGCTCAAACAACTGCGACGGCGAACCCCTTTAGGATGGCTGCAACTGAATCATGAAAAAAGCCGTCTTTTCGTAGCATTATCAGGCATTGCCTTTGCGGATCTTCTGATGTTCATGCAGCTAGGTTTTCAGACTGCGCTGTATGACAGTAACACCAGACTACATCGCAGTTTGCAAGCAGACATTGTTTTAACCAGTCCCCAAGCCCGTAACTTGCCAAGCTTGTCTACATTTTCTCGGCGGCGACTTTACCAAGCAATGGATATACCAGGGGTAAAGTCGGCAGAACCGCTATATTTTAACAACACAATCTGGAAGAATCCCCAAACACACCGTGAGACAGGGGTATTAGTTATCGGCTTTAACCCAGACAAGCCAGCTTTTGACTTACCAGATGTTAACCAGCAATTGCAAGCGATCAAAATGCCGGATACTGTCTTGTTCGATCGTGGTGCAAGAGGAGATTATCAAAAAGCGATCGCTCAAATTGACCAAGGTAAAACCCTGACTACTGAAATAGAACGGCGCACAATTACCATTAGTGGCTTATTCCAAGTCGGGGCTTCCTTTGGCTTTGATGGCAACCTGATTACCAGCGATCAAAATTTTTTGCGGCTATTTTCTGGGCGACAGTCCAGCAGTGTCAGTCTAGGTTTGATTATTCTGAAACCAGGCTATGAACCGAAAAAAGTAGCAGCAATGCTCAAAGCCCACCTCAGAGATGATGTCAGAGTATTAACCCACGCCGAATTTATTGAATTTGAGAATAACTTTTGGAGAACAAATTCCCCAATTGGGTTTATTTTCAGTCTAGGTGTATCGATGGGATTTGTGGTAGGCGTGATCATTGTCTATCAAGTCCTCTCTAACGATGTTAATGCCCATGTTCGAGAATACGCCACCTTTAAAGCAATGGGATATCGCAATTACTACCTGCTAGGTGTGGTGCTTGAAGAATCGTTGATATTAGCAGCGCTGGGCTTCTTCCCCGGATTGGGAGTGTCTTTAGTGCTTTATCAACTGACTCGCAGTGCTACAAATTTGCCCATGTACATGACTGCGATTCGGGCATTGCAGGTATTAGTACTGACCATCATTATGTGTACAATTTCTGGTGCGATCGCTACCCGCAAACTTCAAGCCACCGATCCCGCTGATATGTTTTAAATTTGTCATTCGTCATTGGTCATTGGTCATTTGCAAAGGATAAAGGACAAATGACCAATGACGATCGTCACGAGTAATCGAGCTATTTATGACTAGTCAACCTGTTATCTGTATTAAAAATCTTGACCACTACTTTGGCCACGGCTCACTCCGCAAGCAAGTTTTATGTAATATCAACTTAGAGATTAACGCTGGTGAAATTATTATCATGACTGGGCCTTCTGGTTCTGGAAAGACTACCTTACTGACTTTAGTGGGTGGGTTGCGTTCTGCTCTATCTGGTAGTTTGCGAGTGTTGGGAAGAGAACTTTGTGGTGCTAGTGCTGAAGAACTAGTGCAAGCACGACGCCATAACGGTTATATTTTCCAAGGACATAACTTGCATGGTAGTTTAACGGCACTCCAAAACGTCAAAATGGCTTTAGAATTACACAAGCATCTTGGGTTAAAAAAAATGCGAGCTAGATCAGCCCAAATGTTAGAGCAAGTAGGATTAGGAAATCATTTGCATTATTACCCTGATAAACTGTCTGGAGGACAAAAACAAAGAGTAGCGATCGCTCGTGCTTTAGTGAGTCATCCTCAAATAATCCTCGCGGATGAACCTACCGCCGCCCTTGACAGTCAATCGGGACGAGATGTAGTCAATCTCATGCAAAAACTCGCAAAAGAACAAGGTTGTACCATCTTGATGGTTACTCATGACAATCGCATCTTAGACATCGCCGATCGCATAGTGGAGATGGAAGATGGCATACTTAAGTCAAAAGTAATACTATCAGCCTAAAGTTAATTAGCGTATTCTCTGATTCAGAGTTGATTTATAAAGTAAATCTCAAGTGTGGCGTGGCAGACTCACATTTCTTCCCTCAATATCATAGTTTTTTGGCGACTAAACCGTTATTCGTCAGTAAATTTGAAAATAATATTTCTGAATGGTATGTATATAGTTTAATTTATCTTCACTGACTTCCTTACCTAGTTTAAGTAATTTCCCCATACCGATTTCAACCTAACAATGTGATATTAGTGTCCAGTTGAAAAAGTGTCCAGTTGATTCCAAGATTTCCTTCAAGTATTATTTATGTAATCACAGTCAAATTTTATGCTCATTGCCAATGTCATACACCTTGGTTATTAGAGTTAAGACCAATTTCCTAAAATTACAGATAAAATGATTTGCCCTTGCAATCCATAAGTACCTGGAGAATTTCCGAAAATTTATGGTTGTTAACAACATTGGCTTTCAACAGGAAACACTAGCGATAATAAGCTAATCTATTTTCCAATACAAGCAAGGGTTTTTTGTAGTTCTATGATTATTGAGAATAGCGCTAGTAGTTCAAACAAAAATTTGCTCGGTTTTGATGTCAAAACTTTGACAGCCAATTGCCTTGCAATAAATGTATTAAAGGGAATATTTGCTGTTCTCCCCATTGCCTTGGCATTGCCTGTAGATGCTTTGCAAGTAAAGGTGACTCCAACTAATCCTAAATTAGGGGACACACTATCGGTGGAGATTAATCTAGATAATCCAGAGAATGGTACAAATCCAACAGTAGCTAGTGGTAAGAATACATACCCAGCCTTTGAAATTGCACCTAATCGGTATCGGGCTTTTGTTCCCACAACTCCATTAGAAAAAGCTGGAACTAGAACACTTCGGGTTGCAGGGGATGGTCAAGTACAAAACTTGGCAGTGAATGTGCTTAATCGCAAATTCCTTGTACAACGCATTACTTTGCCACCTGGCAAAGCTGGAGTGGATGCCACAGAGTATGAACTTAAGCGGGTGGCAGCTTTTAAGACACTACAAACACCAGAAAAGTTTTGGAATGGAGTATTCTTAAAGCCAAATGCAGGGCGGATGAGTACAACCTATGGTGTGCGTCGCTACTATAATGGTACATTTGCAAAAGACTACTATCATCGTGGTCTTGACTACGCTGGTGCTGCCGGTTCATCGGTAATTTCCCCAGCCGCTGGGCGAGTTGCTTTGGTAGGTAGGGTATCCCAAGGGTTTCGGGTACACGGTAACGTAGTTGGCATTGACCACGGTCAAGGAGTAACCAGTATTTTCATGCACCTGAGTCGTATTAACGTTAAAGAAGGTGATTTTGTGAAAGCTGGTCAACTAATTGGTGCAGTAGGTTCAACAGGTGCTTCTACGGGACCGCACTTGCACTGGGGTCTGTATGTCAACGGACAATCTGTTGATCCAACACCTTGGCGAACTAAGGTCGTTAACTAGTAGAGGCAGAATTAATCCTGTCTTTGCATAATTTGTGTATTTTTTGCTGAGAATTAGGCAAAATAAATTGGATTGATACCGTCCCTACCTTGCTTGGCCAACATAAATGATGATAAGCGTTATGAGTATCGAAAAAATTGTAGAACAAGCTCTCCAGGATGGTTATTTGACACCAGCAATGGAAGCAGAAGTCGGTAGAATCTGTGATAACGCCTCGGAACTCTCAATTGAAGAGTATATGGCGTTGGATCGGCTGATGGGTGCGCTATTGACTGGTGAGGTAGTGGCGGTACCTCGCAAACAATTCATTAACGTTATGGAAGAATTGGTGCTGACAGAAGCGATCGCACGAGTCGCAGAAATTGAAGCCACCAGCGAAAGTTCTTTAGATGTCGGAGATATTGCCGCTTACGCTCTCAATCGGCTACCGCCTTTGTATGCTACCACAGAAGAAGGTGCTAACTTCCAGCGCGAAACGGCTCAAGCACAACTGCAAGACTTAATTTCTCAACAAATCAGTGAGGCGATTAACCGTTATCTCGATCGACCTAACTTCTTCCCAGAACGTCAAGCCTTGGGCAAAAATACTGGCAATGAGGTTGTACGCCAAGTTAGTGCTTTACTTCAAACATACGCACCTAACTTTGAGCAAAAATTATAATTTTAAGAGTCATTAGTCATTAGTCATTAGTTTTAGACAAAGAACAAAGGACTAATGACTTTTAACTAATTAATCACGTACTAAAACTGTTGTCCCTAAACTAACTTGCTCATATAACAATCGGACATCAGAATTACGCATTCTTAAGCAACCGTGGGATACAGCCGTTCCTACCAGGTCAACTTCCGGCGTGCCATGAAAGCCAATTTCATTCCGTCCATCTGACCAAAAACCAATCCATCTGTCTCCCAAGGGACTATCCGTACCAGCCTCAAATACTTTACCTGTAATCGGGTGACGCCAAATTGGATAGTGTCGCATGTGTATCACCTGGAAAGAACCTGTGGGCGTTTCCCAACCTTTCTTACCGACAGCAATCGGGTAGCTGGCGATCACCTCTTCTCCTGCATATACATAAGTCCGGCGATCGCTTAAATCAACCACCACTTGCGTCTTGGCATTTGCCAGCCTACTAGATGGTACTTGTTGGGCTGAAGCCTTAGACCACAAACCTTTTGGCCAACTATCTGCAACTGGATTTTGTCTTTCTACTTGCGCCACCAGTCGCTTCTGAGTTGGGAGGTCGCTTGCTTTAGCTACATTATTCTTAATAATTTGGGGCTTAATGGTAGAAGGCTTGAGTTTAGAAGCCTTACGAATATTTGCTTTCGCTAGATTCTTCTTAATTATTTGCGACTTAATGCCAGAAGGCTTGAGTGTAGAAGCCCTACGAGTAGTTGTTTTAACTAGATTCTTCTTAATTATTTTTGATTTAGTTTTAGCTTTAATAGCAGAGGACTTTGGTGTAAACCTCCTCTGGGCAGTCGAGCCTTGGGTAACTTTATCAGGTGGCACAGATTCACCCAGCGCAATTTCCCCCAAACTCACTTGGGAAAGATTCTTGTAGACTCCCTCCGGTTGGCTTCCCTTAACATTGGTTCGGGTAGAATCTCGCCGCATCGAAGTAGATGCAGACTTTTCATACTGCCGTTCCGCCGTACTAATGCGCCAATGGACAGCTAAGGATAAAAATGCTGTGCCAAAACAAAGCAGCATTACCATACGCCCTACAGATTCGTTTCTTACCATTGCCATCGCCTATTGTTTATCCCTGACATATCCAGCCGAGCAATTGAATGAGTTCATCATCCGATTATCAAAAATTTATCAATACTTATCATTTCTGCTGTAAATCTGCCAACACCTCTGGGCAAACTAAGACTATGCAAATTGTCCCAGCGGCAAAATTCCAAGTGAGCAACCTCATTCCTCAAAAGTTCTGAGGGTCGTAAGCCTCTCCTCGGATTTTTTGATGGAACTCTTGAAATGTAGCAATCAATCATTAATGGTGTAAGTGGATGAAAAACCATGTTTGAAAAACTATTGCTAGCGGTAACAATCACATTTTCCCTCAATTTATTTTTTCAAGTTCGCGTACCAGAGCAACATAACTCTAGTGCTGCCTTCGAGCCACAACCAGAACAATCAGCAACTATTCTGGTAACGAAATCAAAAAATTAAATCACCATCTTAGCAACCACAGCAACCTAACTTCCAGAAATTATTACCCGAATTTTAAAGGTATCAAGAAGTTAGAATTACAAAATTTTATCTTCATTTTTATAGCTAAATTTAATTATCTCGATCAAGCGTATATACCCGGTTGCTAAAAGTACTAAAATGTGCATCGTATTGCGCTTTTATTAGTTGATGGGTTTTGGGCAACTATGGGAGCAGTATAAGGAAAAGTGGCTCTGCTTATTGCTATAAATGTATCCAAAATTGTATGCTTCAGTGTTCCAGTCATAAATCCGTCACCTGAGCATGGAACTTCTGTCCCATTAGCAGGTCTAATAGATAGGGATGATTTAGAGCCAGTACGATCTATGAGTCAATCGATTACTGTATCCTGGTCAACGGTTGATGCAAAGTATCCAGAAGCATCAGTGCAAGTTGACAAACTCCCTAACCACGATTTAATTTTGCGCTGTCAAGCCGGACTGCGACCAGATCGTGCTGCTTTTGCGGAACTATTACGCCGCTATCAAAGTCAAGTCGATCGAGTTCTATACCACCTGGCTCCAGATTGGCCTGATAGAGCCGATTTAGCTCAAGAAGTTTGGATTCGAGTGTATCGGAATATTAACCGATTACAAGAGCCTGCTAAATTTCGGGGCTGGTTAAGCCGCATTGCCACCAACTTGTTTTACGACGAGTTACGGAAACGCAAGCGGGTTATGAGTCCTTTGTCACTGGATGCTCCCCGTTCCTTAGAGGACGGCGAGATGGATTGGGAAATCGCCGGCGATACCCCCGGGCCTGAAGAAGAACTGACAACTAGAGAATTTTACGAGCAATTGCGGGAAGCGATCGCGGATTTACCAGAAGTTTTTCGTACTACCATTGTCCTCAGAGAAATCGAAGGCATGGCTTATGAAGAAATTGCCGAAATCACTGGAGTTTCTCTAGGAACTGTGAAGTCAAGAATAGCCAGAGCTAGATCGAGGCTGCAAGCCCACTTACAGAATTATCTAGACTCCTAATTTTCTTAACTTACAGTATCTTGCCTCTGCCCAATAGCAGAATTTAAGCATAGATTAAGAATTACTAGAAAGACATAGATTGTTTCTGCCTTTAGGATGGAAATTGCCTAATTTTCCCGAAATTCCCGCCCAGTTTACCCGTGTATGAATTGGTAATAATGTTAAGATGACTACTGATTCTCAGTTTTACGACCGTTCTCCTTTGCAACTTCCTCAAGATTTGTCAGATGGAATGGCCAAGCATACCAATGAATCAACGGGTCTTATGGATATGGTGAAGCGCGATCGCTTCGAGTTATTGAGTGCTTACCTGGATGGTGAAGTCACAGCCACCGAACGCAGGCAAGTAGAAGAATGGCTGGCAAATGATGCCTCAGTTCAATGTTTATATGCTCGATTGTTAAAGCTGCGTCAAGGCTTGCGGACGCTCCCAGTGCCAGCAGCCCAACAGTCGCCAGAAGCAACAGTTCAGCAAGTATTGACACGTTTGCGCCGCCGCTCCCGTTTAAACTGGATAGCGGGAGGCGCGGCCGTTGCTGCCTGTGTAATCGGTGCAATATCTGGTTTAGTAGGTGGTGATTCAATGGTGCCCCAACTGGCACAACGACCACAAAGAGAACCTATACAAACGTCCTCAGCGTCTATAGTTCCCCCTTCGCCGCTGATGGTGGGGCTAAATAACCCGGTAATTGAAATTCCGAAAGCAGCAGTAGCCTCTCCAGAAAATTCAATTTATCAGATACAGCCGCAACGACACGACCCCAAACAAGACATAAACTAATCGTAAAGTTTACAGTTTACAGTTGATAACTGTAGTTTGGGGTTAAACCACAGCCGCTCCACCAGCCCCCGGGTTGGAGGAAGCCTCCAAGTTGCTCAACTTGCTCTAAAGTCATTAAATAAACCCAAGCCCAACCCAGAGAGAGCGACTGTGGCTCATAAACCTCGATAATTTTTCGATTATAGAGGTTTTCTGGTGTTTGTCTATTGGGCTGGTAATCTTCCAGCACATCTAGCTTATTTAAAATCTTTGGGTTGGAAAAAGATAATAAATATCCGTAAACTTGGCTATCCCCTAGCGTCATCGCTGGGTAGCCCATTGGCAGAGCAAATAACTTGCCTTGTACAAAAGCTGTTTTGACATCAACGACTTTGCCACTACAGTATCTTTTATAGTTAGCTTCACGTGGTTTGAGCGTGCCGTAGACAAAAACCCGCACCAAATCAGAAAGTTTTATATTTGGTTCAACCATTTAAACCTTCATCAAATAACTCTTGTGATATCTGAAAGGGTCGCAGCTTGAGCATAATCAGGCTGCTCTTCAACCGCACTGATATATATAAATCTGTGAGTAGTTGACCTACAATATTTAGATTAACCTGCTATGTTGACATAGGTAGGTTGACATAGTGACTAGACGTAGACCCAGTAGGAGAATTTTTGGTGGACTCCCGATATAACCCAGCAGCGATTGAGGAAAAATGGCAAAAAACATGGGTAGAACTAGGCTTAGATAAAACACCGACAGCTAGCAACAAGCCAAAATTCTACGCTCTTTCCATGTTCCCTTATCCATCGGGCAGCCTACACATGGGTCACGTCCGTAATTATACGATTACCGATGTGATTGCTCGCCTCAAGCGAATGCAAGGGTATCGGGTAATACACCCGATGGGTTGGGATGCCTTTGGCTTGCCAGCAGAAAACGCTGCCATTGACCGTGGTGTACCGCCAGCAAAGTGGACTTATCAAAATATGGCTCAGATGCGGCAACAATTGCAGCGTCTTGGTTTATCCATTGATTGGGAATGCGAACTTGCTACCTGTTCACCAGATTATTACAAGTGGACACAATGGATTTTCTTGCAGTTTTTGCAAGCGGGGTTAGCTTATCAAAAAGAAGCAGCAGTAAACTGGGACCCAATTGACCAAACTGTACTGGCAAATGAGCAAGTTGATAACGAAGGACGTTCTTGGCGGAGTGGTGCAATAGTTGAGCGTAAATTATTACGCCAGTGGTTTTTCAAGATTACCGACTACGCTGAAGAATTGCTCAATGACTTACATAAATTGACAGGTTGGCCGGAACGCGTCAAGTCGATGCAGGCAAACTGGATTGGCAAATCTACAGGTGCTTACTTAGAATTTCCGATTATTGGGATAGATGAAAAAATCGGCGTGTACACCACACGCCCAGATACAGTTTATGGTGTCAGCTACTTGGTGTTAGCGCCAGAACATCCTTTAACAAAGCGCGTCACCACAAAAGGACAACAAGCAGCGGTAGAAGCCTTTATTAAAGAGGTTTCCAATCAAAGTGAGTTGGAACGTACCGCTGAAGACAAACCTAAGCGGGGTATCCCTACAGGTGGTAAGGCAATTAACCCATTTACAGGGGAAGAAGTGCCTATTTTGATTGCTGACTATGTACTGTATGAGTATGGTACTGGAGCGGTGATGGGTGTACCAGCACACGATATCCGGGATTTTAAGTTTGCCAAAAATTACGATTTACCGATTGATTTTGTCATCGTTTCCCCAGATGATGTTGCAGGTTTTGACTTAACTCCAACATCAGAGGTTGATGAAGTCACACAGCTCATCCAAATTGAATATAACCAGGCATACACTGAACCAGGAATTTTAATTAATTCCGGGGCTTTTACTGGTATGACCTCCACAGATGCTAAACAAGCAATAATTGAATACGCCGAACAACAAGGTTTTGGTAAAGTACGGGTGCAATATCGCTTGCGGGATTGGTTGATTTCGCGGCAGCGTTACTGGGGCGCACCGATACCTGTAATTCACTGTCCAAACTGTGGGATAGTACCAGTTCCTGATAAAGATTTGCCAGTGCAGTTACCAGAAGAGGTGGAATTTACTGGACGTGGCGGTTCACCTTTAACTCAGTTGGAAAGCTGGGTAAATGTGCCTTGTCCAACTTGTGGCACTCCAGCAAAGCGGGAAACCGACACGATGGATACTTTTATTGATTCCTCGTGGTATTACTTGCGCTTCCCTGACGCTAAGAATGAACAACAAGTTTTCGATTCTAGTAAAATAAACGACTGGATGCCAGTTGACCAATATGTGGGTGGGATTGAACACGCGATTTTACATTTGTTGTATTCGCGGTTCTTTACTAAGGTTCTGCGGGACAGAGGCTTGTTAAACTTTGATGAACCCTTCCAACGCTTGTTAACTCAAGGTATGGTGCAGGGTTTAACTTATCTAAATCCTAATAAGGGTGGTAAAGATAAATGGATTCCTTCTAATCTGGTAAATTCAGCCGACCCGCGCGACCCCCAGACAGGTGAACCGTTGCAACGTCTCTATGCCACCATGTCTAAATCAAAGGGCAACGGTGTAGCGCCAGAAGATGTAATTTCCAAATATGGTGTAGATACAGCGCGGATGTTCATTTTGTTTAAAGCGCCGCCAGAAAAAGATTTGGAATGGGATGAAGCCGACGTGGAAGGACAATTCCGCTTTTTAAATCGGGTTTGGCGTTTGGTGACAGATTATATTGCGGCTGGGGTATCACGTAAAAAACCCCAATCTGATTTAACTAAGGTAGAAAAGGAATTGCGGCGGTCGATTCACACGGCGATTCAAGCGGTGACAGAAGATGTGGAAGACGAATATCAATTCAACACCGCTATTTCAGAATTGATGAAGTTGAGTAATGCCTTAACTGATGCTGACGGCAAAAATTCACCAATTTACGCAGAAGGTATTCGGACTTTGGTGGTTTTATTAGCACCATTTGCACCACATATTGCTGATGAATTGTGGCATTTATTGGGTGAAACTGATTCAGTTCATACTCAAACTTGGCCATCATTTGACCCGTCTGCTTTAGTAGCTGATGAAATCACTTTAGTGATTCAAGTTATGGGTAAAACTCGCGGCTCAATCCAAGTACCAGCACAAGCAGATAAAGCAGCGTTAGAAAAATATGCTCGTGAATCAGAAATTGCCAAGCGTTACATCGAAGGTAAAGAGATTAAAAAGGTAATTGTGGTGCCTGGAAAGTTGGTGAACTTTGTAGTTAGCTAAGTACACCTTTGCGTAAAATCATGGCGAATTGAGGGTTGAAATTTAAATGCAGATGCGCTCCTCTACGAGACGCTACGCAAACGTCTTCCCGCAGGGAATTCGCTATGAATTAATGAAATGTTGTACTTAGCAATTGATAAAATTGTAAATTGAGCCTGACAAAACATCAGAGGATTTACATCCGTGACACTCAAAGAGTTAGAACAACAACTGCTTGCCCTCAGTCCTGGTGAAAAATTGCAGGCTATACAGTTACTTGTTCAAAGTCTCGGCAACAATTGGGAAGGAATTGAAAAAACTCCTAGAGTCTGTGGTGGAGAAGCTCGCATCGCTAAAACTCGTATTCCTGTTTGGGTACTTGTGGAAGCTCGCGGTCTTGGATATAGTGATGCTGACCTTTTGACGAGCTATCCAACTATTACAGCTACAGATTTAGCTAATGCTTGGGTATATGCAGAAGCTCATCCCGATGAAATCGAATTGGCAATTGAGCGTAATGAGGTAGCCTAATCGATGGCACGGTTTTACGCAGATGAGCAGTTTCCCTTTCCAGTTGTGAAATTATTACGCGCTTTGGGACATGATGTTTTGACAGTTCAAGAAGCAGACAATGCAGACCAAGGTATACCTGATGAGGAAGTGCTAGCATTTGCCATAAGTCAAGAACGCTCAATATTAACTATCAACAGAGTTGATTTTATCCGTTTGCATCGTTGTGATTCTAACCATTTCGGTATTTTTGTTTGTACGAATAATCGTAATTGGAAACAATTTGCAGCACGAATAGATGAGGCTGTGGCAACAGAAGAACCTTTGGTGCGATTCGTTGCTTAGTGAATCACGGTATCCAGCCCGCACATAACTAAGCCAGCCCGACAGCAGATTACTGTCATTAAAGGCTGAACTCTCGGTTTGATGTAGGTGAAAGCCCTACCATTCAGACTCAGAATTGACTCCTTATCTGCCCACACCGAACAAGCTCGGTTCTTGTAGAGTGAAGCTGGGAACAGGGCGCAATCAGACGACCGTTGCGGGTTGACACTGGCGCTAACAGGGAGTTCCTATGATGAAACAGAGCCTAGAAAAGCGACTTATCTTCAGGCAGGGCGCAACGCTAAATCCCTGACCCCACTAGAATTCATTCCCGCCGAACGTAAAAAGGGGCAATCGGCAAGAGTCTAGGGAATCTAGTAGTCGAAGTGGCTACATCTAACGGAACAATCAATCTCTCCGAGGGAACGAATAAAAACGAGTTGTGGGTCAAGGGGCAGTCGAACCCCAAGTAGTCCAGACGAGCGGAGGAATCCCCACAATTCGGGTAGGACAGACCGTAATTGGTCTGAGGTGTTCAGAATACACTAACTAGAGAAGAGAAAATGATTAGACACAGTTACAAAACTAGTGAATCTTGGGTAGCACTACCGTGGAAGAAATTCCGCCGAAATCTACTCCGCCTTCAAAAGCGCGTGTATAAAGCTGTTCAAGTTGGAGACAAGCGGAAAGCCAGGTCACTCCAAAAGCTTATTCTAAAATCCACCTCGGCTCGATTTCTTGCAATAAGACAAGTATCTCAGCTAAATGCTGGCAAAAATACGGCTGGTATTGATGGCAAAAAAAATCCCTTTCATTCCAGGAACGCTTCAACCTTGAGGAACTAATGAAAATGAATAGTGGAAACTGGAAGCATCAAGGCTTACGGGAAATCCCCATCCCTAAGAAGGACGGGACTACCAGAATGCTTAAAATACCAACCATCGCGGATAGGG
This sequence comes from Nostocales cyanobacterium LEGE 12452, assembly GCA_015206945.1. Taxonomy (GTDB): domain Bacteria; phylum Cyanobacteriota; class Cyanobacteriia; order Cyanobacteriales; family Nostocaceae; genus Nostoc. The sequence continues at coordinate 1,142 of JADEXV010000136.1, read as the reverse complement.
CTTGGCAATGCCTAGCAAAATACGCACTCGAACCAGCACACGAAGCCACTTTCCACGCCCGGAGCTATGGGTTTAGAACAGGGCGCTCTGCCCATGATGCACAACAACACATCTTTAATAACCTTAACTCCAACAGCAATGGAATAGGAAAACGAGTTATTGAACTCGACATCGAAAAATGCTTCGACAGGATTAACCACTCAGCAATAATGGATGAACTCATCGCCCCCAAAGGCTTAAAACTCGGTATTTTCCGATGCCTCAAGGCAGGGGTAAATCCAGAATTCCCTGAACAAGGAACCCCACAAGGGGGGGTGGTCAGTCCTTTGCTTGCCAACATCGCGCTCAACGGGATTGAGAGTATACACAGGCATCATACGAATCAGGGATACAGAATCACTGATAAAACCTCAGCCAGGGATATCATAGAACCATCAGTCCGATACGCGGACGACATGGTTATCATACTCCGACCCGAAGATGATGCGACAGAGATACTTGAAAGAATCAGCGAGTTCCTCCGCAAACGCGGAATGAATGTAAGCCAAAAGAAAACCAAAGTCACCGCCGCGACAGATGGGTTCAATTTCCTCGGATGGCACTTTAAAGTGCAGAAAAACGGAAAGTTCAGAAGCACTCCCTCAGTGGATAACTTCAAAGCATTCCGTAAGAAAGTAAAACACATCGTCAACAACTCGAATTATGGTGCTACCACAAAGGCTGAGAAATTAGCTCCGGTAGTTAGAGGGTGGAGAAATTACCATAAGTTCTGCAAGATGGACGGATCTAGAAACTCGTTATATCACATCCAGAAAAGAGCTTACACGGTATTCAACAAGGAAGCCAATCAAGACCGCTACTCTAGTAAGAAATTACTAGACAAAGCATTTCCAAAGGTTCCTTACTCCGAAAATAAACACGTCATGGTTAAAGACACAAAGTCCCCCTATGACGGAAACACAGCATACTGGAGCGAACGTAATAGTAAGCTCTACGATGGCGAAACCTCTAAAGTTCTTAAGAAGCAAAACCATAGATGTGCTTCCTGTGGCTTAAAGTTCATCGATGAGGAACGGATTCATCTGCATCACATCGATGGAAATCACGCCAACTGGAAGAAAAATAATCTGGAAGCAATTCAC
>JADEXV010000467.1 GCA_015206945.1 Nostocales cyanobacterium LEGE 12452 | reverse complement strand
CATCAACACCGCATCAATAATATGGATCACGCCATTGTCTGCCAGAATATCTGTTTTGAGGACATTGGCGTTATTTACCTTAAATTTACCGTCGGCAGATTCAATGGCGACAATTGACCCTTCAAGCGTCTCTGCCTCGTTAATCTGTACCAAATCATCAGACCTAACATCCCCACTAGCGATATGATACGCCACAATTTTCTGGAGCTTGGGGATATCTTGTAGTAGCGAGTCTAAAGTTCCCTCTGGCAGATTAGCAAAAGCTTCGTCAGTTGGTGCAAAGAGCGTGAAAGAACCAGGGCTTTTCAACGTGTCTATGAAATTTACAGCTTTAGCAGCCTTTATTAGGGTATTGAAATTACCCGCTGCGATCGCAGTTTCCACAAGGTCAGCCATGAGGGTGCGTTATTTAATACTACAAGTTACTTATAAAGTGACTAAAATATCTTAGCCTCTATCAATAGAGAGGTTGCTGGCGATTTAACAGACGGCAGCAGACTGATTTAGTACTGTTACACTGGAGAATGACCCCAAGAACCACTGATTATGCTAAAGCGTTCTAAGTTCGAGACAACTCAATCTCAGATTATGCACCGGGCTGAGGATCTGATTAGTGCAGCCTCAAATCGATACCGCATTACGGTTCAGGTAGCAAATCGTGCTAAACGTCGGCGTTACGAAGACTTTGAAAGTAACGAAGATGCGATGATGAAGCCAGTGCTAAGAGCAATAATCGAAATGTCCGATGAATTAACTCAACCAGAAATTATCGGCGAACTATAAGATTGAGTGCTGAGTGGTGAGTGCTGAATTCTGAATCAGGCAAATTCATCTTTTCACTCAGCAACGCCCAAAATATTGTTCTATGAAAAAGAAAAAATTTCTATTTAAATCAATTTTCTCAAAACTCACAACTCAGTACAAGCGAAACGCCCCGCTCCCGCTAACACCACTACTGCTTACCTTAATACTAGTGAGTGTAATTGTTTTGGGTTCAGGAGCGGATAAATCAATACATAGAAATTTATTTAGTATCCAACCTGCTTCTGCCCAGAGAATCACTCCTGGCGATGTTTGGCAGTTAGTGTATCAGCAATTGCCAGATTTGCCACGGGAAAATAAGTATATCAGTAAAGAAAATGGGAAAGTTGCCGAAAGCAACACCTTAGCAAATCGTCTAATTAGATATCACATTTATACCAAAGGGCGGGCCCCGATTTATCGCTTAGATTGGAAGCTGACTTTAGCTGATTACCTGGGTGCAAACGAAATTATGTATGATACTACCTATCCAGGAAATGATGCACTACAGAAAAATCCGATAGAAGGCGATCGCAAAGCTATCAAGAGCCTCACCCGCAGCCAACGAGACGCCCTAGTACAAGTCTTAGTTAATATATTTAATCCTACTTCCCAAAACACCGTACCCCCTAACTCCAACACCGCTCCCAGTCCAACTACATCAACTAGCCCACAGCCACCGCAACAAGGAGGTGCTGAACTACTTAAGTAATAAGTATCTAGGCATAAATAAATTTATTGTTTGTAGTAAGGACTTTAGTCCTGATAATCCTTGCTCTGAGCGATAAATTGCTCACTACAAACTAGGAGTTTATTTTAGATTTAATTATGTCTACCTACTTAGAAGAGTTATAAGTTGTAAATTAATAACTCCTAACTCCTAACTCCTCACTTTTTATGGAACGCGTTGTCAAAACCGGATCGGGTTGGCGTATTGGCTGGAACCCCAATAGACCTGAGTTTAAAGGTTTAGTTGGTACAGATGATTGGGCAATTGAGTTAACCGAAGCCGAGTTAAATGATTTTTGTCGACTACTAGCACAGCTAGCAGACACTATGAAACAACTTGCAACTGAATTGATGGAAGAGGAAAAAATTACTTGTGAAGCCGAAAGCGATTTATTATGGATGGAAGTAGAAGGCTATCCTGATGATTACAGTCTGCGCTTCATCTTGAATACAGGGCGATGTGTAGAAGGTAAATGGAATGCTTCTGCTGTTCCAGATTTACTGCAAGCTAGTGGGATGCTTAAGGTTTTTTAAAATTGCCTCTTGATTATCCTACAGTTTTGCTATATGATAGGAATTCTGACCGGGGCGTAGCGCAGCTTGGTAGCGCGCCACTTTGGGGTAGTGGAGGTCGTGGGTTCGAATCCCGCCGCTCCGATTGATGATAAGCCATACCTGCTAGTCTTTTTAAAAGATTAGCAGGTTTTTTCATAGCTTTTACCTGAAAAAACCGAACTGAACAGTAAATTGGGGCATACACGCACAATCAAATTTTGTCAATGATAAGTAATTAGGCGGACTTAATATAAAATCTCTAGCAGATTAGTAGGTAGATTGGCATGAGTGAAAGTACAGAAA
>JADEXV010000135.1 GCA_015206945.1 Nostocales cyanobacterium LEGE 12452 | reverse complement strand
GGCATTGTAACAGTGATAGGATATCGAACATGGGCGAATTGTAGCTTTTGAGTTGTCGTTTGGGAAGACAACAACTCTACTACAGAGCGCCCTCTCTCTTCATACTCTTTTTTTGGCTAAGGTATTGTAACCAAAAGACGAATGCGCGATCGCAACTCCGCAGCCGCTTTTTCTGTATATGTAACTGCAACAATCTCTAAAGGTGAAAACTCACGCACCCGCAGATGATACAAGTAGCGTTCCGCAAGCATATAGGTTTTACCAGTTCCCGCACCTGCTATGACTGCGACATTACCGTTGGCATAGGCTGCTCTTTGTTGTTGTTCAGTCAAACTCATAGGTTAATTCCTTTGCGGCTTTGGCGAGAACCTTTACGACAAACTAAGTCGTAAGGACAATACTGACAGGCATTATGATCGACATCCGGTTCAACTGCGTAATATCCTGTGTGCAAGAAAGTTTTGATTTTTTGAGCGATCGCTTCTAGTGTTTCTTGGCTTGGTTGTTTCTTAGGAAGCTTTTTGCCCTTGGTTACAGAATAATAATAAGCTTCATGTACTGTTTCTCCAGGAAACAAAGTTGTACTAGCGAAGTGAATATATAGAGGTAATTGAATATCTACATTAGCTTTACCAGATTCATCTTTGATACCCTTTGGCACTTGAGAACTGGTTTTGTAATCTAATAAAACTAAACCTTGGGGAGTGCGGTCTATTCTATCAATTACACCTTTAATATTTAAGCCATACCATTCTCCACTAAACTCTTTCTCTACATGAAAAAACTCTGCCTCTAATTGACGAAAATCAGCTTGCACACAAGCACGCCCTAAAACTTTTAAATGTTCTATTCTCCGAGCTTCCCAGGCTGACAAGACAGGTAACTGTAAGTCTTGTTCTGCTTGCACAAAAGCAGATTGTAAATTCTCTGTAATTGTGTTTAAATCTGAAGTATTTAATAAAGCTAGTTCCAAGCTACGGTGATAGAGAGAACCTCTTAATCCTGAACTTAATTCTTCTTCAGCTTCTTCCAACTCTGCCAATTTTAAAACTTTATTAGCAAACCATTTAAAGGGACATTGACCCAAAGCAGTTAGTTGAGATGCACTAAATACTCGTCTATCCGGGTCTAATGGCAGACCAATTACTCCATCGTACTCATCATAAGGGTCTGCTCCTTCTCTTCGTTTTTCCACATTCCAAGCATGAAATGCCTGTGGTAAAACATCATCGTCTGCTAAAGTCTCACGTCGAAGATAAATTTGTCGTGCCTCTTCTAAGCTGGCAACAGGTAAAGGTGGAGGTTGCAAAATTTCCAATCTCAATCGGGACAAGTAAGGACTGGGTAAAGTGGCTTCCTTACCAATCATCTGCGGGTAAGAAAAAGTCAAGCTTTGGATAGGAGTTTGTAGTAAAGCATAGAATAAAATTACTTCTCTTCGCGCCGCTTGTACTGCATCCTCAAACTCAAACCCCTGTTGGCGCAGTAGTTTACGTTCATAAAAATCCAATATTGGGTCATCTTGTACTGGCGCTGGTAAAATGCTTTCTACTGCACCTAAGACAAAAACGTGCTGAAATTTTGCTCCAAATAAGGAAAAGGGTGTATGTAATTCCACACCTCCTCTACCAGGTTGGGCAGGCACAGTCACCAGTGCTAAACTGCCCATAACATCCGCAGCAAATTCTCCGAAAGTAATCGCTTCCTCTTCTGGTTTCGACAAGTCCACCAGCACTTCCTGAAATTCATAATAAGCAACAATCTCCCTAGCCCAACGTCCTGCACCTTGACGCAAATTAAACTTATTCAATACATCTTGCATCCGTTCTACCCAATTAGCGCGAGTATCTTCGTACTGCCAATCGAGCAGGGAAAGGTTAATGCCCAAACTTTGCCATGCCAAAAGGTCAGATGGATGATGTTTACGAGCTTCTTGCCAAACTTGGGTAGACAAAAAAGAACACAAAGGATGCCTAAGCAATCTGGCAGTTAACTCAAAGGAAAATTTTTCTTGGATAACTTCCAATAGTAACTGCACCCAAGCTCCCAGCCTAGTGGCGTTCAACGGTACTCCATAAAGAGCGCGTACTGGTAATTTGTACTCGTAAGCTACATCTAAGACTGACGGGCCATAGAATGTATCATCCCTAGCGACAAGCACAATTTCATTTGCTAGCGTTCCTTGACTGAGAAGATTTTTTACCTGGGCTAACGTGCCGCGTACCTCTGATTCCAAGTGTGGATAAATGTAGGCTTTGACATCAGAAGGAACTATTGTTGTATTAAGGAAACAATTTTGCAGTTGCTCGCCTAGTGAAAGAGTATTTTCTTCCAAGGCTTGTATTTCCCAGCCCCTCTGCTGTAACCATTCCACAGCTTTTTTAGGATCTACAAAGTTGCTAGACTCTGGACAAGGCAATACCATCACACTGTCATCATCTGCGATCGCATTTAAAAAGTTAAGTTGGTCAATGCGCGGATGAAAGTAGCCATAAATCAGAACTGGTTGATGTTTAGTAACAACACCGCTAGCCTGCCATAAAACTTCAGCAGGATCTATCATGTCCCTTTCTCTAAGCAAACTTATGTATGTTTGAACTAAAAGAGCTAGTTTTTGGGTACGATTACTACTAACAGCAGCAAGTGATTCTGGATTGATTCCGGCACGCAATATAACTTTGACCGCAGAAGACAGAGCGCGTGTAGTTCCTTCAACATCAGATGTTTGAATAACTCTACCTACTGCTGTATGCAGCAAGCGTAATGCGATTAGTATTGGTGCAACTCGAATACCTGCTTCTAGCAAACTTTGTTTTCCCAAAGTTTCTAAGCTTTGGTGTGGTACTTTTAATGCTCGTGCTGCAAGTGAAGTTGGGGTAATTAGCTTAAGAGAGGGATACTTAGCTAACTGCTGGATTAAATAGCTATGAGGTAGGCTGAAGTCAACAAGTCGCTTCATTTAATTGTGGTTGCCAATTTTTGAGGTTTAGTTTTGGCTTCCCTATCATGAAAGTCCATCTTCCTTGAGTTATAACCTCAGTACTCATAACTGTCTATACATCTCATACTGAATCACAAGATGCGATCGCTCGATTAAGCGATCGTGATTCTTATTTGCGTATATTACACACTATGGAAACAAAAATTTTGTGCCTGTACAAATGCTGCGATCGCAGCTTTGTGTGAACTACATGGCTATAATTTACAGTTTTACAAAGGCTTTGAAGTCAGCAGTTTAACAACTGCAAATATACTTACGTTTTATTTTACTAGGTTACTTTTTTAACGAAAGGAAATTTGATAGCTGTATTATTCTAATTCAGTATTAAAGAGAAAAAGCTCATGAGATAACGTGAGCAGCAATATTAGGGCTGATATATTGATAAATTGGCGTTTTATCTCCCCATACCTGGCTTAACAGGAACTTTTCATTAGTAAAAGCCGTATACTCAGTTACGGGGGCAGTAAATTTACTATCTGCAACTTCTTCCTGCTTGTTGGGATTTTAAAGATTTAATCTGAATTACGGATGATAAACTCTCAGCTAGACACAACCCTTGAGTATTATAAGACTGCAATTGACAGGCTAAAAGTAGCTGGTACGTCTATAGATACTGAGCAGGTTCTGGAAGTGTTAAATGCTAGGAATGCTGTGCAGGTGGCTTTAAAGGATGCAACATTCATTTCTACCAGCAGGTTAAAGCAGCTTCTAGAGTTAGATGCAGAACTCAGGAAACAGGCAGGACAGATTAACAAAGTTATCAAAGCTGAACAATTTGCTCTCTGGCGAGAAAGTATACATCTCCCTGCTGAAGCTTGGTGGTGGAAATTAGAAAATCTTACCCCTCCCCACAAGTGGAATAGTTTGGATTGGTTGTGGAAAGGTCTGGTAGTTGCTGGTTGGACTGCTAACCTCAGTTTACTGGTTAATATTGCTACTCGCTTTTTCAGTGGGGGAGCAGGATTATTGGGAGCTTCTGCGGTTATTTTGCCAAGTATTCTGGCATTGCTACAGGCAAGTAGTGAACTAACTAAAGCTGGTAAAGAAGGATTTGACAAATTACTCACAAAGCTAAATATTCCCCAACACTTACAAGAAGAAGCTAAGTTGGGATCAACTTTGTTAATGACAATATTTTTACTTGGTTTTTGGTTGGCTCTACCTTCAATTGCTCAGTTATATAACCGTAATGGGCTAAATAATTACCGACAGGGAAAATTAGGAGCAGCAGAACAAGACTACCTCAAAGCAATTTCCTTGGATGCCGATAATGCGGATGCTCATTACAATCTCGGCAATCTTTACGAGGATTTACAAGACTTTGAGAAAGCCCGGAAGCATTACCAAATCGCAGTGGGAAGTGACGTTCCTGATGCTTACAACAATCTAGCTCGCTTATATATCCAGGATAAAAAATATTCCCAGGCTAGAGCTTTGCTACAAAACGGACTGGTGAAAGCTAAAGAGCAGAATAGCTCACCCGAAGTCAGATATAGCCTGTTTAAAAATTTAGGATGGGTGAGGTTTGAGCAAGGCAGATATGAAGAAGCACAACAAACCCTACAAGCAGCAGTTGGGATTGCGAATAACCCAAAAGTAGCAAAGTATATCGGGAATACTGGTGCGGCACACTGTATCTTAGCTCAGGTAAGGGAGCGGCAAAAACAACCAACCGCATTGGAGCAATGGCAAAAGTGCTGTGAACAAGGTTCTACTCTCAATGCTGATGAGGACGCATGGTTACATCTAGCTCAACAAAAGTTAAAGAAGGCGGGAAGAGTATGCAAAAAGACCGGAAACTGAGTAGGTTAGTTGGGATCTTACTCAGCCTACCTTTTATAGCGGTAGCAACACCTGGGTTTACTCAACAGAATAGTCTAAATTTTATCTCCGAGGTTAAGGGAGATGTCAAAATTAAGTACTCTGGACGGAAGAACTATCAAAAAGCATATAGCGGTGAAATACTAAATTCCTCTGATTCTTTGCAATTGGGACGAGGTGCTTCTACGAAAGTCTTATGTAATAACTTATCAACTTGGAATGTTAGCTCTCCAGGGGAATTTTCAGTTTCTAGTGGTTGTCCATTCACTGAAAAACCCATTCTCATTAGAAATGGTAGTAACCGCGCTCCGACTCGCGCTCCAAATGATCCGACAATTCCTTACATCATTAGTCCGCGTGATACAGCAATTTTGAGTAACAAACTAACTCTGCGTTGGAATGCTGTCAAGGATGCAACCAGCTATCAAGTAAAGTTACGCGGGCCAGGAGTTAATTGGACAACTCAGGTGAAGCAGCCAGAGGTTGTTTATTCTGGTAACGAAACTCTGCAACCAGGCTCTCGTTATCGGGTAATTGTGACTGCTGATAATGGAGTATCTTCTGAGAGTGAAGCACCTGCTGGATTCACGTTACTGAGTAAAGAGGATGCTAAACGGGTAAAAGCTGAAATTACACAAGTACAAAAGCAACCACTAACCGATACATCCAAAACCCTTGCTTTGACATATCTGTACCAAAGCAAGAATTTAAATGCTGCGGCAATTGATTTATTAGCAGGCTCAGTTAAGCAAGGAAATCAAAGCACACCAGTCTATCAGCTTTTAGGTAGCCTCTATCAACAGGTAGGTTTACATCGATTAGCTAAGGAACATTATTTAACTGCACTGAATTTAGCTAAGGCAGAAAAAAATCTGGAAGCGCAAGCAATCATTCAAGCCAGTTTAGGGGAAATTGATATAGTCCTTGACAACTTGCAGCAGGCATTTGAGTCATTGCAAGCTGCTCAAAGTAACTATCGGTCTTTGGGAGATGAGCAACAAGTACAGCAACTACAGCAGGAATTAGATGAATTGAAAGGAAGGCTAGCTTCATGAATAACCTGCAAAGCAGACAAGTAATAATTATGACAACTTTGTTAGCAATAGCTGGGTTATGGGTATTAATGCCAAAGCTAACAATTGGGCAATTAACTTCTCCGCTTTCAACTAACCAGTCTGCCCAATTGGCAGAAGCAAAACGACTTGAGCAACAAGCAGAGAAACTTTCCAATGAAGGCAAATATGGTGAAGCAATTCCCTTAGTAGAGCGTGTGTTGGCTATTCGTAAGCAGACACTGGGTGATGAGCATCCCGATGTGGCAACCAGCTTGAATAATCTCGCATTTTTGTACAGAGAGCAGGGACACTACAAGCGAGCAGAACCCCTGTATCGCCAAGCTTTAGAAATGTACAAGCGCCTGCTGGGAAATGAGCATCCCGGTGTGGCAAATACCTTGAATAATCTGGCAGTACTGTACTCAAGCCAAGGACGCTACGAGCAAGCAGAACCCCTGTATCACCAAGCTTTAGAAATGTACAAGCGCCTGCTGGGAAATGAGCATCCCGATGTGGCAAATACCTTGAATAATCTGGCATTTCTGTATAGAGAGCAGGGACGCTACGAGCAAGCAGAACCCCTGTTTCGCCAAGCTTTAGAAATGTACAAGCGCCTGCTGGGAAATGAGCATCCCGATGTGGCCACTAGCTTGAACCATCTGGCAGATATGTACTCAATCCAGGGACGCTACGAGCAAGCAGAACCCCTGTTTCGCCAAGCTCTAGAAATGAGAAAACGCCTACTGGGCGATGAGCATCCCGATGTGGCCACTAGCTTGAACAATCTGGCATTTTTATACAAAAGCCAGGGACGCTACAAGCAAGCAGAACCCCTGTATCACCAAGCTTTAGAAATGTACAAGCGCCTGCTGGGCAATGAGCATCCCGATGTGGCCACTAGCTTGAGTAATCTGGCTGGGCTGTACTCAAGCCAGGGACGCTACGAACAAGCAGAACCCCTGTATCGCCAAGCTTTAGAAATGAGAAAACGCCTGCTAGGCAATGAGCATCCCGATGTGGCATATAACTTAAATAATCTAGCTGGGCTGTACTCAAGCCAGGGACGCTACGAACAAGCAGAACCCCTGTATCACCAAGCTTTAGAAATGAGAAAACGCCTGCTGGGTGAAAAGCATCCACTTGTGGCAACTAGCTTGAATAATCTGGCTGGGCTGTACTCAAGCCAGGGACGCTACGCAGATGCCGAACCCCTGTTTCGCCAAGCCTTAGAAATGAGTAAAAGCCTGCTAGGCAATGAGCATCCCGATGTGGCATATAACTTGAACAATCTGGCATTTTTGTACTCCAATCAGAGACGCTACGCAGATGCCGAACCCTTATATCGCCAAGCCTTAGAAATGAGTAAACGCCTGCTGGGTGAAGAGCATCCACTTGTGGCAACTAGCTTGAATAATCTGGCAGTACTGTACTCAAATCAGGGACGCTACGACCAAGCTGAACCCCTATATCGCCAAGCTTTGGAAATAAGAAAACGTCTGCTGGGCAATGAGCATCCACTTGTGGCAGCTGACTTGCATAATCTGGCTGGGCTTTACTGGAGTCAGGGGCGCTACGACCAAGCTGAACTCCTGTATCGTCACGCTTTAGAAATGAGGAAACGCCTGCTGGGCAATGAGCATCCCGATGTGGCAGCTAACTTAAATAATCTGGCTGGGCTTTACTGGAGACGAAATGACACAAACCACGCTCTTGATTTTTTGACACTAGGACTAAAAGTTGAAGAACACAACCTCACCCTTAACTTGGCTACTGGTTTCGAGCGACAGAAACGCGACTACATCAGAACTATATCCGGTACCACAAATTTTACTATTTCCCTACACCTGTATTCCGCGGCTAATAACCCCAAGGCTACTCGTTTAGCCCTAAGCACAGTCTTACAACGTAAAGGACGCATCTTAGATGTCCTCACCAATAGCCAACAAATTCTGCGTCAACGCCTTGACACAAAAAGCCAAGATTTATTAACAAATCTAGCTAACACACAAACTCAACTTGCCCATCTATTTTATAACCGACCAAAAACACTTCCTCTTAAGCAGTATCAGACTCAAGTTGCACAGCTTGAAACCCAAGCAAAACAACTAGAAGACCAACTGAGTCGTCGCAGTCAAGAATTTCGTACTCAGTCCCAAGCTGTTAACCTTGAAAGTATTCAGAGATTAATTCCTGCTGATGCAGCTTTAGTCGAACTAGTCCGCTATCGACCTTTTAATCCCAAAGGCTCACTTGACAAACCCTTTGGCAAACCTCGTTACGCAGTATATGTCCTGCCAGCAAAAGGAGAAGCCAAAGGCATTGACTTAGACGATGCTGAAACAATTCAAAAAACCATAGAATTATTTCGTGATGATTTGCGAGATCAAGGCACTAATATTGACCAAGTGAAAAATTCGGCTCGTGAGTTGGATAAAATTCTTATGCAGCCAGTACGCAAACTTCTGGGTAGTACTCGCAAAATCCTACTTTCTCCAGACAGCGAGCTTAACCTCATCCCCTTTGAAGCACTAGTAGATGAAAATAACCGCTACCTAGTGGAAAATTATTCTTTCACTTACCTCACCTCTGGAAGAGACTTGCTCAGACTGCAAAACCAATCTCCTAGCAAGCAGTCGCCAGTCCTCATTGCTGACCCCAATTTCAATCGTCCTGGTGAAATAGTGGCACGTCAACCTAATAGTAATTCACAAAATATACGCTCCATTGACCTATCACAAAAAGTATTTTCTCCTTTACCAGGGACTGCTGAAGAAGCCAAGGCCATTGCAAATATCTTAAAAGTCAAACCTATGACAGGCACTAAGGCTACTGAAGGTGTGGTGAAACAAGTTAAAAGCCCCAGAATTCTGCATATTGCCACGCATGGTTTTTTTGAAAATGCCCCAGCAAACAAAGAGAAAACCACAGTTGATGATAATCCTCTACTGTTATCAGGATTAGTTCTTGCTGGCTTACAACCACGTCAAAGCGGCGGCGAAGATGGCATTCTCTCTGCCCTGGAAACAAGTTTACTAAATCTAGTCGGTACAAAACTGGTGGTACTATCTGCCTGTGATACTGGTTTGGGAAAGATTTTTGTAGGTGAAGGTATTTATGGTTTGCGTCGCGCTTTAGTCATTGCTGGCTCTGAGAGTCAAATGATTAGTTTGTGGAAAGTAGATGATGATGCTACCAAAGAGCTGATGGTTGCTTACTACAAAAAATTGCTAGACAATCAGGGGCGCAGTGAAGCACTACGCCAAACTCAATTAGAGATGTTAAAGGGTGAGAAGTATCAGCATCCCTACTACTGGGCTGCGTTTATACCTTCTGGTTATTGGACACCGATGGATAAGTGAGTTAGTTTTGAGCGTCAGGCGATCGCTCTATATGACCAACTTAATATGAAATAGAGTGCGATCGCATCCCTCAAAACTCAAGCTGTTGATTCAGGCTTTGTACTTAGAATGCGATCGCCACTAAATCTTAGTTAAGCTTGGAAGTAGAACCACATCGGTTTATCAGCTTTGAGGCAGTCTCTACCAACAGGTAGGTTTACATCGATTAGGTAAGGAACAGTATTTCACTGCACTGAAGTTAGCTAAGGAAGAAAAAAATCTGGAAGCGCAAGCAATCATCCAAACCAGTTTAGAGGAAATTGATATAGTCCTTGACAACTTGCAGCAGGCATTTGAGTCATTGCAAGCGGCTCAAAGTGGCTATCGGAACTTGGGAGATGAGCAACAAGTGCAAGAACTACAGCAGAAATTGAATTACCTGAAAGGAAAGCTACCTTCATGACTAGCGTGCGAGTGAGACAAATTATAACTCTGGCAACTTTCTTAGCAATAGCTGGATTATGGGTGTTGATGCCAAAGCCAACAATTGGGCAATCAATTCCTCCTGTTTCAACTGCTCAGGGTGCTGAGTTGGCAGAAGCAGAACGACTCAATCAACAGGTAATTCAACTTGATAACGAAGGCAAATATGGTAAAGCGATTCCCTTAGCAGAGCGTGTATTAGCTATTCGTAAGAAAGTATTGGGTGCAGAGCATTTAGATGTGGCACAAAGCTTGAATAATCTGGCTTTGCTGTACTCAAGCCAGGGACGTTATGCTGATGCCGAACCGTTGTATCGCCAAGCTTTAGAAATGAGAAAACGCCTGCTGGGCGAAGAACACCTCGATGTGGCAACAATCTTGAATAATCTGGCTTTGCTGTACTCAAGCCAGGGACGTTACACAGAGGCAGAACCTCTGTGCGATCAAGCTTTAGAGATGAGAAAACGCCTGCTGGGCGACGAGCATCCCGAAGTGGCAATTAGCTTGAATAATTTGGCTTTGCTGTACCAATACCAAGGACGCTACGCTGATACCGAACCGTTGTATCGCCAAGCTTTAGAAATGAATAAACGCCTGCTGGGCGAAGAACATCTCAATGTAGCAACTAGCTTGAATAATTTGGCTTTGCTGTACCAGTACCAAGGACGCTACGCTGATGCAGAACAGTTGTTTCACCAAGCTTTAGAGATGAGAAAACGCCTGCTGGGCAACGAGCATCCCGAAGTGGCAACGAGCTTGAATAATATGGCTTTGCTGTACTCAAGCCAGGGACGTTACGCTGATGCCGAACTGCTGTTTCGCCAAGTTTTAGAAATGAGAAAACGCCTGTTAGGCGAGAAGCATCCTGATGTGGCAACTAGCTTGAATAATCTGGCAGGGCTTTACCTGTACCAGGGACGTTATACAGAAGCAAAACCTCTGTATGATCAAGCTTTAGAGATGAGAAAACGCCTGCTGGGCGACGAGCATGCACTTGTGGCAACTAGCTTGAATAATCTGGCTTTTCTCTACTCAAGCCAGGGACGTTATACAGAGGCGGAACCTCTGTATCGCCAAGCTTTAGAGATGAGAAAACGCCTGCTGGACAATGAGCATCCCGAAGTGGCAACTAGCTTGAATAATCTGGCTGCGTTGTACTTAAGTCAGGGACGTTATACAGAGGCAGAACCATTATATAGCCAAGCTTTAGAAATCTACAAACGCCTGCTGGGCGACAAACATTCCAGTGTGGCAAGTAGCTTGAATGATCTGGCAGGGCTTTACCTGTACCAGGGACGTTACACAGAGGCGGAACCTCTGTATCACCAAGCTTTAGAAATCTACAAACGCCTGCTGGGTGAGGAGCATCCCGATGTGGCAACTAGCTTGAATAATCTGGCTTTGCTGTACCAGTACCAAGGACGCTACGCTGATGCCGAACCTCTGTATCGCCAAGTTTTAGAGATGAGAAAACGCCTGCTGGGCGAGGAGCATCCCGATGTGGCAACTAGCTTGAATAATCTAGCTTTGCTGTACTCAAGCCAGGAACGGTACGCAGAAGCCGAACCTCTGTATCGCCAAGCTTTAAAAATGAAAAAACGCCTGCTGGGCGAGGAGCATCCTTCTGTGGCAATTAGCTTGAATAATCTAGCAGAAGTGTACTCAAGCCAGGGACGTTACAAAGAGGCAGAACCTCTGTATCGCCAAGCTTTAGAAATGAATAAACGCCTGCTGGGCAATGAGCATCCTAATGTGGCAAAAAGCTTGAATAATCTGGCTTCGCTGTACTTAAGCCAGGGACGTTACGCTGATACCGAACCTCTGTATCACCAAGCTTTAGAAATGAATAAACGCTTGCTAGGCGATGAACATCCCGATGTGGCAACTAGTTTGAATAATCTGTCTTTTCTGTACTGGGTACAAGGTAACACAAGCCGCACTCTTGGTTTCCTGACACAAGGATTAAAGGTTGAAGAACACAACCTTACTCTCAACCTAACTGCGGGTTTTGATCGACAGAAACGCGAGTACATAGATACTATCTCAGACACCACAGATGCAACCATTTCCTTACACCTGAATTCTGCCATCAAAAACCCCAAGGCAACTCGTTTAGCCCTGAATACAGTTTTACAACGTAAAGGACGCATCTTAGATGTCCTCACCAATAGCCTGCAAATTCTGCGTCAACGTCTTGACCCAGAAAGTCAAACTCTATTAAGTGAATTATCAAACACCCAAAGTCAACTTGCCAATCTATTTTTTAATCGCCCAGATAAACTTCCCCTTGAGCAGTATCGTACTCAAGTCGCCCAATTAGACCAATTAGACAGCCAGGTAAAACAACTGGAGGACAAACTGAGTCGCCGCAGTGAAGAATTCCGTACTCAGTCCCAACCTGTCACCCTCGAAACTATTCAGAAATTAATTCCTGCTGATGCTGCTTTGGTAGAACTAGTCCGCTATCAACCTGTTAATCTCAAGACAACATCACAGAAAGAACGCTTTGGCAAATCTCGTTACGCAGTATACATCCTCTCGGCAAAAGGAGAAACTAAAGGCATTGACTTAGGCGATGCTGAAACAATTCAAAAAACCCTAGAATTATTCCGTGATAATTTGCGAGATAAAGAAACTCCTATTGCCCAAGTTAAACAATCGGCTCGTGACTTAGATAAAATCCTCATGCAGGCAGTACGCAAACTCTTGGGTAATACTCGCAAAATTCTACTCTCTCCAGACAGCGCTCTCAACCTCATTCCCTTTGAAGCACTGGTAGATGAAAATAACCGCTACCTAGTTGAAAACTATTCTTTCACTTACCTCACCTCTGGGCGAGACTTGCTCAGACTACAAAACCATTCTCCCAGCCAACAGCCGGCAGTCATCATTGCTGACCCTGACTTTAATAAACCTGGTGAAATAGTTGCACGTCAACCTAATGCTAATAGTATTGATGCAAAAAATACCCGCTCTATTGACCTGTCGCAGAGAACATTTTCTCCTCTACCAGCTACTGCTAAAGAAGCCAAAGCAATTTCGATTCTCTTAAAAGTCAAACCTTTGACAGATACTAAAGCTACAGAAGGTGCAGTCAAACAAGTTAAAAGCCCCAGGATTCTGCATATCGCTACGCATGGTTTTTTTGAAAATGCCCCAGCAAACAAAGAGAAAACCACAGTTGATGATAATCCTTTACTCCTATCAGGGTTAGTTTTTGCTGGCTTAAAACCGCGTCAAAGTGGTGGCGAAGATGGCATTCTCACTGCACTGGAAACAACTGCACTAAATCTAGTCGGTACAAAACTGGTCGTACTATCTGCCTGCGATACAGGTTTGGGAAACATTAGTGCTGGTGAAGGCATTTATGGCTTGCGTCGCGCTTTGGTAATTGCTGGCTCTGAAAGTCAAATGATTAGTTTGTGGAAAGTAGATGATGATGCTACCAAAGAGTTGATGGTTGCTTACTACAAAAAATTGCTAGACAATCAGGGGCGTAGTGCTTCACTGCGCCAAACTCAATTAGAGATGTTAAAAGGTGAGAACTATCAGCATCCCTACTACTGGGCTGCGTTTATACCTTCTGGTGATTGGACACCAATGGATAAGTGAATTGGTTTTGAGCGTCAGGCGATCGCTCTATATTACCAACTCAATATGAAATAGAGTGCGATCGCTACTAAGGTTTTTTGTAGAAAGCCTAATCCCCGCAATGCTATTGGAGAGTTTTTAAAATTTTGAAGCTTCTTGTATAGTATTCAAATCATTGGAAGTTGCTCAAGATTTTGCGATCGTGATCTGGCAGATAAGTAACGGGTACAGCAACTAGGCAAAAATTGCATGAATTGAAAGGGAGGCTACTGTTGTGACTAACCTGCAAGCTAGGTCAGCGATTAAATTCACCGCTTGGTTCGTAACATTTGGGTTATGGGTGTTTATGCCAAGTTCAACTATTGGGCAATCAACTCCTCCGACTTCAAATGTTCAGTCTGCCGAATTAGCAGAAGCAGAACAACTGAATGAACAGGTAGTCCAACTTTACAATCAAGGCAAATATAATGAAGCAATTCTTTTAGCAGAGCGTGCGTTAGCTATTTTCAAGAAGGTGCTAGGAAATGAGCATCTCCATGTGGCTGCTATGCTGAATAATCTAGCAAGTCTGTACGACAGTCAGGGACGATACAGTGAAGCTGAACCATTGTATCGCCAAGCTTTAGAGTTATTTAAACGCTTGCTAGATGAGAAGCATCCTGAAATTGCAACTAGTTTGAATAATTTGGCAAGTTTGTATCAGAATCAAGGACGCTACACAGAAGCTGAACCCCTATTTCGTCAAGCTCTAGAACTCAGAAAACGCTTGTTTGGGGAAGAACATCTTGATGTTGCAACCAGTATCAATAATCTCGCTGGTTTGTATGAAAAACAGGGACGCTACAGCGAAGCTGAACCATTGTTCCGCCAAGCTTTAGAGCTAAGAAAACGCTTACTGGGGGAAGAACATCCCGATGTTGCAACTAGCTTGAATAATCTAGCACTTCTGTACAACAGTCAGGGACGTTACAAAGAAGCTGAACCTCTGTATCGCCAAGCTTTAGAACTCAGAAAACGCTTGTTGGGCGAAGAACATCCCGATGTCGCAACTAGCTTGAATAATCTAGCACTTCTGTACAAGGAGCAGGGACGCTACACAGAAGCTGAACCATTGTTCCGCCAAGCTTTAGAGCTAAGAAAACGCTTGCTGGGGGAGGAACATCCCGATGTCACAACTAGCCTCAATAATCTGGCAGTTCTGTACGAGAGTCAGGGACGCTACACAGAAGCTGAACCATTGTTTCGCCAAGCTTTAGAACTAAAAAAACGCTTGCTGGGAGAGGAACATCCCGATGTGGCAACTAGCCTCAATAATCTGGCGGCTCTGTATGAGGATCAAGGAAATTATACAGAAGCTGAACCCCTGTATCGCCAAGCTTTAGAACTCAGAAAACGCTTGCTTGGGAAGGAACATCCCGATGTGGCAACTAGCTTGAATAATCTGGCAGGTCTGTACAAGGAGCAGGGACGCTACAGTGAAGCTGAACCTCTCTATCGCCAAGCTTTAGAACTATGGAAACGCTTATTAAGAAAGAACATCCTTATATTGCCGTTATTATAAATAATTTGGCAGAACTGTACAGGGAGGAGGGACGATACAGTGAAGCTGAAGCCCTCTATCGCCAAGCTTTAGAACTATGGAAACGTTTGTTAGGAAATGAGCATCCTTATATTGCAACTAGCCTGAATAATTTAGCACTATTATACGAAAACCAAGGACGCTACAGTGAAGCTGAAGCCCTCTATCGCCAAGCTTTAGAGCTAAAAAAACGCTTGTTAGGAAATGAGCATCCTGATATTGCAACTAGTCTGAACAATTTAGCAGTAATTTACGAGCGCCAAGGACGTTACAGAGAAGCTGAACCCTTTTATTATCAAGCTTTAGAATTGCTAAAACGCTCGCTAGGAGATGAACATCCTAATGTCGCATATAGCCTGAATAATTTGGCTCGACTACATTTGGCACAAAATGACATTAACCGTGCTATCGACTTTCAAGGACAAGCACTGAAGGTTGAAGAACACAATTTATCTCTCAATCTTGTCAATGGCTTTGAGCGTCAGAAACGTGATTATATAGAAACCATCTCTGCTAGCACATACACTACCATTTCACTTCATCTAAATTATGCTGCTAACAACCCTACATCTGCTCGTCTCGCTCTTAGTACTGTTTTACAACGTAAAGGACGCATCCTAGATATCCTCACCAATAGTAAGCAAATTCTGCGTCTTGACTCACAAAGTCAGACTTTACTAAATAAGTTATCTAATATAAACACTCAACTTGCTAACCTTATTTTCAATCGGCCAGATAAACTTTCTCTTGAGCAGTATCAGACTCAAGTTACATCCCTTGAAGATAGAGTAAAAGAATTGGAAGACAAGCTGAGTCGTCGCAGTGCAGAATTTCGCTCTCTATCTCAACCAGTAACTTTAGAAAATATTCAGCGATTAATTCCTGCTGATGGTGCATTGGTGGAACTATTTCAGTACAGACCCTTTACACCCAAGGCGGTTCCTAACGAAATTTTTGGCAAACCTCGTTATGCAGTATATGTCCTCCGTGCAAAAGGTGAACCCAAAGGCATTGACTTAGGCGATGCTGAAACAATTCAAAAAACCCTAGAATTATTCCGCGATGATTTGCAAGATAAAGACACTCCCATCGCCCAAGTTAAACAATCGGCTCGTGAGTTGGATAAAATCATCATGCAGCCTGTACGTAAACTTTTGGGCAATACTCACAAAGTCCTACTGTCTCCAGACAGTGAACTTAACCTCATTCCCTTTGAAGCACTAGTCGATGAAAATGACCGCTATTTAGTTGAGAACTATTCTTTCACTTACCTCACTTCTGGACGAGATTTGCTCAGACTGCAAAACCAATCTGCCAGTAAACAGCCACCAGTCATTGTCGCTGATCCCAATTTTAATAGTCCCGGTGAAGTAGTTGCCCGTCAACCTAATGTTAATACTATTGATATAAAAAATAGCCGTTCTATTAACCTGTCGCAGAGAACATTTTCTCCTCTACCAGGCACTGCTGAAGAAGCTAAAGCAATTTCGATTCTCTTAAAAGTCAAGCCTTTGACAGGTACTAAAGCTACTGAAGGTGCTGTTAAACAGCTTAACAGCCCAAGGATTTTGCATATTGCTACTCATGGTTTTTTTGAAAATACCCTACAAACAGTAGAGCAAACTACTCTGGATGATAATCCATTACTGCTGTCAGGATTAGTTTTTGCTGGCTTGAAGCCTCGTCAGAGCGGCGGCGAAGATGGCATTCTCACTGCTTTAGAAACAACTGCACTGAATCTGACAGGCACAAAACTGGTCGTACTATCCGCCTGTGATACAGGTTTGGGAAACATTAGCGCTGGTGAAGGCATTTATGGCTTGCGTCGCGCTTTGGTAATTGCTGGCTCTGAAAGCCAGATGATTAGCTTGTGGAAAGTAGCAGATGATGCTACCAAAGACTTGATGGTAGCCTACTACAAAAAATTACTACAGAACAAGGGACGGAGTGACGCACTGCGCCAAACACAACTAGAGATGTTGGGGGGTGAAAAATATCAGCATCCTTATTATTGGGCAGCATTTATACCCTCTGGTGATTGGACAGGGATAGAGAAGTAAATTGGTTTTGAGAGGTTAGGCGATCGCTCAATGCTACTGGCTATAGGTAAAGTGAAATAGAGTGCGATGGCTCCGCCCGCCGCAGGCATCGCATCCCTCGAAACTCAAGCTGTTGATTCAGCTTTGTACTTGGAATGCGTAGGCGCAGCCCGCCGTAGGCATCGCCACTAATCTTGGAGCAAATATTCCCAAATTCTTACAGGGAAGTAGTTTGCAAAATTGTACAACTTTTTTATTTATTTTTAGATGGTAGCATTATGAAATTGTACAACTTTATTTTTTAAAAAGTTCTGAGTAGCTAACAATAGAATAATGCTTGTAGGCTCTTAAATTATACAACTTTTTTATACTTATACATTAATGTATAATGGCTTCTGAAGAATTTCTATAGCTTACAGAAGCCATTTTTATAGCAATAATTACAAGTATAATATATTTATTAATACTTAAGTAAGTATTCGCTTGATTTGCAGGAAAGTGCAAAATTTTTCATGTAGTATTTATAGGGTTTTTACTCCTGTGACGTTGCTACGTAATCTCACCATTTCCTCACTTGCATTAAAATGCACTGCTATTTTTGTTTTTGTCATTTGACGCTGAATTGCCCAGAGTAAACCCCGCCGGGGAATCTGAAGGCATCCACCCAAATAAGTCGCCTCATCTTCATCGTTCTGTCGGCGTAGAGGAAGCCCAGTATTTGGATCAAAGCGGACAATTTTATGTCTTAATAGCAGATGTCCAAACTCGTGCATCAGGTTCGACTCACGTCGCGCGGGTATATGGCGTGGATTGTTTACAATCCAGAGTGGGTTTTGATTAATAATTCCTGCTGACCATTGGTCGCTATCGAGCAATACCTCTACTACACAAGGGCCTAAGCTGGGAATCTGTTCAGGTGTCAAAATTTTTGCATTCAGTTGAGCCGCCAGCAAATCTGCTGGTAATGGGTCAAATGCCCGTAAATTTAATAAACTACGTTGCTCGGTAGCAATTCCTTCACACCTTTGCCTAAACTCAGTTGGTAATTTCTCTGTTAGTGTCATAATTCTTTTTAATCCGGCTGTTGGTTGTCGCTGTGTTGAGAATTATCGCGATACGCTGCTTTGACTAATTCTGCTAGTGCATTGGCGATCGCTGGATCGAGTTTTTTAGATGCTCGCAATTGAATTTCTATTGTCTCTAATGTATTGAAGTCAGAAGAGGCTTCGGATTCTTCTGTTTTCTTAAATAGTTCAGATGGTGATGCTTGCAGCCAATTGCAAAGTAATAAAAACGTTTCCATATCTGGCATTTTGCCATTTTCTACCCGTGAGAGTGTAGAAGAACTAATATTACCTATTTCTTTAGCTGTGTCTCGCAGACCCTTGCTCCCTCGCTTCGTCTTCACCATTGCACCCAATAAAGCTGTGTCTAAGTTGTATCCCATACGTACTTATTGTTTCATTCATGAAACGAGTTTCTTTATTGTCTCACATCAGCTATAGTTGTTATGTGTTCTTAAGATGACACTGTTTCACCAAAGAAACACAATATCCAAAGGTTGCTTTATACAAAGGAGGTACTTCTTGGATAATAGCGAAATAATCATATTTGATTTCCTGATTGTTGGTTTAGCAGAGTTTTTCCGTCCAGATACTCAATACCAACTTCCGAGATATCCATACCCTGATTTATTACAGCGTGCGTGCAATACTCTAGTATTGAAGATGACAGCTATTCCTTATCCACGTACTTTAGAAGGTCTTTTTACTCTTTTAGAAAAACCCTTGCAAACATGGTACCCGTTGTACATACCGAAGGAGTTCGACTCAGAATATGGCTTGATATACGATAGGGCGCTAAGTGAAGAAGCAAGCCAGTATTTCTACGAACAGCTAGTCAAACGGGCGCAACTTCCTGAGTTTGCTTCTGTGAAAATACAGCAAATTGCACTGGAGAACTTCGAGTTTCTAAGGTTGCTGGTGAAACTGCAAGAAGCCAACGAAAAAGATGCTGAACGTGCCCTGCAAGAATATGTTTTACTGCGGCGATTCTTGATTGAGAATCCTTACACTACTTTAGAGCGGCTACGCAACACATTTTCTCAGACACTTTACATATCTATTAATGACATTGGCGAACTGTACGAAGACTGTAAGGAAAATGAATCTTATTGGTGCTGCGATCGCTGCGGCCCTTTAATTAAAAAACATGGACATTTACGTGGCATTAAGCCAAGCGTCTGCAACGATCATCGTAAAAACTTGTCTCATGTCCGGCGTATTTATTGGAAGCAAGGTCTGCGTCGTCTCAAGTTTGGTATTCATTGGCGTGTCTGTTTGCCTGGAATTCCAGAGATACGTCTATTCAATGCTTTAAAAAAGCTGCATAAACAACAGCCAGAATATCTTTGCGAAGTTCAACTGTGGCCTGGTATTGACTGTTACGATTTACAACTACGTTTTGGTGACGGCTCAGTATGGGCTGTAGATATCAAAGACTACCGAAACCCGTATGATTTGGCTTTGCAACTGAAGCCGATATTCGGAGAAGGCGATTTGCGCTATGACGAAAGTTTTTATGTTATTCCTAACCATCGTCTGCATCAGCGCCAAGATTACATCGAAATCCTGCGTGAAGAAGCAACAGGATTGCCAAAAAGCACCCATCTTTTAAGCGATACAGCTTTTGAAGAACGAGTCGTCGCCAAGATAATGCAGCTGAGTAAAGGGAAATAGCATTATGAGTCAAATGACATTATTTAAGCCACCTGATATTTTTACAGAGCGTGTCAAAGAACTGAAAGATAACTCTGAATTAGATCGAGAGCAAGCCCAATTATTACTTCAGGTAGAACTTGGCTTTGCCTTGATGGAGCGTTTAGAAATCGATGATGAACCAGTAACAGCAGTTTGGGCAATACTCAGTGGTATGCCTTTGCGACACCCACGTTTACAAAACTTAGATGAGATGCAACGGCGTGCAGTTGCTAACGCTCGGCAAATTATTCCGTTTTCTGCACGTTTTGCATGGTTGGGTGCATTACGTTTCTACATCCGCAATATTCCGCAAAACAGACGTAACTATGATTTTGATATCCAGGATTTAGATTCTCAGATTATTCATGCGGCGAAACATCTTAGGGATCAAGTCAACCAAAATGTATACGAGAACTCTCTGAGTACGGATTTGCAGTTTCGCCAACGCAGGGCTGAACCAGTAAAGGCAGGAGTTGCCTACCAATTTCAGGCTAAGACAGAAAAAGAAACAGTCACAATGCAAGTACAGTTCACACCAGAACATTTAAGTACTGCACGACAACAGCCTTGGTTTACTACACCCCGCTCTCGTGAGCCTTTTTCATTGAGAATTCCAGATTTAGAGTCAAATGCAGAGTTCCTTGATCGCCGTGAACAATTACTAGCACGCCGATATGGTTGGAATGAGACACAAAAGGGACACTGGGTAAGCCGTTTTCGCAAAATCAACTTTCATAAAATTCAGGAAGACGGTACGCTGAGTGAGCGCAATACACAAACTTTAGATTTAGATGGTTTTGTACATCTTGCGGGACAAGTCGCCTCTGGAAAATCTACCTTGTCAAAGTTGCAGGCTGTTGATATTGTGCGAAATCACCCCGATAGCCGCATCACATTAGTTGTCAGTGATGTACAATCGGCAATTCAATTAGCAAATCAAATTAATTGGTGGTTCTGTAACGATCCAGAAAACGATGAGCCGGTTGCTGTACCCTTACTAGGCCGCAGTAAACGAGAGGCACACTTAAAAAGTTTCTATGCCTCGAAAGACTTTCAGGAACACTGGCAACGCGGACAACCACACTGGGGCGATCGCTTTTTGGGAACAGCTTGTGCTTTACAAGGACTGCTACAAGCTAGTGACATTTTCGACCGTTTGCATGGTAAGCCACTCAAGCCTGGAACCGAGCCATGTCATTCTCTGAAAGAAGCACCAAAAAGTGAAAGCGATCGCAAAAAACAAAACAATAACCCTGGTATAGGAATCATATTTGATTTCTGAAAAAGACTAGGAGATAATACGGAGACAGAGTTTTGTCTAACAGCGAACAATGATAAACCAGCATCTACAAGCTAAAATTGGGGAACTACAAGAATTTATAGACTGTCGGCCAGATGCGCGTGAGGTCAGGAAAGCAT
>JADEXV010000134.1 GCA_015206945.1 Nostocales cyanobacterium LEGE 12452 | reverse complement strand
ATGCCTAAGATACGGTAGTAAGCGATGCTAAAGCATCTGGTATTGCCTCAGAAGGAGCCTGAAATTCGCCAGTGATGACGTACTCTAAACGCAGTTTCAACCAAGTAATAAATTGAGGATTTGTAGAAATAATTGCGACTGCTGGTTGGGGACATTTTGCTTTTAGCTCTTTAAACTGCGGTGTTTCCAAGAAAGCTGGTTGCTCAACTAACCAAAAATCTATTTGTTTTTCTTGTTCGTGGTAGTTACGAGTGCGTTCTTTGAGAACTTCGTGTATCGGTTCTTCTTCGAGAAGAAAGCGGTGACTTGCCAAAACGTAATGGTATGTTTGCATTTTCATCCTTTGGTTGCTATGTGAATAATTTCAGGGCACAGTGACTCTGTACCCTGACAAACTACTAACTTTTCTGGGATTTCTTGAACCAAGAACTGAACGGACAAGCACTTTTCTGGTTTTCAGATTTTGTCTGTTTGCCACCAGATGTTAGCTTTTCCAAGAACAGATTATTGTCGAAGTAGTGTTCTAAGGAAATAACCTTCAAGTCATCGGTAACTTTTGCAATGCTCATGCCGATAATTTCTATTGTCTCTCCAGTAGGTGCATGGTCTTTGTATTCTCCGTTAAAATGTCCCCAATGCCGCCATTTAAATGTTACATTCGGTGGCCCTGAGAAAACTTCCAGTACTTCCCAAGGAAATCCTTGGGGAAATGTTGTGTGGAAGACTTTTGCGGATGATTCAAAGCTTTCTTCTGAAGCCTTATAATGCTCTGAATCAGCCATAAATAAATTGTAAGTACCTTGGGCTGATAAATCTGCTGCGGTATACTCTACTCCACCATTAGTACTTACGCGAAAGTTGTCATTCACAATAGATAACCACTCTTGCGGGTTAGCTTTGAAGGATACCTCCATCTCGAAGGTTCTTACTAAGTTTTGCACGATCGCTTCCAGTGTCCCTTCAAGATGATTGTAAATACTTTCTTTAGCAAGATTCTCATTTGAACGGGAATAATCAGGCGGTGTCTGATAGCGCCATTCGACATCAGTACTTTCTGCTATCACCTTATCCCGATCCTGTACCCAAAGTGGCAGGTTGTTAGATTGTGTTGCGCTCATAGAAGTTTTTGCTGAAGATTTGATCCCAATTTCTAGATTTCGCAGTGACAACCCTCTTTTTAAAGCAGGGGAGCAGGGGAGCAGGGGAGAAGTTGCAGTAAGTTTTCCCCTCTGCCCCTCTGCCCCTCTGCCTCTTATGCCCTATTCCCCCTGATAGCTTGCTTCATCTCGCGGACTGCCCTTTCCATACCTACTAATGCTGCCCGACTGATGATGGTATGACCAATGTTCAGTTCTTCCATGCCTGGAAGCGCAGCTACCGGATAGACGTTCCAGTAGGTGAGTCCATGACCAGCGTTAACTCGCAATCCGGCTTGAATCGCTTGTTCACAACCTTTAGCTAATATGGCTAATTCTCGGTGGCGATTTGTTTCATCTTTAGCCTCAGCATATTGTCCGGTGTGCAATTCAATAAACTGCGCTTGTATCTTGACAGATGCTTCAATTTGTGCTGGTTCGGCATCGATAAATAAACTAACTGGAATGCTAGCGCTTTGCAATTTATCGACTATTTCACCTATTCTAGCAATTTGCCCAACAATATCTAGTCCGCCTTCTGTTGTCACTTCTTCGCGCTTTTCGGGGACTAAAGTCACGTAATCTGGTTTGATATCGAGAGCGATCGCTAGCATTTCATCTGTAGCGGCCATTTCTAAATTAAGATGCGATCGCACTGTTTGCCGCAATATCCGCACATCCCGATCTTGGATATGTCGCCGATCTTCGCGCAGATGCACCGTAATTCCATCTGCACCCGCTAATTCTGCCAATACCGCCGCCGCTACCGGGTCTGGTTCCACCGTCCGCCGCGCTTGCCGGATAGTGGCGATGTGGTCAATGTTAACGCCAAGTGTAGGCACCCCAAGTTTCTCCCAAATCCACAGTCCTTAGAACTTGATTTTACCGGAAATAGCGGTAGTTTTGCTGAAGGAGCTACAGATAGATTACACGCGTACAATGCGATTGTTTCAAAGAAAGCTGAGTTAGCAAAAGCTTATTCTTGGGCAAACTACTTTAAATAAGTAGCTGATTTCACAAGAGTTGATGAAGTATGAATACAGCAGTTGAGCCGATGGACAAGCTTTTGAACTATCAAATTAGCGAACAACTTTATGCAGGCTCTAGAACCTTAGTTTACCGTGCTATTCGAGAGGCGGATCGACTTCCGGTTGTGATTAAACTGCTCCAGCAAGAGTATCCTACCTTCAATGAACTGCTGCTGTTTCGTAATCAGTACACTATTGCTAAAAATCTTGACCTACCCGGTATTGTTCGTCCCTACAGCCTGGAACCTTACCGCAACAGCTATGCTTTGGTGATGGAGGATTTTGGCGGCATTTCCCTCAGAGATTGGCTCAATCAAAAAATGGCGAGCAACCAATATACTTTGACAGAGTTTTTGGATATTGCGATCGCTTTGAGCAATATTCTTGACGGACTCTATCGCCATCGGGTTATCCATAAAGATATTAAACCTGCCAACATCCTCATCAACCCGGAAACTAAGCAAGTCAAGTTGATTGACTTTAGTATTGCCTCTCTTTTACCTAGAGAAACCCAAGAAATTTACAGTCCCAATATTTTAGAAGGTACTCTCGCTTACCTTTCCCCAGAACAAACCGGACGGATGAATCGCGGAATCGACTATCGCAGTGATTACTATTCCCTCGGCGTTACCTTCTATGAATTGCTGGCTGGACATCTACCCTTTCAGTCTAACGATCCGATGGAGTTGGTTCACTGTCATATTGCCAAGCAACCAGAAGAATTAGGGGGTAGGGAGCAGGTGGTCACTGAGCGGCTTGCCCTGAGCGAAGCCGAAGGGAGTCGAAGTGGGGCAGGAGGGAGGGGGGAAGAAGAGATTCCCCATGTTCTTTGTGAGATTGTGATGAAATTGATGGCGAAAAATGCTGAAGATCGCTATCAGAGTGCATTAGGGCTGAAATTTGATTTAGAAAAATGTTTGTCTCAATTGCAGGAAATTGGCTCGATTAAATCCTTTCAATTAGGTGAGCGGGATATTTGCGATCGCTTTATCATCCCAGAAAAACTTTACGGTCGCCAAGCCGAAGTTGAAAACTTACTGGATGCCTTTGAGAGAGTCAGTCAAGGAAGCACTGAAATAATGTTGGTAGCAGGCTTCTCTGGCATTGGCAAAACTGCTGTGGTGAACGAAGTCCACAAGCCAATTGTGCGACAACGAGGTTATTTCATTAAAGGTAAATTTGACCAGTTCCAGCGCAACATCCCTTACTCTGCCTTTGTGCAAGCTTTTCGAGATTTAATCGCGCAACTGCTGAGTGAAACTGACGCCCAATTCGAGCAGTGGAAGCGCAAAATTCTTTCTGCTTTGGGTGAGAACGGACAAGTGATGATTGAGGTGATTCCAGAACTGGAAATTATGATTGGTAAACAGCCTGCTGCACCGGAACTCTCTGGTAGTGCGGCACAAAATCGCTTCAATTTGCTGTTTTTGAAGTTCACTCAAGTCTTCACTGCATCAGAACATCCATTGGCGATCTTTATTGACGATCTGCAATGGGCAGATTCTGCTTCTTTAAAGTTAATGCACTTGTTGATGAGCGAAGCTGACATCCGCTATCTACTGTTAATTGGTGCTTATCGAGATAATGAAGTCAACCCAGTACATCCGCTGATGCTGACTTTGGAAGAGATTCAGAAATTAGATGCCACAGTCAATACAATTACCTTATTACCCCTTGATCGGGTTTCTATCAATTATTTGGTTGCAGATACATTGAGTTGCTCTTTAGCTTTAGCCACACCCTTAACAGAATTAGTATTGAGCAAAACTAAAGGTAATCCTTTCTTCAGTACCCAGTTTCTCAAGGCGCTACATCAAGATCAACTAATTACATTTAATTTTAATGGTGGTTATTGGGAATGTGATATTGCTCAGGTGCGATCGCTCGCCCTTACCGATGATGTAGTAGAGTTCATGGCAATTCAACTTCAGAAGTTGTCAACAGAAACTCAAGAAGTTTTGAAGTTAGCAGCTTGTGTAGGAAACCAATTTGATTTAGCAACATTAGCGATTGTCCATGAAAAATCCCAGTTGGAAACAGCCACAGATTTTTGGAAGGCTGTGCAAGATGGGTTGATTATTCCTACCAATGAAGTTTATAAGTTCTACCATAATGAGTCTGAATTTAGAATTCAAAATTCAGAATTTCAGCAACACAATTCTCCTGACTCTTGCTCTTACAGATTTCTTCATGACCGTGTTCAGCAAGCGGCCTATTCTCTTATTCCTGAATCTCAACGAAAAGCTACTCATTTCAAGATTGGGCAATTACTGTTAAACAATACATCACCTGAAGCGCTTGAAGCCAGAATTTTTGACGTTGTTAATCAGCTAAATGAGGGAATTGACATAATTGATGAACAACCCCAAAGAGATGAACTTGCTCAACTGAATCTAATTGCTGGCAAAAAAGCAAAAGCTTCTACTGCTTATAGAGCAGCCCTAAAATATTTCACGTTAGGCAGAAGTTTGTTAATAGATAAAAGTTGGCTAAGTAATTATAAAATAACCTTTGATTTACATCGAGAATCCGCAGAATGTGAATATCTTACTGGCAGCTTTGACCAAGCCGAAAAATTATTTGATATAGCGTTAGCTCAAAGCCAAGATAGGCTTGAACAAGTAGATATTTATAGGATTCAGATGTATCTGAAAATGACTCAGGGTGAAAATATAGCAGCTAGCATTGAAGCTGGAGTAAAAGGTTTGAGCATTATGGGGATGCATCTGCCAGTCACTTCTGAAGAACAGCAAGCTGCTATCGAAACTGAAGTTCAAGAATTAAAAGCTAAACTGCAAACGGTTCGTATATCAGATTTATTCGATCTGCCTGAGATGACAGATCGAGATAAGAAGGTTTGCATGGGTATTTTAGCTGACCTTTGGGCAGCAGCTTATATGGGAGGAGATCAATATCTCAGTTGCTTGGCTCCTCTATTAATGATCGGTTTATCATTGCAATATGGCAATGCAGAAAGCTCCGGTTTTGCTTACTGTTTGTATGGAATGAATCTGGCAAATCAAGGAAATTATCAAACGGCTTATGAGTTCGGTACATTAGCACTAAAACTCGATCGTCACTTCAATAGTACCCAATTTATTTTTAAGACCAATAATATTTTTGCACATACCACCAATCCCTATAATCAGCATTTAAAAACGAATTTACCACTTTCTCAACAATCATTCCAAATATGTCAAGAAACTGGAAACTTGGTGTTTGGGGTTTGGGCAGTTTCGTTTTTGATTTGGGCAATGTTAATTAAGGGCGATCGCCTCTCAGATGTTTACGCGGAAACTGAAAAATATCTGAGCTATGTCCAACAGGTTAATGATGCTAATATGCTGTATGCTTTTACTTTACAGCGGCAGTTCTTATTAAACCTGCAAGATATATCTAAAAACACCGATTTATTAGAAGATCGCAATAACGAAGATATTCCTTATATAGAAGTATGGAGACAGAAGAAAAACTTTGAACATGGAATTAATTGGTATTGCTTTCTCAAAATCCAATTGTCGTACCTTTATGGTCGCTACGCAGATGCTGTGCAAGCAGCAGAAGAAGCGGAGAAAACTCTTGGTTGTAACTCTGGTTTCTTCCCAATTATTCAGTATCATTTCTATTATCCACTCAGTTTGATAGCTCTCTATCCCAATGTGACATTAGAAAAGAAAAAGCATTATTGGGACATTATTCGAGAGCATCAACAAATTCAGAAAACTTGGGCAAATAGTTGCCCAGACAACTTTCTACATCGATATCTCTTGTTATCTGCGGAAATAGCAAGAATTTCTGGCAAGTATATGGATGCAATCGAATCATACGATCGCGCCATTGCTAAAGCTAAAGAAAATGAATACGTAAATGAAGAAGCTCTCGCTAACGAACTTGCAGCCAAGTTCTATTTAGAATGGGGCAAAGAACGTATTGCTCAAGAATATTTGATTAATGCTTACTATTGCTACACCCGCTGGGATGCTAAAGCCAAAGTCGATGACTTAGAACAGCGTTATCCACAACTGCTAGCCCCGATTTTACAACAGAAGCGTTCACTACTCACACCCAATGAGACGTTCGCAAATATTGACAGCATTAATACCTTCCACCCAAGTATTCATAAATCAGTAACCTCTAGCAGCAACACATCAGTAATGCTAGATTTGGCAACAGTTTTAAAAGCCTCTCAGACTCTTTCCAGTGAAATTGAACTGGATAAATTACTTACGAAGCTGTTGCAAGTGGTGATTGAAAATGCTGGAGCAGATAAGTGTGCGTTACTACTACTTAAAGAAGATAGATTACTAGTTGAGGCGACTGCTCAAGTTGGGCAGCAATCAACAGTGTTACAGTCCATTTTTGTGGAAGATAGTGCAGACGTTCCCCATAGTATAATTTACGCCGTCAAACGTAGCCTGGAACCTACCGTTATCTTTGATACAACATTGTATCCGGCGCTAATAGCCGATCCCTATATTATTCGTCAGCAACCCAAAAGCTTGCTGTGTACACCAATTTTCTATCAAGGGAAACTCTTAGGGATTTTATATTTAGAAAACCATCTGATGACTGGAGCGTTTACTAGCGATCGCGTCGAAATTCTCAATCTATTATGTACTCAAGCTGCAATCTCCCTGGAAAATGCCCGACTTTATCAGCAAGCACAAAATACTTTAGAAAACTTGGGACAGACGGAACAATTCTTGCGGTTAATTATGGACAATATCCCCCAATCTGTTTTTTGGAAAGACCGCAATAGTGTTTATTTAGGCTGTAATCATAAGTTTGCTCAAGCTTCAGGTGTAGGAATACCAGAAAATGTTGTTGCTAAAACAGACTACGATTTATCTTGGACTCGTGAAGAATCAGATTGGTATGTAGAGTGCGATCACCGCGTTATTGAATCTGGAGAAGCTGAACTCAATATTATTGAAACATTACAGCAAGCAGATGGAAAACAAATCTGGTCTAATACAAATAAAATCCCCCTAAAAGATAGAGAGGGAAACGTTTTTGGCATCCTTGGAACGTCTGAAGATATCACTAAATATCAGCAATCACAAAAACTGTTGCAACAGCAAAAGCAACAATTAGAACAAGCATTGCAAGAACTGCAAACGATGCAATTACAATTAATACAAGGTGAAAAAATGTCTGCCCTTGGTAACTTGGTAGCAGGTGTTGCCCATGAAATCAACAATCCTGTCGGCTTCATTGCTGGCAACTTAGAACCAGCTAAAGATTATGTCAAAGATTTGTTCGGTCTAATTAATCTTTATCAAGAAAAATTTCCTAATCCCGGCTCAGATATTCAAGATGAAATTGATGCCATCGACCTGAATTATTTACGTGAAGATTTACCTAAATTGCTAGACTCGATGAAATTGGGTGTTAGCCGTATTCGTAGTATTAGTACCAGTTTGCGAACATTTTCTAGAGCAGATAAGGATTATAAAGTTCCCTTTGATATTCACGAAGGCATTGACAGCAGTATTCTGATTCTCAGACACCGTTTAAAAGCTAATGAAAACCGTCCGGCAATTGAGGTAGTGAAGAATTATAGCAAACTACCCCTAGTGGAATGCTTTGCTGGACAACTTAATCAGGTGTTTATGAACTTGTTAGCAAATGCCATTGATGCACTTGAACAATACAATGCAGAACGGAGTTTGGAAGCAATTCTTGCCAACCCCAATCGCATTACCATTCAAACTCGTGTAACAGACTCAGGTCAGAATGTTTTGATTAAAATTGCTGATAATGGCGTAGGAATGTCACCAGAGGTTAAACAAAAAGTATTTGACCATTTATTTACTACTAAGCCTGTCGGAAAAGGCACTGGACTAGGATTAGCGATCGCTCGTCAAATTGTGGTAGAAGCACATGGCGGTTCACTCTCTTGTACTTCCGAACTTGAAAAGGGTACAGAGTTTATCATTCAAATTTCTACTCAAAAACAATAATTAGTGCTGAGTACTGTTAGCGCTAGCGGGGCGTTTAGCCCGTGCTGAGTGCTGAGTAATTTATACTTTACTCGGCACTTTTCATTTTTACTTTTTAAATTTTGGTTTGGAGTAAAGCGACAATGATGCTTAAATTGCGGAAAGTTTGGTTGAAAATAAATCCCCGATGGAGTGCCAAAATCAACAAAAAATACTACTCATTTAAATTGCGATCACGGAACTTTATATTATTATCAATTGTGATAATTCTATCCATTAGCATTAGCGCCACTGCTATCACTAGTTACAAGATTGTTAAGGGATTGCTGCTCGATAGTCTCAAGGAGCAAGCACTGTTAAAAACACGGCAAGGTCAGGATGATATAGATAACTGGTTAGCCATTCGTAAGACAGAAATTAAAACTTTGGCAAATTCTGCTGTGGTGCGATCGCTAGATTGGCCTGTGATAGAACCTTACTTGCAATCTGAATTGAAGCGGCTGCAAACGTTTTTGCTCATGGCATTAAGTATACCAGATGGCACATTAATCAATACTTACCAAGATCGTCTCAATGTTAAAGACCGAGAATTTTTTCAGCGAAGTATGGCGGGTGAAACAGTAGCAGCCGATCCAATTATTGGACGCACAACTAAACAGTTGCAGATTCAAATTAGTACTCCGATTCCTGCCGAAACAGGCATAAAGCCAGCAGGTGTGTTAATGGGAGGAATTACAATTAATCGGGTAGTTGAGGTTATTAACAATTTACATCAAGGTAAAGGCAGCTATGCCTTTGCCCTTAATTCTCAAGGAGTTCCCATCGCTCATCCCAATACAGAACTAATTGGTACACCCGAAAAAGCTGCCAAGAGTTTTCTGAACTCACGCAATCCCAAATTAGTTGAAATTACCCAAAAAATGGTAGCTAAACGCACAAATATTGAATTGGTTCAACTGGATGGTAAATGGAGCTATGTTGCTTACACTCCTCTGAGAGAAGCAAATTGGTCAGTAGCGTTAATTGTGCCAAAAGAAAATATTGAATCGCCATTACAAGCGTTGAACCTGTTGGCTACAGTTTTGGGAGGATTGCTATTGGTTGGGTTGATTAGTGCATGGCGACAAGTGCAACTATATGAACAGATTCGCGATCGCGCCTTTGTTTCTAGCCAGCAGGCGCAACAACTCAGCAAAACTCTGAAAGAATTGCAAAATACCCAAGCTCAACTCATCCACACCGAAAAAATGTCTAGCCTGGGACAATTAGTGGCTGGAGTGGCACATGAAATCAATAATCCTGCCAATTTTATCCATGCCAATCTCAACCATGCCAGCGTTTACAGCCAAGACATCCTCGATTTGCTCAAGCTTTATCAACAAACCTACCCAAATCCTACGCCAGAAATTAGCGATCGCGCCCAAGAACTTGATATTGAGTTTCTGGCAGAAGATTTACCCAAATTAATGGCATCGATGCAAGTGGGAACCAAGCGCATTCGTCAAATTGTGCTGTCACTGCGTAATTTCTCGCGCCTTGATGAGGCAGACATGAAATTTGTAGACATTAATGAAGGATTAGACAACACTCTGATGATTCTGAATCATCGCCTGACAGCCACGCCTAATCAACCAGAAATTCAGATCCTTAAGAAATACGGCGATTTACCTTTAGTAGAATGCTATGCAGGGCAACTCAATCAGGTGTTTATGAATGTTTTAGTGAATGCAATTGATGCTGTAGAAGAGTCATTCTTAGTAAAGAATGAAGGACAAATTCGCATTCAGACTGAACTCACTGATGAAAAACAAGTGCTTATTCAGATTTCCGATAATGGTATTGGGATGTCAGAAGAGGTAAAACAACGAGTCTTTGACTATATGTTTACTACTAAACCTGTGGGTAAAGGAATCGGATTAGGAATGGCGATCGCTTATCAAATTGTTGTAGACAAACATCGAGGAACTATTGAAGTTGATTCTACTCTAGGATATGGAACAGAGTTTACCATCGGTATTCCTTTAATAAGTAGCAAGTAAAAATTACTGATAACATTGAAATAGCCAAAGTTTATGTCGATGATTTATTTTAGCTAATTTATACACTTGTAGCAGAGGCGATATACTTTAAGAAAGTTGATTTGTAAATTCAATCTGCTGTATACAATCATTACTACATCAACTCTCTGAGGTGAGATGCTTTTAAAACTGCAACAAATTATTGTTAAACCTGGTCAACAAATGTTGCTCAAAGATATTAGTTGGCAGCAGTTAGAAAATATTTTAGAAGAAATGGGAGAAAGGCGTGCTGCACGTATTTCTTATAGTCATGGTTGGTTAGAAATTATGGTTCCCCTACCAGAACACGAAAAAGATAAAGAATATATTGGTGAGTTAGTAAGAGTTTTATTAGACAAACTTCAAATTGATTTTGAACCTTTTGGTTCTACAACACTTAAAAATGAGCGAATGCTGCAAGCAGTAGAACCAGATACCAGTTTTTATATTCAAAATCAAGCTGCTATCATTGGGGAAAATCGTATTGATTTAAATATAGACCCACCACCAGATTTAGCAATCGAAATTGATATTACTTATCGGACTCGATTTGAGAATTATGAAATTTTGGGAGTTCCTGAACTTTGGCAATATACACAACAAGGTTTAGAAATTTCGATTCTACAAGAGGGAAAGTATATTAAATCTCAATCTAGTCCTAATTTTCCTAATATCCCAATTGTTGAATTAGTTAATGAATATGTTCAGCAGTGTTTAACAATTGGAAGAAGTCAAGCTATGCGTAATTTTCGGGGTTGGATGAAGAATAATTTATGATAGAAATCTAAGGCTTTCTGAGAAAGGCGATCGCTCATGACTACCGAAAACAACCCAAGAGCCATTCTAGACTGGGAACACCCTACACCGCCTACAGATTTAATTTTTGATGACGGAGAACCCTTAGAATCAAATCGCCACCGCATTGCCATGAATGTGTTGATTTGGTCATTGCAGCAAGCTTGGGCTGATCGCAATGATTTTTTTACTGGTGGCAATATGTTTATTTATTACAGCAGCGCCCAAGTACGTAACCAGGATTTCCGTGGCCCCGATTTCTTTGTTGTCCTGAATGTGGATGGGACTAATTCTCGTCAAGGTTGGGTAGTGTGGGAAGAAAACGGTCGTTATCCTGATGTGATTGTAGAATTAATGTCACCATCTACAGCCAAAATAGATAAAACTGTTAAGAAAGACCTTTACGAACAAACTTTTCATACTTCAGATTATTTTGTCTATGACCCCTTTGACCCGACTTCTTTGCAAGAGTGGCATTTAGATCATAATCAGCAATATCAATCTTTGACACCAAATGAGCGTGCTTGGTTGTGGTGTCAAAAGTTAGGTTTATGGTTGGGAACGAATGAAGGAACAATAGAAAGAGAAACGGCGGTATGGTTGCGGTTTTATGATGTAGCTGGCAATTTGGTTTTGTTACCAGACGAGGCTGCTGTTGCACAAGCACAAGCCGCAGTTGCACAGGCGGAAATTGCTGTTGCACAAGCACAAGCCGCAGTTGCAGAAGCAGAAACTGCTGCAATACGAGAAGAAGCGGCTGCTGCACAGGTGGCTCGTTTAGCGGCTAGATTGAGAGAATTGGGGGAAAATCCAGATATGTTGTGAGAGATTTTGGCTTTTTTGATGAATTTATCGAGTTGTTATAAATAAAAAACTGAGTGCGATCGCTATTTTTAAATGTCAAAATGGGT
The DNA here is from genome assembly GCA_015206945.1 of Nostocales cyanobacterium LEGE 12452. Taxonomy (GTDB): domain Bacteria; phylum Cyanobacteriota; class Cyanobacteriia; order Cyanobacteriales; family Nostocaceae; genus Nostoc. The sequence continues at coordinate 9,272 of JADEXV010000134.1, read as the reverse complement.
AAGTGCGATCGCTATTAAGTAAAGCTTCAAAACTAAGGTTGAATCGGCACAAATTCATATTTATCAGTGCCAGGTATTTGTTGAACTTTGACTAGAAAGATGGAATTGCCTTTGCGATCGCCTGATTCTGAAAACTGAATCTTTCCTGTAGCACCATCAACTAAAAAATTTGGACTGTGCAATATATTTTGCAAATCATCACGAGTTTTACTTTGCTGCAAACCTTTAACTATCGCTAAAGTGGCATCATAAGCTGTAGCCGTTCGCCAATTCACTGTTCCACCCCAAAGCTTCTCAGCATTATTTACAAAGGAATTACCGGGATCAGGAAGCCAAGGTATAGCAATTACCATGCCGTTGATAGCTTCCCCCTCATTCAGGGTTTCGTTTGTAAACAGCGTGGAACTACTAAATAAGCTCAATTGTCCTTTATTCGCTCCTGTCACTGCTAGACCTTCCCTACTTCTGTCTATGTAGAGAGCTAATACTAAAGCATTAGCACCACTGCTAACAGCTTGGGTAATAACTGCACTAGGGTCAAAATTTTTGGCAGCAATATCGCAGTTGGTGGAGTTAATCTTACCACCAGCAGCTTTTATCCCTTCAATAAACCTGTCTTTAAAGGAAAAATTATCTATACCTTTAGAATCGATACAAATCAGAAAATTGGTTTTGCCTGTTTTAATAGCGTAAGTAGATAGGCTATCTGCTATCGATTTAACACTAGGAGCAGTGCGTAAGATATAGTTGCCTATGGTGGTTAGATTTTGAGCAAAACTAGTGGGAGACATCATTACTAATCTTCCACTTTGATACACTGAGGCTGCGGCGATGGAAGCATTACTAGCATTATGTCCAACTACAGCCAAAATGCTGTTATCGTTGACAAAGTTAGTCGCAATCTTTACAGCTTCACTTGGGTCATTATCATCATTAGCGATCGCTACTTCTAAAGCTTGACCATTTATCCCACCACTGTTATTCACCTCATCTTGAGCTTGAGCCACACCCCGTAGCATCTCTTTTGCCACATTTGGATTTGTACCAATAGGTACACTTGTAGCTATTTTGACGTATTTTTTCTGTTGGCGAGCCTTGGCGTTATTCAAGTAAATCAAAGCTTCTGGGTCTGTACGATTAGCTTGACGGTATGAATTGAATTTATCAATAGCAGTCGGACAATCACCATTTAAGAATGCTTTTACTCCAGCTTCTTTATCTGGGTTCGTATCTTGATTGAATAGAATTTTTTCACCAAAACTAATTCTATCACCTAGAGTATACTCCTCTTTGAGACAGGAGTTTACTGGAGGTTTAACTACAAGTTGAGGTTTATCTTTAAGCCTAAAAAAGTAGACTATAGTACCACCAATAACCACTCCGATTATTCCAACAATGCAAGCTCCTATTATATATTTTGTAAAATTACTATCTTGGGGGGGTGGAGAATTGACAACTACCGCAGGTGCAGTAAGTGGCTGTTCAGCAATTATTGGAGCTTCGATTAGGGCTATATCTTCATCTCTAAGTCCTAACGCTTGCTGAAGACGTTTCAAATTAGCGCCAGTTCTATCGCTGAGAGGAAACCCTTGTCTAATCTCGTCGCGGAACGCTAGCTCATATCGCTGTAATTTTATCCTTTTGTTTTCGATAGGTGCTAAAACCTGAGTTTCAATTGCAGCAGCATCCTCAGATGATAGTTGCAGAGTCTCTTGTAATGCATCCAATGCAGCGCGACCAGCAACAGAAATTTCACCATTACCACCCTCTACCCAATACTCAACTTCTCGAAGATATGTGAGTTTGGGATCGTTACTTGGTGCTTTGGCAAGCTTGATTTTAAAGCCACCTTTGACAGGATATATCTCTGGTTTCATGGCTGGCGTACTTTCTTGCACTTTCTTGGCAGCGTATTCATGCAATTCATCAACAGAAATCCAACCGTCTTCATCCCGATCTGCTGCACCAGTCTCTAAACCCTCAACTATGTAGCTGGTATAAGTTGAGGTATCTACTCCTTGTTGTTCAAAAGCAAATTGAGTTGAAGTCGAAGATGTGAGAACAGCCCGCCCTTCTCCACCCAATTGGTTCTTGACATCCACAAAACCATCATCTTTAGCCGCCATATCCTTGGCAAACGCACCACTAAAGCAACAATCGAGAATCACTACCTCGCGTTTGGAGCGGCTATCACTCATGGCCTCATGGACAAAATTAGCTGGTACTGTTGTTGCCCTAGCTGGTACTCCCTTGTCAGTTTTACGGGTGTTACGAGCCGCAAAGTAAAGCTTACCACTCTCATCTTTAATGCCATGTCCAGAGAAAAATAGCAGCACGAGGTCATCTTTTTGACGATTATCAAACAAGATACCGATCGCTTCCTCCATCTCATGCCGTTGAGGGTTCAGCAGCACTTTGACATCATCAAAACCCCCAATCTCTGGGTTCTCTAAAACTCGCTGTATTGCCTCGATATCTTTTGCCGCTGCTGGCAATGGAGTAAGACCAGGCTCATACTCACTGACTCCAATTAGCAGTGCTACTTTCGCCATCTCGTTATTCTTCCTTGCTAATGGAATTTATCAATTGCCTGCGATAAACTTTTGAGCTTGTTCAATGGCGGCGTTTAACTCTTCCTGACTGCTAGCTTTTACCTTGAGTTTCTTACCGTTAGCCTCGACTTCCAATTCAATGGTTTTGTTGCCCAAGCGATCGCCCAAAAATCCCAACAATTTCTTAAAATTGGCAAGGCTCACCTCTGCCTGCAACACCCCTACTAGAAAACCACCAACAGATTTGGCTCCTTGAGGTATTTCTGTAACTGCTACTAGTTCAGCACTTTCAACATCTAAGTCTTTGATTTCTCGCAGCAGATTCTGTGCTTCTCGTTCTTGCTCTTCTGCATCTAAGTCTGGATTAGAAAGAGCGATCGTCAGTTTGACATTAGATTCAGAACTCATTTTGTGCCCTTTTAGGTTTGTTCAGCTGTTGATGGTCAATAGTATTTCTGTAGTATATCGATTGACATTACATCTTCTATGTAAATTTCCTGAAACTTTTTCAAGATTTTTCCAAAAACTCACGAAATTAAGGCAAAAATCTGGTATAAACACAGAACATCCCTCTTCAATAGCTTCCAAACTTAGAGGCAATCAACAGTATTTCATCTGACAAGTTGTTTCGATACAGCAATTTGTTTTACCACGCTTGCGATCGCAAAGTAAGTTACGAGTTTGTCCTTGCAACTTCTTTAGAAGCGATCGCTAGATCAAACTATTACAGGACGGCATAAATCCAGCAATCATCTCAAATAACCAGACAAGGGGCTGTGAAGCCCCTTGTTAAAGGTAGGCAAACTTGCGCCACAGTTGTTAGGTTAACTAAAACAAGTCCAAATCTGTCACAGCACCAATACTGCTAGAAGATACCAATTTGGCATATTTCGCCAACACGCCTTTAGTGTAACGCGGAGCCGGAGGTTGCCAGTTTGCACGACGACGGGCCATTTCTTCTTCAGATATATTCAACTGCAATAAACGAGCGGGTGCATCAATAGTAATACTATCGCCTTCTTCTACAAGCGCGATCGCCCCACCAACTGCCGCTTCTGGTGCAACATGACCAACCACCATGCCGTAAGTACCGCCAGAAAAACGTCCGTCGGTAATTAATCCCACCGCATCACCCAAACCTGCACCGATAATTGCCGAAGTGGGAGCCAACATTTCCCGCATTCCAGGACCGCCTTTAGGCCCTTCATAGCGGATGATGAGAATATCACCAGCTTGAATCTTACCAGCCAAAATTGCATCTAAAGAAGCTTCTTCGGATTCAAATACCCGTGCAGGCCCCGTAATTACTGCTTTTTTCACCCCAGTAATTTTGGCGACAGCCCCTTCTGTTGCCAAATTACCTCTGAGGATGGCTAAATGTCCTTGAGGATACATCGGGTTATTCCAAGGACGAATCACATCTTGATTGGCAGATGGTTCTTCGGGGATGTCTGCTAATATCTCTGCAATGGTTTGACCGCTGATGGTGAGGCTATCACCGTGTAATAAATCATGCACAAGTAACATCTTCATTACTTGCGGAATGCCACCAGCTTTGTGCAAATCTGTAGCGACATATTTCCCACTTGGTTTCAGATCGCACAAAACGGGAACGCGGGCGCGGATAGTTTCAAAGTCGTCTATGGTTAACTCTACATCAGCGGCGCGGGCGATCGCTAAAAAGTGCAGTACTGCATTGGTCGAACCACCGACTGCCATAATCACAGAGATAGCATTCTCTATAGATTTGCGGGTGATAATTTGACGAGGCAAGATTTGTTTACGAATGGCTTCGACTAAGACGAATGCTGATTTTTCGGTGCTGTCGGCTTTTTCGGCATCTTCTGCCGCCATTGTCGAGGAATATGGTAAACTCATCCCCAGCGCTTCAAATGCTGAAGACATGGTGTTAGCTGTGAACATTCCCCCGCAAGAACCAGCACCAGGACAAGCTCGACCTTCAACTTCTAATAATTCCTTTTCGTCAATTTTTCCAGCACTGTATTGACCAACAGCTTCAAAAGAACTGACAACAGTTAAATCGCGTCCGTTGTAGTGACCGGGTTTAATTGTACCACCGTAAACAAAGATAGCCGGGATATTCATCCGAGCCATCGCCAGCATTGCCCCTGGCATATTCTTATCACAGCCACCAATGGCTAGTACTCCATCCATACTTTGCCCTGTACAGGCGGTTTCAATGGAATCAGCAATCACTTCCCGCGAGACTAGGGAATATTTCATCCCTTCAGTTCCCATTGAAATCCCATCGCTAATGGTAATTGTGCCGAACACTTGCGGCATCGCCCCGGCGGTTTTAATCCCAACCTCTGCTCTTTGCGCCAGTTGATTTATCCCCATATTACAGGGAGTGATTGTACTGTAGCCATTGGCAATGCCCACAATGGCTTTATTGAAATCTTCATCTTTAAAACCAACTGCACGCAGCATAGCTCGATTAGGCGATCGCTGCACTCCTTGCGTTACAATTTGGCTTCTTAAATTCTCCGACATCTTTTTTCCTTCCGTGCCATCATCGCAACAGTTGCGATTGTATTACCTGATGATTTTCTCATGCCTGGGCGGTGCGATCGAATATGAGTAATTCTCTATGTTTCACCGTGTCTTTTGGTCAGTCCTAATTAGAATAAATCTTCATCTAAGCGTTTGTATAAAGTAGGGATGATTATTGTGTGTTAGGCATCGAGAGTGCCGGAAATACTAGGGATAGCAATACGAATTTAGGCGTTGCATATTTGCGGGATGATTTTGCTAGTTTTGTGTGATGGGCATCTTACCCGTCTCTTGTATTTCAGGGCGCTCGTGTCGCCCACCCTACAAGAATCATCCCTCGATTCAGCAACGCCCGAATTTAAATATGAAAAAAAGTCATTGCCCCAACCTGAGGCTCTGACTTTCCACGTTTATAGCTTAGTATATTGATATTGATTCCGGTACAAAGCTGAAGACACTCTAACTTTGCACTAGAGTTATTCTTCAAAATTATATCTGCCTTGAAAATAGTGACTAGGGACTGAGGACTGCGAAAGATATACTTTCATTCTCTAGTGCCTTCTGCCTTCTCCCTTGGCGCTAGCCTCTCCCTTTGGGAGAAGGGGAGACGCTAAAAGCGATCTGCCTGCTGCCTTATTTTCAAGGCAGGAATATTAAATTAAAGAATGAGGTCACTTGACACTACTTGTGGTGCTCCTATAAGCCGAATTTGAAACTCAGACGACAAATCCCCATCAGTGCTACCTTGAATGATACCTCCTGAATAACGGATTTGTCCGGGTGCGGAGAATTGGGCACTCCCAATGAAAGTGAAAGCTTGGTTGCCCCCAATAGTAGAGTTGGCATCGATAGTAAATAGATCAATTCGATCGCCTGACAAGTTACCATTTCCACGAAAGTCATTGATTAAGTCGCGTGACGAAAGTGGACTATCAGAAATTGAGTTGTAGTCGAAAGTATCATTACCCGATCCTCCAGTGAGGATATCTTTGCCAGTACTGCCGCTTAGGACATCATTCCCATCACCGCCGATGAGAGTATCATTACCCGATCCTCCATTGAGAATATCATTGCCAGTACCGCCATTCAGCCTATCGTTGCCAGCACCACTGTTAAGAGTATCGTTGCCAGCATTACCAAAGAGGCCATCATTGCCACTACCACCGTTAAGGATACTGTTGCCACTACCACCTATAAGGGTACTGTTGCCACCACTAACATTAACGATATCGCTCTGACTATTATTGCTACCACTGCTACTGCTACTGCTACTGCTACTGCTACTAGAGCTGGCACTAACACTGCCGCTACCGAAAGAAATTGATATTGAAGTTGCCATTGAGGAGTTTCTCCTAAACTTAGAGGGGGAAAAAATTACGTCTTTACTTCCCCATTATAAAACGGCATTGCTGATTAAGAGTATGAATTTGATTTCCTTCAAATGCATAAAGCAAACAACTTCAAACATGGAATTTGGGAATTTCATACTTTCATTCACTAATGCTGATAAAACCAGGTCAAAAGATCAAGAATGGGAATATATTCTTGAACAAACCTGATTGGAACAGGTCTTTACTATTAAGTTTGAATATTTGAGAATATTTGAGAATATTTAAGAAGTACTAGATGTATTTGATGATGTTTACATCAAAATCTTACCCAAAATCATCTGATGCCCTTGTACCTTATGTTTTCAACTGTTTCAGTTGGATAAATGCTAAGGAATAAGTAGATTTTTCTCTACGTAATTATATAGTCTGTAGGATATTATCACTGTATTCATAATAACAATATCATAGTAGTATCATTTAGCAGATTTTTTTATAAATAGAAAAATGAATAATTAATTTTTTATTCTCTGGACAGAATAAAATCAGAAATCTTTATGGAGATAGAGTTGCTTTTGCATATTGGTTTTTGTTTAGTGGTTTCTGTAGTTATATATAACAAATAATTGCCAATAAGTTAGAAGCTTTGTTAGACGAATGACACAAAGAAAAGCCTAAAGATTTGTGTAACTTGAATTCGTTCCTAGTGTTAAGACAGGGAATGTATTTCGAGAGGGCTGCTGTATCTAGTAAAGCCTCCGGAGGTATAGCCTCCCAGGATCGGGGATGTATTTTAACTTAGTGCCATTCCCTTGTTAGATTAGTGCGTAGGCGTAGCCCGTCGTAGACATCGCTGCACCCCTAGCGTTACAATTTCACTATTGTGGCATCATCACAACTATTGCGACTGTATTAACAGATTTTCTCATGCGTACGCTGCACGATCAAACCTTGGCAAGCATTGGTAATTTTCTATTTTTAGATGTGCTTCTGTTAGGTGCAGTTGATATAAGCAACTTTGTTAGTATTTAGATGTCTGACAGGTTAAAGTTTAGTGAATTTTCTCAAAGTTGGAGTATGTTTGGCTTTGCACTTAAATTATTCTTCAATATTAGACTTCTTGTATAAATCATAAATAAGAACCCCACTCCTAAGCGGTTGCTCTTAAAAGTAGGGTGTTCAGCGCTTTTGCAAGAGGTTTATTAGATTAGAGGATGATGTCGTTTGCCACTAGTGATGGTGCTCCTGTCAGTCCAATCTCAAACTCAGCTGAGAGATCCCCATCAGTGTTAGCTTGAAGAATACCTCCTGAATAACGAACCTGACGGGCTGCTGAGAATGCGGTAGAACCGATGAAAATAAAGGCTTGGTTGCCCGCTACACTGGAGTTAGCGTCAATGCTAGATAGATTGATTTGATCGCCTGTAAAGATACCGTTTCCAACGAAGTCAGCGATAACATCTCGTGACAAACCAGTAGGACTATCTGAAACTGAATTGAAATCGAAAATATCGTTGCCAGCACCACCAGTAAGAGAATCAGTTCCAGCACCGCCAGTGAGGATATCGCTGCCAGCATTACCGTTAAGGGTATCGTTGCCAGCACCGCCAGTGAGGATATCGCTGCCAGCATTACCGTTAAGGATATCGCTACCAGCACCGCCAGTAAGGGTATCGCTGCCAGCATTACCGTTAAGGATATCGCTACCAACACCCCCATTTAGACTATCGTCGCCGGCATTGCCGTTAAGGATATCGCTGCCAGCACCCCCATTTAAGATATCGTCGCCGGCATTGCCGTTAAGGATATCGCTTCCAGCACCCCCATTTAGGGCAGGACGAAAGATAAATGGGGAACCGTTGATGGTATTGTTGTCATTAAAATTGGTACCGTTGATAATTGCCATTAGTAAGGTTCTCCTGAACTTAGTGGGTAAAAAATAACCTCGTCACTTTCCCATCAGAAAACGGTGTTGCTGATTAAGAGTATGAATTTGGTTTCCCCCAAAGGTGTAAAGGAAACAGTTTTAAATATTGAATTTTTAAATTTCACACTTTCATTCAGCAACACCGAGAAAACAAGGCAAAGAGATAACTCAACCGCACCTGATTGGAACAGGTCTTTGCTGTTAAGTTTGAAGATTTGACAAGCACTAGATGTATTGATGATTTGGCATCAAAATTATGCCAAGAGTAATGTGATGTCCTTATATCTTTACTGGTTGCAGTAGTAGGCTGCTATGAAACAAGCAAATTTTCTCCTACAGAAGCGCATAGTTTTTGGAACGTTTTAAATTTATTCAGACTCACAAGACTATACTATTACTTTCAAACCTAGTTTTTTCTATCTATAAGAAAGAGTAATTAATGTTATTTTATTCCTCTTGCGAAAACAAAATCTGAAACCTTTGTTCAGATAGGGTTGGTTTTGCTTTTTGAGATTTATTTGGTGATTTATCTAGTTATGTATAAGGAATTAATTGCCAATAACTTCAAAACCTTGTTAACCAGTGCGTAGGCGTAGCCCGTCGTAGACATCGCTACATTCCTTACGTTACAATATGCCTTCTCAAATTCTCTGATATCTTTTTCATTAGGTGGCATCATCGGAACTGTAGCAATTGTATTACCTGATTTTCTGATGTATACGCGGCGCAATTTTTTAATAACTATAACCTATCAGACAGGCAAGCTAAAATTATCTCTAATTTGCGAATATTGAATTATCAAAATTCTGCATTTTGGCTTATTTTCAAGGCAGATAATATTAAATTAAAGGATAATGTCCCTTTCCACTAGTTGTGACGCTCCTGCAAGCCTAATTTCAAACTCAGCCGACAGATCCCCATCATTGCTACCTTGGAGAATACCTCCTAAAT
>JADEXV010000004.1 GCA_015206945.1 Nostocales cyanobacterium LEGE 12452 | reverse complement strand
CCTCTGCCCCTCGGTCACTGAGCGTAGCCGAAGTGCTGCCTCTTCCAATGCCCCATTCCCAATTTAAGGAAACCTACCCTGCATAAGGGTTGCCAATTCTGTCTACAGAGACATTGGAGGAGAATGGCAAACGACCGGGATTTAAGCGTGGTTCGGCTGCATAGCCAACAGGTACTAAAACAGCGATCGCTAAATCTGGATTATCTCCTGCACCAATCACTTCTTTTACCTTGTCTTCAAGCCAACCATTCATAAAACAGGTAGATAAACCCAGACTTTCAGCCGCTAATACTAAATGGGTGGCTGCGATAATCGCATCTTTGATCGCATACTCCCGTTGTTTGTCTCCTAGTGTCTCTTGAAATTGCGGAATAGCAGTTTTAAAATAATTAGCTGTGCTTTCATTCCATGCCCCAGTTGCAAGAGCTTGTTCAATTATCGGGTTCAAGTTTTTTTCAGATGCACTCGCATCGGCAGCAAAAACAAAGGTAACTGGTGCTTGAATAATTTGCTGTTGATTCCAAGCTGCTGCTGATAAGGCTGCTTTTTGCGCCTCATCTTGCACGAGAATAATTTGCCAGTCCTGAATATTGAAGCTGCTGGGCGCTGCTACGGTTAACTCTACCAGTTGCTTGAGTAGTTCTGGGGCGATGGGGTCTGTTTTAAAAGTTTTGATAGAACGACGTTGAGCGATCGCACTGGGTACATCTAAAGGTTGGGTTTGGATGATGGAACTCATGATATTCTCCTGATAGTTGGATTATGACCAAATAATTCGTAATTAGCATACAAGCGAATTTATTTATTCATGAAACAAAAACAAAAATTATTCGCAAGGGACAATTACGAATTACGTTAGCGAGTATTCGTTCGCTTTTAGCGTCTCGTAGAGAGCGTCATTACGAATTACGCATTAGCTACTGCTTCAGTAGCAGGCGACCAAAATGGATAATCTGTATATCCTTCTTCACCACCACCGTAAAAGCTTGCTTGATTTGCTTCATTTAGGGGTGCATTTAAAGCCAAGCGTCGGGGTAAATCGGGATTTGATATAAATAATGTGCCAAAGGCAACTAAATCTGCTGCTTTGTTTGCCAGTACTGCATCGCCTTTTTCACGGGTATAACCACCATTGACGATGAGAGTACCTGTAAAGCGATCGCGTATATGACTAGTGGGTACTATTATCCCGCCATGTCTAATATCTGCCTCTGTTGCCTCATAAATATGCAGATATGCCAAATTAAACCGATTTAACGCTTGAGTGGCATAACCGAATGTCTCCAGCGGATTGGAGTCACGCATATCGTTAAAAGTCCCACTGGGAGAAAAACGCACCCCAACTCGGTTAGAATCCCACACACTAGTTACCGCCTCTGTCACCTCCAATAGGAATCGGGCCCGATTTTCAATGTCACCTCCATATTTATCTGTGCGTTGATTCGTACCATCCCGAAGAAACTGGTCTATTAAATAACCATTAGCTGCGTGAATTTCCACACCATCAAACCCAGCCGCTAGGGCATTTGCCGCTCCCTGACGGTACTGTTCGACTATCTGAGGTATTTCTGAAGTTTCTAAAGCACGAGGAGTAACAAAGGGTCTGGGTCCCTCATAAGTTGCAGCCTCACCTTTAGGAGTAATGGCAGAAGGTGCCACAGGTAAAACTCCATTCGGTTGTAAATCAGGGTGAGAAATCCTGCCTACGTGCCATAGTTGCAGAAAAATTCTGCCGCCGTGCTGATGTACGGCATCGGTTACTAACTTCCATCCTTCCACCTGTTCTGATGAATGAATTCCTGGTGTCGCGGGATAGCCTTGTCCTTCAGGAGTTACCTGTGTTGCTTCAGAAATAATCAGTCCGGCGGAAGCACGTTGGACGTAGTAAGTAGCATTCAGTTGGTATGGCACGTTTCCCTCACCTGCCCTGTTTCGGGTTAAGGGTGCCATCACTATCCGGTTAGGTAGTTCCAGATTTCCTAACTGGTAAGGAGAGAATAAGTTGATATCAGTAGTCATGGTTGCTTTGCTCCAATTCAAAATTCAAAACTTGTACTGAGCTTGTCGAAGTATTCAAAATTCGGAATCTCACATCTGTGAGATCGGGAGAACAAGAAAAGAGTTTTCCCCATACCCAATTTTGCGTGCAGTGGATTACAGCTATTTGAAGTAAATAGACTATGCGGTTGTGGTTTAAATACTAAACAATCGACCGAATAACGCCACCATCTACCCGCAAAGCTGCACCATTTGTTGCTGATGCTACGGGACTAGAAAGGTAAACTACGATCGCTGCTACTTCTTCATTAGTTGCAAAGCGTTTAATCAAGGAACTTGGACGCACATTTTGAAAAAATTCAGCTTCAACGTCAGCGCGAGTAATACCGCGTTCCTGTGCCAGGTTGGTGATAAAATCTTCAACTCCTTCTGAGCGGGTTGGCCCTGGTAGGACGGAGTTTACTGTGACTCCAGTTCCCACAGTCATTTCGGCTAGACCTCTGGCAATAGCAAGTTGTGCCGTCTTTGTTGTGCCGTAGTGAATCATTTCCACTGGGATCTGAATACCAGATTCGCTGGAGATAAAAATTATCCGCCCCCAGTTTTGCTCTAGCTGCTTTTGCAGATATTGCCGACTCAAACGGACTCCACTGAGGACGTTAATCTCAAATATGTTTAACCAATCTTTATCAGTAATATCAAAGAAGGTTTTTGGCTCATAAATACCCACATTGTTTATGAGTATATCAACGTGAGGAACCTCTTGAATGAGTTTCTCTACCCCTGATGCAGTGCCAGCGTCAGCAACAACACCAGAAACTTTCGCGTCGGGTGTAGAATGCTTAATTTTAGCGATCGCTTCAGCTACTCTTTCTTCAGACCGACCGTTGACAATTACTGATGCACCCTCTTGAGCTAGCCCAACAGCGATCGCCAAACCAATACCGGCGGTTGAGCCACTCACCAGTGCGGATTTACCATGCAATTTCAAGTCCATTTCGCTCTTTCCCCGTTAGTTGAAACAGAATTCAGGAGTCAGGAGTCAGGATTCAGGAGCCAGGAGTCTTATGTATTTTGAGTAAGCCCCGTTGGGGCAGGTGTAGGGTGTGGGGTGTGGGGTGTAGGGGAAGATCCCGCCCCAACAACCTCTTGCGTACAAGCCCCGTCGTTTGAAGACGATTGCATAGGGGTACAAGCCCCGACCAATGCTGTCTTTCCTACACCCTAAACCCTACCCCCTACACCCTTCTTCGTGACTCCTGACTCTCTCTAGACAAGACTGCAAACTAAATGCATCTCACAATAGTACCTAGATTAAAGATGCTGTGCTAAGGTCTTATTCAAGGTAGTTTTTGGAACCGCCCCTACGACAGTATCAACCTGGCGACCTCCTTTAAAAACCATCAATGTCGGAATGCTGCGAATTCCATAGTGGCTAGCGACAGTAGGATTTTGATCTGTGTTCAACTTCACAAATTTCACCTGTCCTTCGTATTCAACAGCAACTTCATCGACGACTGGGCCCACCATCCGGCAAGGGCCGCACCACGGTGCCCAAAAGTCTACTAATACCGGAATTTCACTTTCCAAGACTTCTTGCTTGAATGTGGCTTCTGTGACGTTTGTAATGGATGACATAAATTGCCTTCCTACTTAATTCTATAATTCGATAATATCGAATAATCAAAATATATGCCACCTGATGAGATAATGCAACTATGAGATTCCTTTATCATCCAGATAGAAAAAATATTTCTTTACCGGGCGTGTTGTATGCATTGGGCGACCCGGTGCGGCTAGAGATTGTGCGGCTGTTGGCGACTGAGGGGGAACAATGCTGTGCAAAGTTTGATTTTGCGATCGCTAAGTCTACGATGTCCAACCACTTCAAGATTTTGCGGGAGTCGGGGATAGTCTTTACACGCAAAGAAGGGACACATCACATTAACATCCTCCGGCGTGAAGATTTAGAGGTGCTATTTCCAGGGTTGTTGGATGTGGTATTGAAAGCCGCTCAACCATTGCCTATTGAACCCGTCAGTGCCAAACAAACAGCTTCAAGAATTTAGGGGTATTGGGCATGACCTGTTTAAGAATCTGTTCGTTTTTCAATTTGTGTTTCTAAATCAGCAAAGATAATATCATGTGGTTCTCGAAAAGTCCTTGGAGTAGAGATAAACCTAAATCTGTAGAGAGTAAATCAATACCGTCGATAATTTTGGGTATCTGAAGATCGATCGACTTGCAGACCGAGAAAGCATTTCTCCCTGTAATCTGGTCTTTCCTGAAAGAGGGCGATGTTTCCTAGAAACAAGAGGTAGTAAGCCAGGAACTATGAGGCAAAACTGTCGGCGCATCAGCCGTTAGTACAACTTCACCTTTAGTATTTTTCACCCACCCTTGTGCTTCCACAATTGGCGCTGGACTGGAACTATTTGCCTGATTTGAAACATTTGTACTAGAGGGGTTTTCACCCTTTGGGTTGAGAGTTACCCAATCTACTTGAACTGCATCAGAAGTGAGGGGTTGGCTTCTGGGATTGGGTGGTAAGCCACCGCGTCCGGCGATCGTAAAACTACTTTCATTTTGTGCTGTACGACCTTGACAGACTTGCGACACTTGACTAGTAACTGGGACGGCTGGTAAGTTAATTAATCCTTGATAGGGGTCAACATTGAGCGTGTTGATTTCTACAATGCCGTTTAAATCAGGTCTTGTTTGGGAAATTGCTGTAATATCATTTGTCTGAAGTTTACGCGGGTCTGGGTTTGGATCGTTAGGGCGCAACCTTTTAAGGTCTTCGCTAGTTAGTGAGGCAATTCCAAAAATCTTAGTAGCGTTGATTGTGACTATTCCCCCTTTACCATTGTAGGCATTGGCGGTGATGTCGCTGTTTTCATTTGGTTTGGCGACGATGAAGCCGTTAGGGGCATTGATGGTGATTTTACCGCCATCTCCACCAGCCCCTTCAGTGCCTGCGGTAGCAGATATCTGACTGTTACCGCTTAGTAACAATAAATCTAGGTCGTCGAGTGTAATATTACCACCATTACCGGATGCAGTTTCAGCAGTAATTTCTCCTCCGTTCTCTAAGCGAATGAAAGGAGATCCTACTTGAAGGTTGCCTGCACTTCCCGACCCTTGAGAGCGAACAAACAAGCCACTGTTAAGAGACTCATCCTCAACAAGACTCCCACGAATTCGGATAAACCGTTTAAAGGGAGCACTGCCAGATATAGTCACCCGATCAGTAGCATTAACTGTGATATTACCTGCAAAGCCACTGCTGCCTGTGAAAGCATTAGCAAGGATTTGTCCACCATTAACCGCTTCTAAAGTATTCGCGTTCACCGTGATATTGCCAGCATTTCCCTCACCTAGAGCGCGGGCATCTATAACCCCATTATCTGCTACCCGAAAAGCATTGGTATTGATAATGATGTTTCCCCCCTGCCCCCCTTGATTGGTACGTGAAAATAACCCACTTGCTGTTTTATTAATGGCAAATCCAAAAACATTAACAGCTTCAGTTGCATTAACTTTTATCTCTCCACCTTTTCCTTGACCTTGAGTACCAGTAGCTATCTGTGCGCCATTTCCCACAATTAACTGTCTAGTAATAATTGTTAAGTCTCCGGCATTGCCAACATTTGTTGTTTGAGTAGATAACAAACTAGGGCTTTGCTGCACATTAAATGATATTCCTGTTCCCTTCAATTCCACCAAATCCCTAGCATCCACAAACAAATTTCCTCCGTCTCCTTGGCCACTACTAATAGTTAATATTTGTGCTCCATCTTGGACACTCAAGCGTCTGGTATTAATTGTTAAGATTCCAGCATTTCCAGCACCGAAAGTTACAGTAAACAAGCCGCTATTAGCATTAATTAGTTCCACGGAATCAGTGGCGGTTACAGTCAAATTTCCCCCCTGTCCCTCACCTGAAGTAGAAGTTGATACTCGCGCTCCATTCTGAGAACTCAACCTTTGAGTAGTAATTGTCAAGTTTCCAGCATTTCCAGCACCTTGAGTTTCAGTAAACAAACCGCTATTAGCATCAATTAGTTCCACGGAATCAGTGGCGGTTACAGTCAAATTTCCCCCCTGTCCCTCACCTGAAGTAGAAGTTGATACTCGCGCTCCATTCTGAGAACTTAACCTTCGAGTGGTAATTGTTAAATTTCCAGCATTTCCAGCACCTTGAGTTTCAGTAAACAAACCGCTATTTGTTATTCCTGTTAGCTCCACGGAATCAGTCGCGGTTACAGTCAAATTTCCCCCCTGTCCCTTGCCGAAAGTACCAGTTCTTATCCTTGACCTACTCCCCTGAATACTTAACTGTCCGGTTTGAATCGTCACATTTCCTCCGGTTCCTATTGCTTCTGGAGGATCAACATCGGCTGTAATCTGCGAACCTTCAGTGAGAGTCACCGTCTTTTTTGTGTGGATAAGCACCTCTCCACCAGCTTCTATACCTTTTGTGTCGGCATAAATCCATGAACCTTGAGTTAAAGCCAAATTATTGCTCTGAATCTGAACATCACCACCCCCAGCACCGCTAACATCAACATATACTCCATCTTCCAATCCAATATCGCCAAAATTATTTACAGAGGCGTACCCCAATACCCAATCATTGTCTTTCTGGTTCAAACTCACTTCTCCAACACCAGCCACACTACCTAGCTCAATCCGTCCTCCTGGAACTGCTAAATTTGGTTGTCGTGGTTCTAAAGCTGCTCGTTCACCTCCCTGCAACGTCACCTGACCGCCCACGAGTGCTAAAGTTTTACCAGGTTGTACTTTTAGATCAGATCCTTCTACACGAATACTTCCTGCTGTTCCTTCAAATTGCAAGCCAATGGGAACATTTACTGTTAGTAGAGGTGTGCTTTGGGGAGGAAATGCGCTAAACAGAGCGCCATTTGCAAATTTGAGGCCGTTTGCTGTAGTTGCGATCAAAGAACCCTTGATATCCAATTGAGCATTAGGACCAAAAATAATGCCATTGGGATTGAAAAAAAACAAATTAGCAGAGCCATTGGCTTTAATCAGACCGTCAATTAGAGAAACAGAACCACCTGTAACACGGCTGATGATATTTTGAATATCTAAAGTGTTGTTGAAGTCAGCCTGAGTGCCACCGGGTACAGAAAACTGCTCAAAACTGTGGAAAAGATTGCTTCCAGCTTGAGTTCCTCCTTCAATAATTCTAGTATTCCCCTCTAATTTGACAGTGGAATTATTCGGTAAAGTGCCATCAGGGGTAATTTGAGCAAAGGTGCAATCTCCAGTATTGAGGTATGCGCCACTAAAAGCTAAAGAAATCATTAACCGAAGCCAGCACGAACCGCATAAGTTTTCAGTCATTTGATGAATTTCCCTGAATAACAGAAATGATCGGGCCTTTGTGTGCAGTTTGGACAGCAAAAATTATAAAGTTTTGTGAATAAATGGCACAATTTGCAGAAAAATTTATGCTGCAACTTGGGTTATTAAATAGAGGTGATTTTACCTTTAAGAAAAAACAATCAAGTGAGTGATTACTATGCATTATTCCTTAAAAATGAAAATCCTGGATTTAGACTATATTGAATCAATTGTTGAGCAGGACATCACATCTGTGCAGGCTGAAAAAATTATAGGAGGAACACTAATTGTAAGTAAGCCTCAACAATTAGTCCCTGAAAAAATTCTAGTAGAAACACTAAGTGTAAGTAAGCCTCAACTAGTTAAGGTGGGCGCTAAGAAGGACATTAATCAGTCTACAGGAGAGCCAATAGAGCCTATACCTATACCTATCCCTGTTCCTGTTCCTTCATGGCATGTAGGGGAAACCAAACTAGATTTACAGTTACAAATCGCTGTGTAACTTAAAGAATAATGTGGTTGTTTTTACATTAAGTGCCCTCAAGTCAGAACTTAACATTTAAAGGAGTTTGAGGCTATTTGAATGCAATTAACTTTTGCAACTGCCCTTTGAGCGATCGCTCTAGCTCCTGCACAACGCAATAATAAGCATTCCAGCAATCCTTTTGCGGACATTTTATTCTTTAAACCACAATTTTTCTGATTACTACATCTGGAAATTGGCTCTAGTCGCTATTGTTTTTGCTGTAGTAGCGATCGCTGTTGCCGATGTTTACGTCTAAAGAAGCCGTAGGTTAATCTAATAATAAAAGCTTGTTTGAAAAGTTCTCTTCTCGGTAACAAAAAGTTTTAGATACCCCTAAATCCCCCAATTTATTGGGGGATTTAATTCCAGTTCCCCCTTTTTAAGGGCAGGGCTGTTTCATTCCCCAAAAAGCTTTAAAAATCAAGGCTTCTAGCAATTAAAAATTGGTTATTTTGTTACCAACGTGCTGAGAAAGTAAATTATTTTACTGGTATTTAAGTGCTTCAATGTTCATCTCATGCTCTCCAGTGAATTCTAAAATTTGGAGTTGAGATGCGATCGCTCTACTATATTGATCTAACTCTCGATAATTTCAAGTCGCTGCTTGTGCTTTTATAATCGAGCCATAGTATTGCTACTAATTTGCAATTAATCTTATAACTCTAAAGCAACTGAGCTAAGATAGCAAGTAATTTTTAATTAAAAATATTATTATCTTTTACTCAAAAAATAATCTCTACAAAATCTATCATAAGATAGATGACAAGACTTCAATTAGATTTAAAATATCTAGTTTTTGCTATGCCAATACCCTAAAAAGACTTATTATATAAGGATTTATCGCACAACGTTAGTCAGATTTATAAAATTCAGAAGTTTTGATAAATGCTTGCTCAGGTGTAGGCTTTATGATAATGTCTCCTAATAGCACTAGGGTTAGATGCAAACTAGTCGCAGATAGCTTTTAAGGATTTCTAGAATTAGTGTCAAGCATTATTGATAATATGCAATCGCTGGCCTATTCGGCATCCGTGGGCTTGATGCTACTTCAAAAGCATTATTCCCGCGCTAGTAGTATGGAATTTTTATCAACTTATGGTGGGTGCAAAAATTATAGCGCCAACTTTTGCTGGCTACTCATACCATGTAATCGGCTTGGTAGAAATTTCGCTGATTGATATCCTGATTTTTATTTGTGCAATTACTACCGTGCTTTTAATACACATATCACAACCATCACTTAAAGAAGTTCATCAAGTTTTTGAACCAGCAATGAAACCAGATGGTTAGCTAGCATGGCTTTTTGGTAGTAAGTTTGACATAGACAAAGCTGCTGGTATGCGACTGTGATACGTTCTATGTTCTTTATGTATGTTGCTAGTGGGTGTGGGTTTAATGTCCGTTTGCTACGGAATATAAACGAAAGTCACTAAATTTTTCCAGTCAAATTAATTTAATCTAACCATCATGTTGAATATTGGGATGTATTTGTGGCAATTTGATCGGCCAATACTGAAAAGAAAATTTTTTAGATTTTTAGCTTTTATCCTCAGTGCCATTTTAGTTGTAGTTTTGGCAAATAACAGTTTTGCGACTGCACCCAAAACTACAGAGATATTATGGGATACTTACGGCATACCGCATATATATGGTAAAGATGCTCCAAGCGCTTTCCAGGCATTTGGTTGGGCACAAATGCAGAGTCACGCTAACTTGCTGTTGCGCCTCTATGGTCAAGCTAGGGGAAAAGCAGCCGAATACTGGGGAGAAGAGTATTTAGAATCTGATAAATGGGTACTGACGATGGGAGTACCCGATCGTGCTAATTCTTGGTATCGGGCACAAAGTCCAGCTTTTCGTAGTTCTATAAATGCCTTTGCCAATGGGATAAATACTTATGCCAAAGCCCATCCTGATTTAATTGACGATCAAGTAAAAATAGTATTACCTGTCAAGCCAGAGGATGTGTTGGCACATTTGCAAAGAGTGCTGTATTTTACTTTTGTCGTCAACCAAGAACAGGTAGCAGGTATTACTCATACTCAATCGGAAGCTGGTTCTAACGGTTGGGCGATCGCACCTAAACATTCTGCCAGTGGCAAGGCGATGTTGCTGGCAAATCCCCACTTGTTATGGTCGGATTTATTTGTCTGGTACGAAGCACAAATTACTGCCCCAGGAATGAATGCTTCTGGAGCAGCACTGGTGGGAATTCCGGTTTTAGCGATCGCTTTTAACGATTATTTGGGTTGGACTCATACCGTCAATACTCATGATGGTTGGGATGTATACAAGTTGAAATTAGCTGATGATGGTTATCTTTTTGATGGCAAAGTCCGTCGTTTTACAACATCAAAGTTTTTGTTAAAAGTCAAGCAAAAAGATGGCTCGTTGGTCGAACAACCATTATTAGTCAAAAGTTCCGTTCACGGTGCAGTCGTTCAAGAAAAAGATGGGTTTGCTGTGGCACTGCGGGTTGTCGGTACAGACCGTCCCGGTGTGTTGGAACAGTGGTGGGATATGGCGCGTTCCCAAAACTTAACCCAATTTCAAAAGGTATTGAAACGCTTGCAACTACCGATGTTTACCGTCATGTATGCAGACCGAGAAGGACATATCATGCACTTATTCAACGGTCTGGTGCCAATTCGCCAACAGGGAGACTTTCAATATTGGCAAGGTTCAATTCCTGGCGATACATCTAAGACTTTGTGGACAAAAATGCACCCATACAAAGATTTACCGCGTGTAATTGACCCGCCTAGCGGTTGGTTGCAAAATGCTAATGATGCACCTTGGACAACGACTTTTCCCGCTGTCATCAAAGCAGATGATTATCCTGCTTATATGGCTCCACGAGGAGAAATGGATTTCCGCGCACAAAGTTCTGCAAAAATGCTGGCTGAAGATCCAAAAATTTCTTTTGCGGAAATGATTAAGTACAAACATTCCACCAAAATGGAACTTGCAGAACGCATCCTCGATGATTTAATTCCCGCGGCTCAAAAATATGGCGATGAATTAACCCGTCGTGCTGCTGATATTTTGGCTGCTTGGGATCGAAATGCTAATGCTGATAGTCGAGGCGCGGTATTGTTTTCTTTTTGGTGGCAAGAAATGGATGAAGACCAAACCTTTAGTATTCCTTGGAATGAGAACTCGCCACGCACCACACCCGATGGTTTAAAAGATCCAGAAAGTGCTGCGAAAGTGCTACAAAAAGCGGCAGCTAAAGTCGAAAAAACTTATGGAAAGCTAGATGTTGCTTGGGGTGAAGTCTTCCGAGTGGCTAGCGGAAACTTAGATTTACCTGCCAATGGTGGCGATGGGAATCTAGGAATATTCCGCGTCCTCAATTTTGCTCCCTCTACTGATGAACGCTTTCAAGCCGTCGCTGGTGATAGTTATGTTGCGGCCATTGAGTTTTCTCAGCCGGTTAGGGCAATGGCCTTACTCAGCTACGGTAACGCGACTCAAACCGGTTCGCCCCACATTACCGACCAGCTACCACTGTTTACTCGCAAGCAATTGCGTCCTGTTTGGCGAACTCGTACAGAAGTATTAGCACATTTGGAGGAACGCAAAACTTTTTGACAGTTATGAGTTATGGATCAATTGTCTGTGTTTACAGTTGGAAAATTGCTCTGGCGATCGCACTTATTAATCTGCCTTTGCCAGCGTTGTCAGAAAACAAACAACTGAATAATTATCAACCACAAATTCTTCAGACTGAGATTAGCGATCGCTTGAAACCAGTAATTTGAACAATGAGTAGATCAGTGCCCTCATCGACCAGAGGATTGTTGTCATCCCTAACATTTCCCGTTGCGGGTTTAATTGTGGGATTGCTAATTCTGCTGGGTTGTCTAATTTTCAGCGTCTCATTTGGTGCAGCAGATATTCCTCTGCATCAGATACTTACTGCCTTTATTCAGTTTGATGGTTCCAGAGAACATTTAATTATTCAAACTGTTCGCTTACCGCGATCGCTTTTGGCAATATTGGTGGGTGCAGCAATGTCTACTGCTGGGGGAGCATCCCAATTTGGCAAGAAGACCAAAAAAAGGAAAAATAATTCGCGAGGTATCATCGCAAATTATGGGGGGACTATACGAATACTGTCCATAGCTGAGAAAATTGTGGCAGTCAAAAAGTATGGTTAAAAGGAAAATAAAACAATGACCCCAGAAGATAAACAACTTTTAGAAGTCCACATCAAACAGATAGCCAAAATCCTTTATAAAAATACCCCACCCGAAAAAATCGAAACATTTGAGGGCATCGAAACATCTGTACGCGATCAAGTTTTGGAACACGTCAGTCCGAAAATCGCTTTTTTTTTGTCGGAGAAAAGACTGGAACAACAAAAGGGAAAATACGGACAATAAGGAGTTGTGTTGGTAAGATTAAAGTTACAAATAAACAGGCATCTCGTCTGGCAATAGAACCGTATCGGCGATTTAGTCCATTGCTTGAAAAGTGCTGTTTGTTACTTGCAGCCAACGAGTCATTCCAGGACGCAGAGAATGATCTTAAGCTTCTAGCAGGGATAAAAGTTGGTCATAGTACGCACCATCACCAAGTCAAAAAAGTAGACTTATCTCCTCCGAACGTCAAACAGAAATTAACAGAAGTCTGTTTAGATGGTGGAAAGGTGCGACTTCGTTCCGAAAAAAAAGGTCAGCCCGCTTATTGGAAAGAGTATAAAACGGGACGATTGCAGGGTATTTATTACGGGGCATTTTTTCAAGATAATCTCTCTTTAACTGATTGGGTCAAC
This sequence comes from Nostocales cyanobacterium LEGE 12452, assembly GCA_015206945.1. Taxonomy (GTDB): domain Bacteria; phylum Cyanobacteriota; class Cyanobacteriia; order Cyanobacteriales; family Nostocaceae; genus Nostoc. Next base: position 85,822 of record JADEXV010000004.1, on the reverse strand, counting down.
AGCCAAAATATTGGTAAAATTCTTTACTGTTTGGGAGATGGACATGATGGGATTTGGAATTTATTTGCCCAAATAGCTCGCCCAGAATCTAGACAAGAAATTCTAGATTGGCATCATTTGAAAGAAAATTTGTATAAAATACAGGCTCCTAAAAAATTTCTTGTAGACATTGAGGCCGAACTTTGGTACGGACAAGTCGAACAAGCAATTACCAAGCTCAACAACACTAAATATGTAGGAGTTACCCAATTTACAAACTACCTACGCAAACATAGACATCGTTTGGTGAATTATATGTACTTCCAAGCCGAGCAATTAAGCTCAATTGGTTCTGGAGCAGTAGAGTCAGCCGTTAAGCAGATCGATAAGCGGCTACAAATAGTTGGAGCGCAGTGGAAGTATGATTTCATACCATGTATGCTCTCCTTGCGCTGTGCTTACTTAAATGGCAAACTAGCTCTGACTACCTGTAATGTAAAATAAATCGCACAAAAAAGAACAAGATTGTTATTCCCGAGGTACTATCGCGAATATATTTGTGTGTTTTTGTATGCCCAGACCAAGAACCAATGATAGTGAACAGGATAAATTAGCTCGATTTGAGCGAATTAAAAAGACGATTATAGCCTTGGAAAAACAACAAGCACTTTTATTAAAACAGGGAGATATGGCTGCATCCGGGGCTTGGGTAGCGCGTTATCAAGTTCGTCAAAATTTGAAGAAATATTGGTACTATAAATTACAAGCTCCAATCCCATACTTCCAATGCGCGACATCAGACAAACTGAGTAAATATATGCATTTGGGCAAAGCTGGTACTCAAGAACATCTTGATGCTGTTATGTCTGTTTTTAGACGTTCTGTTGCATCTTGGGAAAGGGAAGATGATAAAAAGACGCTAAATAAGCTTAAACAAAGTCCTTTATGATCACAACTCGAAGTTTTTCAAAAAAATAAAGTTTATTTTGTAGGCAGGCATTGGCATAGTTCAGATATTTTTGCGATTAATGCCATCCTTGATGATCTGGAAAAATACCTAGTCAACACACCTTAATTATATGTCGAAATCTAGAATACTTGTTTGCATATCCTGCCACCACTCATCCCAAGAACGACCAGATAATCCACCTTTTGATAGCACTATTTTATCGAAAATTTGGGTTTAAAACCCCGTTCTAGAAACACGGCTTTTCTTGTTCTTGGATGTATTTTTTAAGAATTTCAAGTGGCGCACCAGCGACGGAAGACGCGAAATAACTAGGACTCCATAGAGCTTGTTTACCATACGGTTTTGGGTATCCAGCTTGACCATATCTTCAGAAAACCCCATTCCCCAATTTGAGCAATCCCGTAATGCTTACTGTGGATTACGAAGTGATGCAGGTAGGGAATCTGTCCAACGCATTACTATCTGGATGACATAGTGCAAATCAACGATTGTGCTGTCGCTGCGGATTTTGACCCTACACCAAATCATTGGACTAATGTCCAGGATAAAAATATGAAGCTGGTAGATTACAAGTTGCTCAGAATCAGACATTGGGTCATCTTAGCGTATTCCCAGTCCCAAAAAAATCGCTTTCCTTATTTAGCAACGCCAGTTTTCTCTGCTACCACTTCATCAAAATCAGTACTCAAAGATACTTCCTTCCAAGCATCTAATTCTGCTTTCATAAACTGCAATGCAGCATTAATAGTTTCTACTGTATCTGTTCCCAGTGCCAATCTCATAGGTGGGTTATCGCTATCAACCACTTTAATCATTGCCAAAGCTGCTTTTTTTGGATCACCAAGTGCGTTTAAATCGTGATCCCACATATTTTGACGTATATTTCCAGTTGATATTTCATAATCTTCAATTTGAGTATCAATTACAACAACAGAACGTTTAATAAAATCTGTACGGAAAGCACCAGGTTCAACAATTGTAACCTTAATGCCGAATGGAGCAACTTCACTTAGCAATGCTCCAGAAATTCCTTCTAGCGCAAGTTTACTACTGTTATAAAATCCCCAGGCAGTAGCAGTGGAAAAGCAACCTATTGATGAAACATTAAGGATGTGTCCACTGCGTTGTTGTCGCATATAAGGTAACACTACCCGTAGCGTTTCTAAAACACCAAAAAAGTTAGTTTCAAATAGACGATGAACTTCTTCATTGCTGACTTCCTCAATTGTCCCAATAGTGGAAGCCCCGGCATTGTTAACAAGTACATCGATACGTCCAAAGTAAGCAATTGCTTGCGTTACTGCTTCCCTTACCTCTTCGGGTTTCCTAACATCAAGTTTTGCCACGATGGCACGACCTGGAAACTTTGAAGCTAAATCTTCAACTTTCTCAGCTTTTCGTGCTGTTAAAACTACTGCTTCACCTTTTTCTAGTACTGCTTCTGCTAAAGCTCGACCAAGACCGCTTGAGCTACCAGTAATAAACCACACCCGTTCTTGAGAAATAGAAGATGCCACCATGAGAACTCTCCATTGAGTAATAAAAAGTTGTGAAATAGATGGATTACTGTTAATCAGTCATAACAGGTAAATCCAATTTTACTCAGTAAAGTAAAACCTTGAGGCTTCGTATTGAGTATTAATATAATATCAATATAAATTGATATTATATTAGGTAAAGTTGAGTTTAGATAAACTATTAAATTCTCTAAATGTTAAAATAAAAGCTAAAAAGATAAACAAAACATCTGCAAATACTGTTCCAAAATATATACCTCTTAAACCGATCAATCTTGATAATAAAACCATCATTGGTACGTTTAAAATTATGCTTTTTAAAAATATAACTAATAATACAATCTTACCTTTACCTATAGATAAAAATAGAGTATTGCTACAATATGCTAAAGGCCATAGTGGTGTTAATATATTAAGAACTCTAAAATTTAGTATATCATCTTTTGTAAAATTAATTTCTGGCAAAATTATGCCCAAGAATGTACTAGGAGATAATTGTAAAAACAGCCAAATGGGTAGTAATACGATAGCTCCAATTACTGCAAAAATTAAGTATGCTTTTTTGAGCCTGCTATAATTTTTTGAACCATAATTCATACCAATTACAGGTTGTAATGCTTGTGCAAAACCAACGATAGGAATAAAGACTAATGAAACAACTTTCATTGTTGCTCCAAAGAAAGCAATATCACTATTATTTCCGTAATAGGAAATTAAATTAAACATCACAGCTTCTTGAACCAATATCATAGCTGGATAAAATAGTGCTGATATTCCCACTGATAAGATTGGGGGTAGTAAATCTATGGCGATCGCTAACTTTCTCGGATTAACTGGAATAGAACTTTTACCACTAAGAAAATAAGCTAAATTGACAATACTATAAACAACCATCGCCACAACTGTAGCAAGAGCAATCCCTTGGGTTCCCCAATGGAATACACTGGTAAATATATAATTTAATAAAATATTAACAATAACGAAAACCCAGTTAAATATTGTGCTTAACCTAATTTGTCCTTCTGATTTTATGACTTCGATACAAGCTTCTGCTATTATCAAAAAAACTGAACCTAAAATATAAGTTTTAAAATATTTTGTGCCTTCGGCAGCAACTTCACCGCTTCCTCCCATAAATAAAATTAATTCTTCACCAAATTTGTAACCAATAATTGTAATAAACAAGGAGATTGCAACACTCATCACTGTAAGGTTGCCAAATATTTTAGACTGAGTTTTAATATCTCCTGAACCAATAGCTCGACTGAGAACAGAAGCGGAACCAACACCAACTAAGAGACCAAATCCGTTGACTATACTTGTAAGTGGTAGTGCAAGTGAGATACCAGCTAAAGCAGTTTCACCAACGAATCTTCCGGCAAATAAAGCATCAATAAAAGTGTTTAAACTCAGCATCAGTATCCCCAGAGTGCTGGGAATAGATAACTTGAACATCAGTTTGATCAGATCGCCTTCAAGGATTTCATTTGTGATTTGAGATTGTTTTTGTAGAGTCATTTTTTAATTTTTGGATCGTTACAGCTTACTCAAGCTTAATTAAACGGTTAACGCGATACTTCTTCACTGCTTCTAACTCCATCTCTTTTGCTAACTCCTGGAATAAACCCATCAACCCTCTAATAGTGGCATTTTTCTCAAACATTTCTTGCAACCAAGTTTGTAAAATTCCCATTATTAATCAATAATCGCAGGTATCTGCTGTACCAATTGGATCTTCTGCATTAGCTTTAGAAACTAAGGAACAAAAACGACAGTTTGTTGTGAGTAATTCATGAGTATGTTGAGTTTGTATATTTACTCTACTCTGCTATCAATATTATTGAAAAATCATGAAATAGCGTCTATATTTTTCACATATCCTTATAAAGATTGTCATAAAAATACTGGTGCGGTACTAATCTTTTGTACAATGCATACAGCTTGATCTGCCACGGTGATTGTACGACAAAATATTCTCTTTTGGGTTTCGGAGCTTGGAGAGCCTGCAATATTACTGCTGTAACTTTTTCAACTGGTAAACCTTCACTGCGATTTCCTTTTACGGAATTTTCCATACATATTCTGAAATTTTTGCCATATATAGCTTTCATTTCGGTTGACATATTACCTAAAACTTTCTGGCAATCAGCTTCTACTTTATCAGCCTGTTCTGGGGTAATTATTCCCCCTGGTAATATGGATAGTACTTCAATTCCACTGGAACGTAATTCAATTCGTAAAGTATCTGTAATTGCCTCAAGTGCAATTTTGGAAGTAGATAAAAGCCCTCTATATGGTATAGCGAATCTACCACAAATTGCACTAATATTAATTATTCTACCTTTCACTTGTCGGAGCATTGGTAAAAAAGCTTGTGTGACTGCAATTTGACCGATAACATTTACTTCAAAATTCCATCTGATATCGTCTATTGGAATACATTCTAATGGGCCATCTACCCCAGAATATGCATTATTAATTAATGCAAATAATCCTTCATTACCGAGAGCCAATGAGACAAATTCTGAAGCTGATTTTATTTCTTGGGCTTTTGTGATGTCTATGATAATAGGTGTTAAATTTTCAGATGCAGCCTGCTTTAAAGATTCACCATCTTGTTCTGTACGGACTCCCGCAAAAACTCGATATCCTTGCTTATCTAGTAAAAGCGCAGTTGCTCGACCGAGACCTGTGGATGCTCCTGTGATCATAACTGAACCTTTATTACTCTTTGTCATAGCTACTTCCTGCATAATGAAATTATTTGTAGAGGGAAAAGGGGAAATTGAGAAATATGGCGTATCAACTGAACTAAAAACTCAATCTAATGCTTAAAACAACTAAGAAATAAATGACTATTAGTGTCCTTAGTTTTAACGCTGACCATGCATAACCATCTTTACGCCACCCCTTGGATGACACTGGTTATCAAAACGCTTTTGTCGTTCTGGTTGCTTGTTAACCAACTCTAATTTATAGTTTGAAAGAATAGTTGCTAATACAAGCTTCATTTGAAATGTAGCAAAAGGTGCTGCGATACAATTACGAGCACCACCACCAAAGGGTAAAAATTCATAAGGAGAAAATCTTTTTTCTAGAAAACGCTCTGGCTTAAATTTTTTTGGCTCTGGATATAAATCTTCACGTTGATGTGTTAAATAAATATTACCAATCAGTACTGTACCCGGAATTAACTCATAATCCATTATTTCTACCGGGGACTCCACTAGCCTGGGTAACATAAACATTGGACTTGAACGAATTCGTAAAGATTCGTTACAAACAGCAGTAAGGTAAGGTAATGCAACAATATTTATAGGGTCTGGATTTTTACCAAGACCTTCAATTTCCTCAAGGAGTCGATCGCGAACATCTTTTAAACGGTGAACCCAGTATAAACACCAGGTAAGCGAATATGCTGCACCATCCCTACTTGCGAATATAGGTAAAAACAGGAGGTCACGCACCTCTTCATTGCTTAATGATTTACCTGTTTCATCACAAGCAAATATAAGCTCGGAGAGCATATCAGTGTGGGAAAAATCTGTCTGCTTCCGGCGTTCTTTGACTTCATCGAATAAAAATTGAAATATTTGTTTATAGAGGTAATTACGGTATCCCTGCGGACTCCATCGACCTAAATCCAATTGTGCAAAAGAAAATTCTTTAACAATAAGATCATACAGGAGAGATCCTTCATATTTTATCAAAGACGTAAATAAATGCTTGATTTTTTCGTAACGCTCTCCTTCTCTTAAACCTATTACCATCTCTATCGCTATTTGCAAAATAATCTTTAACACGAGTTCATGGGCAGTAAAAGTCTTTCCAATTGCCTGTTGAGTAATAATTTTTTTCGTTATTTCGCAAATATTCTGCCCACTTGCGTTCATCCGCTCTCCGTGGTAAGTCCTCATTAAAAGAGGGCGACGATGTTTGTGAACTAAGCCATCAACTTCAAGGATTCCTTGCTGTCCGACTGTAAGCGTGGGATCTCGAAAAAATATACTAGAGTCTGTAATTTCTTTGGTATTATTGAAAATTTGCTTTATCCCTAAGGGATTGCTGACATGAACTATTGGTGTAGAACCAGACATTACAGTTACAATGTCGCCGTAGCGTTTGTAAATAGCATCCATACAGCCAAGTGGATTGTTTTTAAGCTGCTGATTTAATAGCCAAGTTGGTGTTTTAACTTCTGGTGGTGGCATCATAAATATTACTTACTTCAGTAACAACACAGAGGAATGGGAAAAACCCTAGAGATTAAATTAAATCAACCGCTAATGACTGCGACTTTCTTTGACGTTGACGCAGACCATGCACGACCATTTTCACGCCGCTAGCCGGGTAACAAATCAAACCTCCAAATTTGGGGCGTTCTGGACGCTGACTTACTAGCTCCAACTCGTAACGTGAAAGAATGGTTGCTAATATCAGTTTCATTTCAAATAGGGCAAAAGTTCCGCCAATACACACACGAGAACCACCACCAAATGGTAGAAATTCGTAGGGAGAATATTGTTTTTCTAAAAAGCGCTCTGGTTGAAATTCTTTTGGTTGTGAATATAAATCTTCACGCTGATGTGTCGAATAAATATTAGCAAGCAGTATTGTTCCGGGGTTCAACTCGTAGCCCATTACTTTAACTGGAGACTCTACCAATCTAGGAAATGCAAATAACTGAGTTGGGTAAATTCGCAAAGCTTCATTACAAACAGCGTTTAAGTATGGTAGTGCAAAAATGCTCATGGGGTCTGGGTTTTCACCAAGACTGTCAAGTTCTGATAGTAGGCGCTCTAGCACAGCAGGTAAACGATGAATCCAATACAAAGACCAAGCGATCGCAGTTCCAGATGCATCACCAGCTGCAAATATAGGAGATAATAACAGATCGCGTACTTCTTCATTGCTTAATGGTTGACCTGTCTCATCTTCAGCAGACATCAGATCGCTAATCATATCAGCGCGTGAAAAATCTGCTTGCTTACGACGTTCTTCAACCTCAGTCAATAGCAATTGAAAAAGCTCTTGTCGAAGGTGGAGGAGATATCCTTGTGGACTCCATCGACCTAAATCTCTTTCTCCAAAAATATTCCTCAAAATCTTATCTATTGGAGATTGTTCATATCTCATAATAGAAATAAACAAATGCTTGATTTTTTCAGAAAGCTTTCCTTCAGTTAAACCCATTACAACTTCTATACCCACTCGTAAGGTAATATCTTCAATTGTTGGGTATGCAACAAAAGGCTTTCCAAATGTCTGTTTACCGATAATCTTTTCTGTGAGTTCGCAGATCCGTCGCCCACAGGCTTGCATCCGCGCTCCATGAAAGGTTTGCATTAACAATTTGCGTCGATTTTTGTGAATTAAACCATCAAGTTGGAGAACTCCTTGATTTCCTGTCATCAAGGCGAAACCCAAGTTCAATTCGCCCCTAGCTGTAATTTCCTTAGTGTTTGTGAAAATCTCCTTTATTCCTAAAGGATTACTGACATAAATTGTTGGTGTAGAACCAAACATTAGAGTAACTATATCACCATAATCTTTGGAAATAGCATCCATATAGCCAAAGGGATCGCTCTCGAATTGCAGACCGATTAACCAAGCAGGAGTTTTCGGCCCTGGGGGTAGTTTCATCAGCTTCTTTTACTCCCATTATTTAGAACGTATACAGTATTATCGATACAATCTTTTAGATATTTAGCTAATTCTTGAATATGAGGTTCAACAAAAATCGAGAAATGATCACCAGGAACTTCAATAACTTGAATAGGTTGACTAGAATATTTGCCCCAACCTAATAAGGGGTCATTACTATACCATTCTGGATTATCAAAGTCATGAATTATTTCCTCCTTAGCTCGAAATAAAGTTATAGACTGAGAATAAACTTCAGGCACATAATTTCGCATAGCTTTAACATGCGCTTTAAAAAGTTTGTAATAACGGAGGAAATCTTCGATTTCTACTTCACTAAAGATAAAATTGCTCTTTTCATTAATTAAATTAAGTTGCTCAGTTAATGGCAAATTTCGAAGTTCTTCAAAAGGTACTGAAAAATCTATATTATTATCAGTTTTTATTGATTCTGCTATGCGAAGTAAAAATTTTGCATCATCATCGTCTGTAGGCTCAATAGGTGTTTCTGATAATATGGCATCTATAACAACCAATAAACCTACTGTTTGTCCCTGTTTTTGTAATTGTTGGGCTATTTCAAAGGCTAGTACACCGCCGTAACAATGACCACCTAAAAGATAAGGGCCATTTGGCTGTATTTTACGGATTTCTAGCAGGTAGCGAGTTGCTGTTTCTTCTACTGAAATAACTTCTGGTTTTTCTTTTTCTAGAGTATCTTCCAAAGCATAAAGTGGATAATCTTCACCAAGCCTCTTGGATAAATTAAAGTATGGGCTAATATTTCCACCAGCACCATGTATACAGAAGAAAGGTATTTTCTCACCAGAAGAGTTAATTGCTACTAGATGAGAATCAGAAGTCTGACGGAATGGCTCACTAACAATAGTCGCTAGTTTTTCAATTGTAGGATTTTCAAAAAGAGTAGATAGAGGAAGATTATGTCCAAATTTGTCTTGAATCTGAGCCATCAAGCGGACAGCCAAAAATGAATGACCACCCAAGTCAAAAAAGTTGTCTATTACCCCGATAGGGCTAGTATTGAGAAGGTTTTCCCAAAGTTTTACTAAAGCTAATTCCGTAAAATTTCTGGGATTAACAAATGATTTATTAGTATCGCATTGTGTAATTCCTTTACTTTGTAGCGCAATTTTGTCTACTTTACCATTAGGTGTAAGTGCAAGTGTATCCAGTACAACAAAAGTAGAAGGTAGCATATAGTTAGGCAATTTTTGCTGCAATTCTGGCAACAATTGTGTAGCTATATCCTGTTTATCTGTCACCAGATATGCAATCAAATACTGATTTTCTTGAGCATCGTTACTGGTAATTACAACCGATTGTTTTACGTCTGGATGTTGTGCAATCACAGTCGCAACTTCGCCTAATTCTACTCGAAAGCCTCTGATTTTTACTTGTTCATCAGCTCGACCTAAATATTCTAGATTACCATCTTTGATATATCGGACTAAATCGCCAGTTTTGTAAAGTTTATTTCCTGGAATAAAGGGGTTATTAATAAATCTTTCTTCAGTTAATTCTGAACGATGTAAATAACCTTTTGCCAATCCGTCACCACGAATATAAAGTTCACCAACAACTCCTATCGGTGTTGGTTGCAAATCACGATTTAGTACATAAACCAGGGTATTGTCAATTGGACGACCAATGGGTACACTGTTTGCTTGCTCTTGCAATAAACTAGTGTCGTAGTAAGTGGCGTTGGCGGAAACTTCCGATGAGCCGTAAAGATTGATGAGTTTCGCAAATGGTATCAATTCTTGGAAAGTTTTAACTAACTTAACAGAAAGTGCTTCTCCGCTACTTATCCAGAGTTTTAGCTGTGATAACTTCTTGGCTAGATGGCTATAATTATTAAGAAGTAAGTGTAGGAATGAAGGTACAAGTATGATCCGAGTAACTTTGTGATGCGCTAGAGTTTCTATAAATAATTGTGGGTCTAGTACAGTTGCATTGCTAATAATTACTGTAGGAATTCCTTGAAGTAAAGGAGCAAAAATTTCCCATACAGAATCTACAAAACTAATGGCTGTTTTCTGACAACAAACTTCTCCTTCGGTAAAAGGATAGGTTTTCCATAACCAGTGTAAGCCGTTGACTGTACCGCGATGAGTGCCAAGAACACCTTTAGGTATTCCAGTTGAACCAGAAGTGTAGATAATATAGGCGAGATTATCAGATGGAGAGATGTTAATAGGATTTTCCAAACTTTCTTGAGCAATTTCGTCTTTTTGGATATCTAAACAAACGATTTTACTCGAAGACAATGATAGTTTTTCTAATATCTCTTGGTTGCTAATTAATAGCGATGCTTGAGAATCAGAGAGCATAAAATTCAGACGCTCTACTGGATAATTTGGGTCAAGAGGAATATATGCACCGCCAGTTTTCAGAATAGCAATAATTCCTACTACCATATCTATGGAGCGTTCTAGACATAGAGCAACCAGAGTGTCTTTTTTTACACCCTGTTTTTGTAAATAATGTACAAGTTGATTAACTCTATGGTTAAGTTGACGATAAGTTAATTCCTCGGACTCGCTAATTAGTGCTAGAGAATCAGGTGTGAGTTCAACTTGCTGCTCAAATAATTGATGCAGAGATGCATCTTGGGGATAATCTGCACAAGTTTGATTAAACTTAAATAATAGTTGCTCTTGCTCAGAAGAAGTTAGTAGGGACAATTCACTGAGATGCTGCTCTGGATTTGCAACGATATTTTCCAATAGGGTCTCAAAGTTGTTGAGAAATTGAGTAATTGTTGTTGAATCAAAAATATCCGTATTGTACTCCAAACATCCTGTTAATCCTTCTTCGGATTCAGAGATAGATAGGAAAATATCTAGTTGAGCAGTACCGCTGTCAAAGTCTAAAGTACGTAAGGTTAATCCAGACACCTCTTCCACAGACGTTGGAGTATTTTGTAGGACAAACATAACCTCATAAAGAGGATTCCGACTTAAGTCGCGTTCGGGTTGTAATTCTTCTACCAGCATCTCAAAAGGCAAATCCTGATGTGCATAAGCATTGAGAGTCACTTCACGCACTCGATGTAAAAGTTCGCGGAAACTGGGATTACCACTGAGGTTATTGCGTAACACTAAAGTATTAACAAATAAACCTAACATCCCTTCTAATTCTGCACGGTTGCGGTTGGCAATTGGAGAACCAATTAAGATGTCTTCTTGATCTGTGTAACGATATAATAATATGTTAAATGCTGCCAGCAAACTCATAAATAAAGTGGTGTCTGCTTGTTGGCTTAATTGTCTGAGTGCATTAGTTAAAACTGTAGAGAATGTAAAGTATTGTTTAGCACCAGTAAAAGTAGTAACGTTAGGTCGCGGACGGTCTGTGGGTAATTGGAGTACAGGTAACTCACCCTTGAGTTGTTGTTTCCAATAATTTAATTGGGTTGCCAGGAATTCACCTTGGATGCGATCGCGCTGCCAAATGGTAAAATCTGCATACTGAATGGGGAGTTCAGGTAAGGGAGAGGGCTGATTTGTAGAGAAAGCAGCGTACAGTGTTGACAACTCCCGCAGGAACACACCACAAGACCATCCATCCGTGATAATGTGGTGCATGGTAACAAGCAAAACGTGTTCCTCTTCACTCAAGCGTACTAAAGTTGCTCTGACTAAAAGACATGAAGCTAAATTAAAGGGTTTTGTTGCTTCTTCTACTGCAAGTTGTTTAACCTCTGATTCCCAATCTTTACCAGACAAATACTCAAAATTAATAATGGGTAAATCCCAATTTAATTGGGGGACAATTTCCTGTACTGGCTCTCCATTTACAAGTGTAAAATTTGTGCGCCAAACTTCGTGACGGTTGAGGATTTCATTCAAACTTTGTTGAAGGACTGTGATATTTAGCTGTCCTTTGATATGAAAAGCAATAGGAATATTATAAAAAGAACTCCCGTGATAAAGTTGGTCAATAAACCATAATCTCTGTTGGGAGAAAGATAAAGGAATAGTCTTAGAGATTTGACGTTTGGGAATAGTATCGGCTTGAAACTTTCCTCCCTTCCATTTTTCTAGAAGGGCTTTTTTAGCGGGTGATAAATTAGAGTATTTTTGATCCATGATTTGCACCTGTATCTATCCTAAAGCTTTCGTATTAGATTGTGTATGAACTATATAATAGTCCAATTCATAACAATCTGATTTTAGATATGTGTAACCCTATTATTTCTTTGAAGGTATATATTTCATGTCTACATTTAAAATTGCACTTTATATCTCTTTCTTTCGACAAATAAAGCAAGCCATACTATTATCTTCAGAACCAAAATCTTTGAGCTTGTAATAACTAATATCTTTAAAACCAGCTTTTTCTAGTCCCAATTGTACGTCTGCTAAAAAGAAATCTTTTCTTAACCAAGTAGTATCTGAACGTTTCCAAATATTTTCTATTAACTCAAATCCAGTAACCTGAATTTCCCAAAGCCTTTCTTCTGGTTTATAATGGAATATTTCAATTAGTGCACATTCATCATTAACATTAACATGGTCGAAAATTGGTGGAGCAATTTCATGATACCAATCTGTTATTGGTATAGTAAATACAAATAATCCTTTATCTCGCAGTGCTGCATACACGTTTCGGAAAACAGATGTTAATTCTTCAACGTTTAAAATAAACAGTAGAACAAGATGCGATAAAACCCCATCAAAAGTAGGTGGTAGCTCAAATTGACGTATATCATTAAGGATAAATTTACTCTCAGGTGCGTTGCTTCTGGCATAACGCAACAGTTCTTTGGAAGCATCAAGTCCAGTCATTTGATACCCTTTAAGATGAAGCTGTTGTACCAATTTTCCTGAACCACAACCAAGATCGAGAATATCCGCTTCTTTAGGAATATGTTGTAGCATGAAGTTTTCTAAAATAGGTATTATACCTGCTAGTATTTCTTCATCTGTAGTCTTTAATTCGTTCTGCATCCGAGCAAAAGCTTCATAATCTGGAATAGGGCTGAGTAGAGACATAAACTATTTTTCCTGTTTCAAAAGAAAGTTTGGAAATTGAACAATTTGATAATTATTGGATAAAATTAGCTAAAAAAGATTCTACCTCTTTGTCAGACAAAGTCTCAATTTTTTCCAACATAAGTTGCTCAATCATTTCTGCTTGTTTGATTGGGATCATTGCTGACAATAAAAGGTCACGTAGTGGTAAATCTACAGGAAACTTTGTTCGCAATCGAGAAACTAGTTGAGTTGCAATGATAGAGTCTCCTCCTAACTCATAAAAGTTGTCGTAAATACCAACTTCTGCAATTCCAAGTACCTCTTGCCATATTTGGGTGACTTGTTTTTCCAACTCATTTATTGGAGCAATATATGAATTACTAAGATTAGGCCTGGAGTAGCGTGAGGATAAATCTATTTGAGAGGAAGATTTTGAATCTGGTAGAGAGTCGAGATTAAATGTGCGCTCCCACCTAGCTTTAATATCTATCGTAGAAACAACAACCTGAGTTCGTTTATCAACAGATAATATTCGTTTAAATACTTCTATAATTTCTGCTGAAGTAATTGCTAATTCTACCCCAAATGCTTGTTCAATAGTCTTTTTGTCTTGAGTCGTATTAAGTTGTATTTTGTCCAAATTTACAGCGTACCACGGCAAAGAATAATTTCGGTTATGCCGAGCATTAAAAGCATCTATCAAATGATTAACTGCTGAATATAAACCTAACCCAAATCCTCCTAAAATGGAAGATAAAGAAGAGAATACAACACAAAAATCTAATTTTTTATTATTTAAAACATTTTCTAATACACTAATTTTGCGATGTTGAGAGTCAAATAAATTTCCTAATTGTATCTTACCAATTTCTGGAATTGAACTAAATATATTTTCAAGCTTTATTCCAGTCGAATAAATAACCCCGTGAAGTTGACCAATATTCTCAGGTCTAAGGCTCTGATACATTTGTTCATAGTTGGTTGTATCTGCGCCCAAGACCAAAATTTCTGCACCCAACTCAGCCAATGTTTGCAGTTTTTCAATTTTGCGTCTCACTTCATCTTCTGGGGTGTGAGTTTCCAACCATCGTAAATATTCATCTTTTTGTGGAAAAGCAGAATCCTCAATAAATATAAGTTTGGCTTGTAGAGATTTTGCTAGATATTCTGCAAGTACAATTTCAATCGTTTCTAATCCACCAGGAAAAAGGTAAACACCCTGTTTCCTCAACGGTAGTTTTTCTTCAACTACTGACTCTAAGCAAACTGGCTCAAATGTTTGTACCCAACGATAGGAACCACGATAAGCAACAACTAAATCTGAAGATACATTTGTTAACTCACTTAAAAGTTGCTCAATAATCCTTTTATCATTTTCTTCTTCTCCATTTTGTTGAGTTGTGAAGCCAATATCAATACACTTACAGTTAATATTAGAATATTCTTGAGGAAGAACTTTACATAAACCTAATATTGTTGCCTTTTCTGGGTCTATTTTTTCATTGCCATTGACCTCTTGAATGTTATTTGATATGACATAAAGTTGTAAGCGGTTCTCCGTAAGGGTACTGCGCTGGGCGCGATCGCTAATTTTGAGCTTACTAATGCTCTGCGTTAAAAACAGCAAACTGTTGAATTCTAAATATTTTCCAGATTGAAAATTTTCTAGTTTCTCGATGCTCCATAAATAAGCAATATTCTGGGGAATTTTACCGAATAAAATGAGCTCTTGAAACAAAGTGTCATAGTCTTCGGATATGTAGGGATTAATTGTATAAGCATGATCTCTTACTTTACTAAACTTTTCTCCCTGCTTAACCGTAATGACATTTTTACCTTGATTTATCAACGCATTAATTAATTGTTCACCAACTCCTAATTCATCAACAAAAAATAGCCACTCATCTTGTTTAGATTCTATTTGAGAAGAGGATGAATTAGGCAGTAAAGAGCGTTTCCATGAAGGAACATAAAACCAGTCGGTAATATCTTGTTTATTATCTAATTTTACTGGCTTACTATTTAAAGAAGGCGATGGAGATTTAGCATCAATCCAGTATCTTTGTCGCTCAAAAGGATAGGTAGGCAAAGGTAAACGATGACGCTGCTCGTGAGTATAAAATCCCGACCAGTCAATCTTTATGCCAAAAAGCCACAACCGACCTAATGTCTGCAACAAAAAGTTAATATCCGATTGTTGGTCTTGAATATGGCGTAATGAAGTTAGTACTTGTTGTTTGCTATTTTTATCTAAATGCTGTGTCGTAATAGTACTTAAAGTTCGCCCCGGCCCCACCTCCAGAAAAATACCTTCAAACTGCTTTAACAGTAGAGATATTCCATCTGAAAACCTCACGGTTTGTCGCAAATGTTGACACCAATAATCGGGATTTGTGGCTTGTGCATCTGTAATCCAACTACCAGTGACATTAGAAATAAAGCGAATGCGTGGTGGATTCAGTTTGACTTTTTTTACAGCCTCAATAAATGCTTCTAGTATTGGTTCCATCATTTGTGAATGAAACGCATGAGATGTATGCAACAGCCGACATTCAACTTCTTCAGAGGATAATTGATTTTGTAGTGCTGCGATCGCCTCACAGCTACCAGAAACTACACAGGAAGATGAGCTGTTAATGACTGCGATTTCTAGAGAAGCATCAGCCAAGAGCGATCGCACATCTTTTTCTGGAAGTCGAATTGCCAGCATACTTCCTTTGGGTACTTGTTGCATTAACTCTCCCCTTTTTGCCACAATCAATAGGGCATCTTCTAGGGAAAATACACCTGCAACAGTCGCGGCGACATATTCCCCGATGCTGTGACCAATCATTGCTTCTGGTTTTACTCCCCATGAAATTAATAACTGAGCCAGGGCGTACTCTGTAACAAATAACGCGCTTTGGGTAAGGGCTGTTTGTTGTAGTTGCTTTGAAGCAGTCTCAGTATCTTGTTCTTTGGGATAAAGTAGAGAGCGAATATCAAAACCAAGGTGGAGTTGCAAAATCTCGGCGCAACTATCTACGTGTTGAGCAAATGTCGGTTCAATTTCATACAGTTCTCTTCCCATGTTTGCATATTGCGCTCCTTGTCCCGAAAACATGAAGATGATTGGACAATGACTAGGCTTGCGGTGGTAAGTAAAAACACGTTGTGGATCAAGGGAAGTCAGCGCTTTGACTGCATCCTCTTGGTCATGGCAAACTACCATACGACAATGTTCAAAAGCCCGACGACCCACTTGTAGAGTATGAGCGACATCAGGTAGGTGAATATCAGGATTTTGCTCCAAGTGAGTAGATAATTGCGCTGTCGCGGTTTCCAACGCTGTGCTGGTTTTGGCTGACAGGAGTAACAATTGCCACGGACGCGAAGGGCTGAAAGCTTCAGTAGCTGGGGCTTCTTCCAAAATCACATGGGCATTAGTCCCGCCAATCCCAAAAGAACTTACACCTGCTCTGCGAGGTGTACCGTTGGTTTTCCACTCTGATAATTTAGTGTTGACATAAAAGGGACTATTGGCGAAATCTATCTCAGGATTAGGATGTTCAAAGTGCAGACTAGGAGGTATTTGTTGATGTTTTAGTGCAAGGATAGTTTTAATTAGTCCTGTCACACCAGCAGCTGTATTCAAATGCCCGATATTGCTTTTTACTGATGCGATCGCACAAAATCCTTTCTGTTTGGTGCGAACTGCAAATGCCTTTTTCAAAGCACTAATTTCAATAGGATCTCCCAAAGCTGTACCAGTTCCGTGAGCCTCGATATAAGTGATGGTTTCTGGAGCAACCCCTGCGATCGCTTGAGCCTCAGCTATCACCTCAGCTTGACCACTCACACTAGGAGCCGTATATCCCACTTTTGCTGCACCATCATTATTGATGGCTGAACCTTTAATTACTGCATGAATGCAATCACCATCTGCTAAAGCATCCTCTAATCTCTTGAGGACAACAACCCCGGCTCCATCTCCAAAAATAGTTCCTTGGGCATTAGCATCAAAAGCTCGACAGTGACCATCAGGAGAAGTGATACTTCCTTCTTGATAGAAATAACCTTGCTTTTCGAGAGATTCTATGGAAATACCACCTGCTAAAGCCATATCGCATTCATAGTTTAGCAATCCTTGGCAAGCTGAGTGAACAGCAACCAATGATGTAGAGCAAGCAGTCTGAACATTGAGACTGGGCCCTTTCAGATTCAATTTATATGAAACTCTTGTAGCGGCGAAGTCCTGGCTATTGCCATATATAATTGACAAACCCATTGATTGAATCATATCAGGGCGGGAACTGAGTTTGGTTAGAAAGTAATTACTCATATTGGTTCCCACATAAACACCAGTCAAGCCTTTGCCTGAACCAGGTTCATAACCAGCATTTTCCAATGCTTGCCAAGCACATTCAAGCAAAATCCGGTGTTGAGGATCAATAATTTCGGCTTCTCTTGGCGAAATATCGAAGAAAGGCGCATCAAACATCTCAATATCTGGCAGACGAACACCAGCTTTCACATAATTGCGATCGCTCAAAAATTCTGGATCTACGCCTGAAGCCTCTAATTCTTCATCACTAAAGAAGGAAATTAACTCTTTTCCCTGACATAAACTCTCCCAAAACTCCTCAATACTTTTAGTAGCTGAAAATCGACCAACTATACCGATTACGGCTATGCTTCTGATAGAATCGTGGATTTCTTGGTTATCCATGTACCTTCCTCCTTTGTTGCATTAATTGTCTTTTTTCTTGCATAGCCGCTTCTTTTCTGCTAGCACGTTGAGCGGCTTGTTGGAATGTTGGTTCCTCAATTTTTTTGTTGCCAATATATTCAGCTAAAGTACTTACTGTTGAATATTCAAATAGTTCTCCAACAGATAAATTTCTATTTAATTTTTTGAGCATTCTACTACGAACTTGAATTATTAATAGAGAATCTCCTCCTAATTCAAAAAAGTTATCATGGAGTCCGACATTTTTTATCCCCAGAATCTCTTGCCATATATTAGCAATATCTTGCTCAATCTCATTTCTAGGAGCAACGTATATATTCTCTAAATCAGGCCTGTCATACAGTAATAAATTTGCTTCTTTTTCTGGTAAAGATTCCAGCTTCAGCCATTGGTTAATTCTAGCTTGCAGTTCTCCAGTAGAGACAACTATATGATTAAATTCACTACAGCTTAGAATTCTTTCAAATACTTTTATCCCCTCTTCTGGCTGAATAGCCAATTCATGCAAACTTGCACCTAAAGATGTACTTTGTTTATTTTCTTTTTCAAGTTGCCAGCCATCCCAACTTATGCTTGTCCATGAGACTGGATGGTTCTGATTATGTTGGTGTACAAAAGCATCAATAAAGATATTTGCTGCTGAATAGGCAATAAATCCTAATCCTCCTAAAACAGACGATAAAGAAGATAGTAATAAACAAAAATCAAGCTGTTTATCTTGCAAAACTTTTTCTAATACTAAAAGTCCATATATTTTTGCTTTAAATTGTTGCTCACATTCAATTTTACCTATCTTTTGAATAGATTCACCACTAACAACTCCAGCAGCGTGGATAACACCATTTAGCTGACTAAATTGCTCTTGAGCGCGAGCGATCGCATTTTGCATTTCTTCCTGGTTAGCCACATCAGCATTCACTACCAAAACTTCTGCACCCAACTGTTCGATCTCTTGAATTTTGCGAATCTTGCAGCTAGTACTATCAGCCTCATCATGACTAGTAAGCCATTTTTCCCACTCATCTTTTTTTGGCAAAGCAGAACGTCCTACTAACAGTAGTTTTGCTTGTACAGTTCGAGCTAAGTATTCTGCTAAAACAAGTCCAATACCTCCGAGTCCACCTGTAATTAAATAGACTCCTTTTTCTCTTAGTCGAGGCTTTTCGATTTTAGCTTGCTCAAAGCGCACAGGCTCAAAACTTTGCACCCACCGATTCAAACCTCGATAAGCAATTAACTTTTCGGAATCATCAACCGTTAGTTCTGCTAGTATTTTTTCTAAAAGTTTTTCTTCTTGCCAACTACCGTTGGGGGGTAGGATAACATCAATACTACGGCAATTAATATTTGAATATTCTTGAGAAATAACTTTAACTGTTCCGACTAAAGTTGCTTTCTCTGGATAAAGTACTTCTGTTCCACTTACTGAGTGTAGATTGTTAGAAATAACTGTAATGTTAAAATCATCAGTAGTTTCTTGTTTTCCCAAAGCTTGGGCAAGATATAGGAGACTGTAAAATCCTCTTATTTGAGCTTGTTCAACTTGTTCAATTTCTAATTCTTGGTTACTACTAAGTGTAACATTTGAGAGATGAACTATCGTTTTGGGTAACTGCTTTTGTCCGATAATTTCCTTGATTAGTGTATCATAATCATGATGATTTTGAGGATTAATCGTATATTGAGACTGACCTAATCTCGTAAATCTTTCACCGAGTTTTACAGTAATAACATCCTCGTTGTGTTTTTCTAGTTCTTTTACCAATTTGATACCCAAGCCGCACTCATCAAGAAATACCAAAGTGCTGGATTTTGGAACTGCTAATTCTTGATATTTT
The DNA here is from genome assembly GCA_015206945.1 of Nostocales cyanobacterium LEGE 12452. Classification (GTDB taxonomy): domain Bacteria; phylum Cyanobacteriota; class Cyanobacteriia; order Cyanobacteriales; family Nostocaceae; genus Nostoc. The sequence continues at coordinate 66,146 of JADEXV010000004.1, read as the reverse complement.
AGTTGTACTGGGGGTAAAGAAGGTTTCCAAAAAGGAATATAAAACCAGTCGGCTATATCAGGTTTTTTAGCCAGTGATACTGGTGTGTGTAGGCGTAGCCCGTCGTAGACATCGCTATCTTGTCCTTGCTTTTTAGCATCAATCCAGTACCGTTGTCGTTCAAAGGGGTAAGTCGGCAAAGGTAGACGATGACGCTGCTCGTGGGTATAAAATCCTGACCAATCTATTTCTACACCAGCCAGCCATAACCGACCTAATGTCTGCAACAAAAAGTTAACATCAGATTGTTGGTCTTGAATATGGCGTAATGAAGTTAATACTTGTTGTTTGGCATTTTTATCTAAATGCTGTGTTGTTAATGTGCTTAATGTCCGTCCTGGCCCCACTTCTAGAAAAACACCTTCAAACTGTTTTAACAGTAGAGATATTCCATCTGAAAATCTCACAGTTTCTCGCAAATGTTGACACCAATAATCAGGATTTGTGGCTTGTGCATCTGTAATCCAACTACCAGTGACATTAGAAGTAAAGCGAATGCGTGGTGGATTCAGTTTGACTTTTTTTACAGCCTCAATAAATGCTTTTAGTATTGGTTCCATCATTTGGGAATGGAACGCATGAGACGTATGCAACAGTTGACATTCAACTTGTTGAGAGGATAATTGATTTCTTAGTGTCGCAACTGCCTCGTTTGTTCCAGACACTACACATGAAGATGGGCTGTTAATCGCTGCGATTTGGAGAGAATTTTTATCCAATGTCTGTGCAGAGAGTAGCGATCGCACATCTTTTTCTGGAAGCCTAATTGCCAGCATACTTCCTGTGGGTACTTGTTGCATTAACTCTCCCCTTTTTGCCACAATCAATAGGGCATCTTCTAGGGAAAATACACCTGCAACAGTCGCGGCGACATATTCCCCGATGCTGTGACCAATCATTGCTTCTGGTTTTACTCCCCATGAAATTAATAACTGAGCCAGGGCGTACTCTGTAACAAATAACGCGCTTTGGGTAAGGGCTGTTTGTTGTAGTTGCTTTGAAGCAGTCTCAGTATCTTGTTCTTTGGGATAAAGTAGAGAGCGAATATCAAGACCGAGGTGGGGTTGCAAAATCACAGCGCAACTATCTACGTGTTTTTTAAACGTCGGTTCTACTTCATATAGTTCCTGACCCATGTTTGCATATTGTGACCCTTGTCCCGAAAACATGAAGATGACTGGACAATGACTTGGCTCATAGTGATGACTAAAAATGCGTTGTGGATCTTGGCTGTTAAGCGATTTCACCGCATCATCTAGATCGTGGGTAATCATGACACGGCGATAGTCAAAAGCTCGACGACCTACTTGTAGGGTGTAAGAGACATCTGGTAAGGGAATATCAGGGTTTTGCTCTAAATAATCACGCAGTTGCCCTGTTGCAGTGTCTAAAGCCGTGCTGGTTTTGGCTGATAACAGTAATAATTGCCAAGGACGCGAGGGGCTTGAAGCCTCAATCACTGGCGCTTCTTCCAAAATAACATGAGCATTAGTCCCACCGATGCCGAAAGAACTTACACCTGCTCGGCGTGGTGTACCGTCGGTTTTCCACTCTGATAAATTGGTGTTGACGTAGAAGGGACTATTAGCGAAATCTATTTGTGGATTTGGCTCCTGAAAATGCAAGCTTGGAGGTATTTGTTTATGTTTTAATGCAAGGATAGTTTTAATTAATCCTGCCACACCCGCTGCTGTATTCAGATGCCCAATATTAGTTTTTGCTGAACCGATAGCACAAAAGCCTTTTTTATTTGTGCTAGCACGAAAAGCTTGTGTAAGAGCCTTAATTTCAATCGGGTCTCCTAAGACGGTTCCTGTACCGTGTGTTTCTACATAAGTAACAGTCTCAGGTTCGACACCAGCTAGGGCAAGCGCTTCTAAAATTACCTCCCTTTGACCATCAACACTAGGGGCTGTATATCCAACCTTTAAAGAACCATCGTTATTAACAGCTGAACCCTTGATTACTGCATGGATAAAATCACCATCGGCAATAGCATCTTCTAATCTTTTCAAGACTACTACACCTAAACCATTGCCACCATTAGTTCCTTTAGCTTGAGCGTCAAAAGCTCGACAATGACCATCAGGAGATTGAATTCCTCCTTGTTGATAGTGATAGCCAGTTTTTTGTGGCACTGCAATAGAAACACCACCAGCTAAAGCAATGTCGCTTTCGCCATTCATTAAACTTTGGCAGGCTAAATGGACAGTCACTAATGATGTGGAGCAAGCAGTCTGTACATTGATACTTGGCCCTTTTAGATTTAACTTGTAAGAAACTTGCGTAGGCAGGAAATCTTTATCATTTCCAATCAAAGTTTGGAAGCTGTCTACTGATTCCATTAACTCTCGGTTGGAATATAAGTTTGAAAGCAGATAGTAACTTGCTGCTACACCAGCGAAAAGACCAATTTGACCACTATAAGTTTCAGAGTTGTAACCAGCATTTTCTATAGCTGACCAAACACATTCCATAAAAAGGCGGTGTTGTGGGTCTGTAATTTCAGCTTCTCTAGGAGAAAAACCAAAAAAGGAAGCATCAAATAACTCTATATCTTCTAATACACCGCTTGCTTTCACATAATTGGGATCATTCAGTGATGCTGAATCTATCCCAGCAGATATTAATTCCTCGTCTGTGAAAAAAGAAATTGACTCTACACCATCCCGCAGGTTTTGCCAAAAGCTATCAACTTTATTTGCTCCAGGAAAACGACCTGCCATACCAATAATAGCGATTTCGTCTTTATCGTTTAAACTATTAATAAAGTTATTTGCTATATCCATAAGTCAATCCCTAATATTCAAGATTTTTGTCTAACTTCAAAGCACTCAAGCAGACTTAGTTAATTATTCATTTTTGATAAATGTAAAATTGAAATTTCAGAAGCAATCTGAATCTGGTCATTTAAAACTGCGTCAATATCTTCTTCAGTAGTTAATGGATTGGCAATAACTGCACGCATGGCAATTACAGGAAGTTCTTTATCCAAGCTTATAGTTGTTTTTGTTGTTCGTGAAATAAAAGTGCGGCCAATCTGACGTTGCATCTTTTGTAAATATTCATTAAAATTATTGATGATTTGGTTTTCTGTTTCTGTTAATTCATTTTTCGCAATTACCCCTCTAAATTGTTCTGGAACATAGCGATAAATTAATAGATTAGTATCAGGATCTGCCAACAATTGAAATTCGGGCATCACCGAAATCCGAGCAGCCATGTATTGAGTTTTCCGAATTCCTTCATCAATCAAAAACTCATATCCTTTAAGCCCAATCAGCTTTAGAGCAGCGTGTAAAAATAAAGCCATGCCCGGTCGAGAACCTTCTAAAGCACGTTTACCTAAATCAAACGATCCCTTACGCATAGTATAGCTAGCATGTTTTTCGATTGAAGAAGCTAGATAAGGGTCGTGGAAAAATACCATACCAATACCCATTGGTAAATACAATTGTTTATGTCCATCAATGGTCACTGAATCAGCTTTTTCAATACCAGCAAGCTTTTGTTGATGTTTTCGAGAAAAGATAACTGGGCCACCCCAAGCAGCATCTACATGAAAATGTATATTATTTTCTTGGGCTATCTCCGCAATATCTTCTAGGGGATCGACACTACCAGAATCTGTAGTTCCAGCAATACCAACAATAGCTATAATATGTAAGTTTTTCTGGCGACAATCTGCAACGGCTTGGCGTAATGCTTGTATGTTAACTCGATTGTTAGAGTCAACGGCCACTCTAATCAAATTTTGCGTACTAATGCCCATCAAATCCGCAGCTTTATCAAAAGAAAAATGCATCAATTCGGAGCCAATCACAACTGCTCCTTTGTAGCCATAAAAATTTAGAGCTGCTGTTAAACCTTCTTTTTCTACGCCTAAAAACTCATTTTTTGCTCCCAAAGATTTATTTCGGGCACACCACAGTGCTGTGATATTGGCTGTTGTACCACCAGAAGTTAAAATTCCTAATGTACTCTGATTATTTTGAATATGCTGGGTGTAGAAATTATCGGATAAATTATAAATTTGTCGATGCATCATTGCTAAAGCTTCACGTTCATAAAAGCTCAAAGCTTTAGCAGTCTCTATTTTGACAGCGTTTTGATTCATTGCTGTCATTAGTTTAGCTAGAGGTCGTACAAAAGAAGGAAGCGCCGAGGTCATGTGACCGATAAATTGTGGCGAAGATGTATGTATAGAGTGGGAAATAACGTTATCACCTAAGTATTGAAAATAGCTTTCAAAATCAGTAGGTTCTAAAGGTATTTTGCTCTCGCCAAAATTCTTAATTATCAAGTCAATCTCAATATTAGTATTTGCATTTTTTGTAATTAAAAACTCCTCAGAATAATCATTAACTATCTCATCTATCTGGGTTTCGATGGATTTCCCCAGAGTAGGTACAAACATTTGTTTTATATACTCACCAATTTCAGAATGTAAGATTCGCTCAGTTTGAGAAAGATTATTTGTGGATAATAAACTTTTTTCACTTAATGTCATTTGGTCTCCTATAATAGGTAAATTTTTTGCTGCATGACCGATCATCTTTAGGGCTTAAGCAAAAAAGCTCTCATCAGTGTTATCTCCGTAGTTTGCGGTTAATTTATTTAATTTTAAAAATTTTGTTCACCTGATTGAGACGAAACCCCGCCTTCCTTGATTGCTGTTCGATGTTCTTTTCTGGCTTGTTTTCGACGCTGTAATGAAGCTGTCCTAGCTTCAGAAACATGAGAATGTTTGATAAAAGATGTTTCTTCTTTTGATTGCTGGCTAAAATATCTAGCTAGGTGGCTGATGGTTGGATATTGAAACATTTCTACCAACAGAAAATCTCTCTGAAATATTTTTTGCAATTTACTATGAACCTGAACTAAAAGCAGCGAATGACCACCGAGTTGAAAGAAGTTATCATGGATTCCTACGTTCTCAACATTAAGTACTTCTTGCCAAATATCGGCAATAGTTTTTTCTACTTCAGTTTGAGGTGGCTGGTAAACTGTTTCCAATTCGGGGCGTGCTGTATCAGGTGCAGGCAGCGCTTTGCGATCAACCTTTCCATTTGGTGTTAGTGGTAGTGCCTCCAGTGTGATAAAAGCTGTTGGCATCATGTAGTTTGGTAACTTTGACTCTAAAAAGTTACGTAGTTCAGGAATTATTAGTGTTTGCTCTCTTTGAGCAACTACATAGGCGATTATTCGTTGAGAGTTTGTTGAAGCTTCGCTGACTACAACTACAGTTTCTCGTACTGCTGGGTGTTGGCTAATGATTGCCTCAATTTCTCCCAATTCAATCCTGAAACCACGTACTTTTACTTGGTTATCAATGCGACCTAAATACTCAATGTCTCCATTTGGTAAATATCGAGCTAAATCGCCGGATTTATAAAGAAGTGCATTGGGTTTATTACTAAAGCAATTAGGAATAAATCTTTCAGAAGTTAGTGTTGGTCGGTTTAAATAACCCCTGGCTACACCAGCACCACCAATATACATTTCACCTGGTATTCCTATGGGTACTGGCTGTCCATATATATCTAGTAAATAAACTTGTAAGTCACCAATTGGACGACCTATTAAACTTGCTGATGCTACTTCTAAGTCTGCCATTTTTAATGGACGATATGTCACATGCACAGTAGTTTCCGTAATCCCGTACATGTTAATTAACTGTGGTGACTGGTCGCCATGACGTTCAAACCAAGGTCTTAAACTCTCAATTTGCAATGCTTCTCCACCAAAAATCACTTTTCGTAGGCTTAGGTTGTTACTATTTTCTAGGGATTCCTCTACCTGTATCAGTTGTCGGAAAGCAGAAGGCGTCTGATTAAGTACAGTCACTTGCTCTGTTAACAATAATTGATAAAACTTTTGAGGTGAACGGCTCAACCAATACGGTACTACCACTAATTTTCCACCATACAGCAATGCTCCCCAGATTTCCCAAACGGAAAAATCAAAGGCTATGGAGTGGAATAGTGTCCAAACATCATGTTGGTTAAAGTTATAGCAGTCTTCAGTTGCTGCTAACAAACGAACAACGTTGCTGTGATTGACTAAGACGCCCTTAGGTTGACCTGTTGAGCCAGAGGTGTAGATGATGTAACCTAGGTTATCAGTCGTACATTCACTAATTGGGTTTTGTGAGCTTTGTTGAGCTACAATTTCACAATCTGTATCTAGATAAACAACCCTAGTCTGATGTTGTGGCAAATTCTCTATCAGCTGCTGCTGTGTTAGTAGTACTGATACAGCAGCATCTTGCAATATGAAGGCTAAACGTTCTGGTGGATATGCTGGATCTAACGGTACGTATGCACCACCTGCTTTGAGGATGGCTAATAGTCCGACGATCATATCGAGCGATCGCTCTACACAAATCCCTACCAATACCTCTGGTTTTACTCCTAGCTTTTGCAAATGATGCGCCAGTTGATTTGCTCGGTTGTTCAACTCGCGGTAGGTTAGTTGCTGGTTTTCAAAGACGACTGCGATCGCATCAGGTGTTTTCTGTACCTGTGCTTCAAACAATTCATGGATACATTGCTGTTGAGTATACTCAACTTTTGTGTCATTCCACTCTCGCAGCAATTGATGCTGCTCAGGTTCTGTTAGTAATGATAATTCTAAAAGTCGTAGCTCCGGTTTTGCAACAATCTTTTTAAGCAATGTCTGGAAATGTCCAGCCATCCGTTTTATAGTAGTTGCCTCGAATAAATCTGTATTAAACTCTAGATTAGTAAAAAGCTTTCCTGGTGTTTCTATTATTTCTAAAGTCAAATCAAACTTGGCACTACCATTATCAATTGCCAAGGGACTTACAGTCAAACCAGGCAATTCTAAAATAGGCATTGGTGTGTTCTGAAGTACAAACATCACCTGAAATACTGGTGTATAGCTCAAGTTTCGTTGTGGTTGTAGTTCTTCTACTAGTTGCTCAAAAGGTAAATCCTGATGGGCATAAGCTCCTAATGCTACTTTCCGCACACGAGTTAGTAACTCCCCAAAGGTAGGATTACCCGCTAGATTAGTTCGCAGTGCAATTGTATTGGCAAAAAGACCAATTAATCCTTCTAACTCTGTGCGATCGCGATTAGCGATCGGTGAACCAACAACAATATCTTCACTACCAGTATAACGACATAGCAATATTTTAAAGGCTGCCAGCAGAGTCATAAATAAGGTAGTTCCATGCTGCTGGCTCAATTTATTTAAAGCTATATGTAACTCATCAGATAACTCAAATGAATAAGTGGAACCCTGGAAACTGCCAATGGCAGGTCGTGGTTTGTCAGTGGGTAGCTCTAGTAATTCTGGTGCGCCCTCTAACTGCTGTTTCCAATAGGATAGTTGTGATTTTAAGACTTCTCCTTGTAGCTGTTGTCGTTGGAAGCTTGCAAAGTCTACATACTGTATTGGTAGTTCGGCAAGTGGAGACGGTTGCCCTTTAGAAAAAGCTTCATAAAGTGCCGTAACTTCTTCAATTAGTACTCCCATTGACCAACCGTCGGAAATTATGTGATGCATGGTGAACACCAGAATGTGTTCTGTTTCTTTTAGTCGCAGCAAAGTAGCTCGCAGTAATGGAGCTTGGCTCAAATTGAAGGGTTGCTGTACTTCTTGTATAACTAACTTTTTAATTTCAGCTTCTTGCTTAATCTCAGTTAACTCTTCTAAATTTATGGTAGGTAAACTTAAACTTAGAGATGGAATAATTATCTGAACAGGTTTTTCTTCCATAGTTGCGAAAGTAGTTCGCAAAACTTCGTGGCGACGCACGATTGTGTCAATGGTTTGTAATAGTGCAGATTTACGAAGGAAACCAGTAAGACGCAAAGCTGTCCATATATGATTAGCAAAATTACCAGGCTGCAATTGATCTATAAACCAAAGTCTTTGTTGAGCAAAAGATATTGGAAAAATCTGAGGCTTTCCGACCTTCTCTTGAAGTAGTTTTGCTAAAAGATCACGTTTAGTTTGTGACGAATTTTCATTAACATCATGAGTATTGGTCATTGAAAAGCACCTTCTGATTGCAACATATTATTAAGTAATAGCTCAACTTCTCGATCTGAAAGTTCATCTATATTTGCTAATGTCTGTTGTTCATTACTCCGCTCAATTCTTTCTATCATTTTGAAGTTAAACTTTTCTTCTAAATTCCGGTTCTTTTCATCAACTATTAAGGCTTGTTCTATGATAGTGGGTGCTTCAAAAAAACCATGCAGAGAGAGTTGTACTTGAAACTCTTGACGCAATCGAGAGAAAACTTGAGTAGCTAATAATGAATCTCCTCCCAATTCAAAAAAGTTATCATAAATACCTATCTGTTTAATTCCCAGTAGATTTTGCCAGACTTCAGCAATAGTTGCTTCAACTTCATTTCGGGGAGCAACATAATCATTACGTAGATTAGGACGGGGATGCCTTAGTTGAGAGAGGGTTGTTGAAGCTGATTTATCTTCTAACAATGCTAATCCTTCTTCCAGATACCTAAAAGAATTATCCTCTTCGATTACTGCTTTAAAATCTTGCGGGGAGACAACGACATGAGATAAGCTACTTAGCAAAATGCGATTAAAAGCTTCGGCACCTTCTTGAGATAATATTCCTTTTTTGAGATTCTCTTCCCGTTGGAGTTTTAATTGTTCTGGTAGTGCTGTCTCTACTGCCATGCCTACTTCTTGCCAAGTACCCCAGTTGATTGCTACCGTAAATTGGTCAGATTTAGAAGTACGATAATGTGCATAAACATCTAGAAATGCATTAGCTGCACAATAATCGACCTGCCCAAATTCATTTAATATAGAACTTTGAGATGAACAAAGCACTAAGAAATCTAATTTAATATTTTGTAAGTTTAAAATATCCTCTAATACTAATGTGCCCTTAACTTTTGGCGCTAATACGCTGTTTGCTATGTTCTCTGTTTTTAGTTGAATTATGCCACCACCAGCAATACCTGCTGCATGGATGACACCATTAATTTGACCAAATTTCTCTAAGGCTTCAGCAACGGCTACCTGCATTTGTTCGTAGTTGGCTACATCGGCACTTTTAACCTCGACCTCTGACCCCAACTCTTCCAGCACGAGCATTTTTTTGATCTTGCGGCTAACACTATCTTCACTATCATGAGTTTCTAGCCATTGCTTCCACTGCGATCGCTCCGGTAATCCCTTTCTTCCAATTAAAATTAACTTAGCTTTTACTGTTTTTGCTAAATATTCCGCTAACACTAAACCTATGCCACCAAGTCCACCAGTAATTAAGTAAACTCCTCCTTCCTTTAACTTAGTTTTACCTGGAGTGCTTTCATGCAGATGGACAGCTTCAAAGGTTTGAATCCAGCGATGAGATCCTCGATAAGCAACTAGATTATCGGTTTGCTGTGTTGTCAATTCCGTAATCAAATAGTCAATAAACTTTTGTGTTAGCGGGATGTTATCAGCAGGAATTACTACATCAATAAGACAAGAATTAATGTTTGGATATTCTTTGGGAATTATTTTACACGGCCCCAATATAGTTGCCTTCTCTGGACATAACTTTTCATCACCAATGACATTATATAAATTGTTCGTTACAACCCTCAACTTGAGAGAATCACTGATATTTTCCTTTCCTAATGCCTGTGTAAAATACAGTAAACTCCAAAAACCGAGATTATGGCAATCTTCAAAAGTTTGCTTTTTGAACTTATTGTTAGATAAAGTATTATTTGGTGTAATGCTCCAAAAATGAGCTACTCCATTTGGAATTAAACTATCTTTTCGGAGTTCTTGAAGTAAGGCATCATAGTCATCGCTTTGCCGTGGGTTAATAGTATATGTGCATTCGTTCAGCTTAGTAAACTTATCTGCAACCCTAACTGTAACAACATAACTTTGCTGTTTGAGCCGTTTAACAACTTCCCCTCCAATTCCGTATTCATCTATAAAAACTAACCAGCAGGTGTTTTGCTCAGTTACTAATTCCTTCCCTTGGAAAAACTCAAGTGGTGTAGATTGCTTCCAGATTGGGATATAAAACCAATCGGCAATATCTGGCTTTTTACCTATTAATGGTTGCCACGCCTTTGATAATGTAGTTTCGGGGTCAGCTTCAATCCAGTAACGCTGACGCTCAAAAGGATAGGTAGGCAAAGGAATATGTCTGCGTTGCTCTTTTGCATAAAAGCCTGCCCAGTTTATTTGCAATCCTGATAGCCAAAGCCGAGAGAGAGTATTAAGCAAAAATGCTACATCAGAAATTTGCTCTTGGGGATGTCGCACTGAAGTTAGGGCTATAGCCTGTGAAACCAACTGTCGTTTGACTAGGTTAGTTAATGTTCGTCCTGGGCCAATTTCCAAGAGTATTCGCTCTGGTTGTTGCAGCAATTCGGCAATTCCCTCATTAAACAATACAGGTTGTCGTAGATGTCTAGCCCAGTAGTCAGGATCGATCGCCTGATCTGCCGTAATCCAAGTTCCAGTAACGTTAGAAACAAAAGGAATTTGAGGTGGTTTCAGGTTGACTTCCCTAAGATGCCGTAGAAATGGCTCTAAAATCGGCTCCATCATCTCGGAATGAAAAGCATGAGATGTATGCAGGCGGCGACAGTCAACACCCTGCTCCGTCAAACGATTTTGTAATAGTGCGATCGCACCAGTAGCACCAGAAACCACACAAAGGAATGGTGCATTGCTAGCTGCTAAAGAAAGTTCTGAACCCAACATAGGTTGTATTTCTTTGGCAGATAGAGAAACGGAAAGCATCGACCCTGGTTCGACTTGTTGCATCAGTCGTCCGCGAGTTACAACTAAAGTCAAGGCTTCTTCTAAAGAAAAGACACCTGAAATACAAGCGGCTACATACTCACCGATGCTATGACCAATCATCGCTTGCGGATGGACACCCCACGCCATCCAAAGTTTAGCAAGGGCATATTCAATTACAAATAGCGCAACTTGCGTTAAGGAAGTTTGTTTCAGTTGTTCTTCTGTAGTTTCTATCGTTGAGGGATAAAGTATATCTTTGAGGTCTAACTTTAAATGTGATTTGAGCAATTTACAGCAATCATCAACTTCTTGCCGAAAAGCTGGTTCTGTTTCATATAAATCCCGTCCCATGTTTACATACTGCGCTCCCTGTCCGGGAAACATAAACACAATTGAATGGTTACGAGTTTCTGAAAAATTGCTTAAAACTCTTTCTTGATTTGGCGCAGTTAGTATTTTTATAGCATCAGGAATATCCTGACATAGGAATACTCGACGATGATTAAAATTTCGGCGACCGACTTGCAAAGTATGAGCTACATCAGCAAGATTGCTATCAGGATACTGTGCTAAATAATTAGCAAGGTTAGATGTAGCTGATTCTAAAGCTGTTTGACTTTTGGCAGAGATAACCAATAATTGCCAGGGGCGAGAAACACTCTTTTCAGTTGTAAAAACTGGAGCTTCTTCTAAAATTACATGGGCATTACTACCGCCAATTCCAAAAGAACTAACTCCTGCACGTCTAGGATGTTTGTCTACTTTCCATTCGGAAAGTTTGTTGTTGACATAAAAGGGACTATTGGCGAAATCAATTTGAGGATTTGGTTCTTCAAAATGCAGACTAGGAGGAATTTGTTTGTGTTGAAGAGCTAAGACTGTTTTAATCAAACCTGCAACACCAGCAGCTGCATCTAAATGCCCAATATTTGTTTTTAATGAACCAATTGCACAGAAGTTTTTCTTTTTTGTACTGTTTTGGAATGCTTGCGTCAGTGCTGCAATTTCAATTGGATCTCCTAAAGATGTTCCCGTCCCGTGAGCTTCAATATAAGTTATTGTTTCTGCTTCTACCTCTGCAACCAGTTGAGCTGTTTTGATAACTTTAGCTTGACCTTCTATGCGGGGTGACGTGTAGCTAACTTTGTTTGAGCCATCGTTATTTATCGCCGAACCTTTAATTACAGCATGGATAAAATCTCCATCATTTAAAGTATCTTCTAATCTTTTCAAAACAACGATTCCTGCGCCTTCTCCACCTACTGTTCCCCGTGCTTTAGCATCAAAAGCGCGGCAGTGTCCATCAGGAGAACTAATACCTCCCTCTTGATAAATATAGCCAGCTTTTCTTGATGCACTGATGGAAACACCACCAACCAAAGCGATATCACATTCACCGTTTAGTAAACTTTGGCAAGCTAAATGTACAGCTACTAATGAGGTTGAGCAAGCTGTTTGAACTGTATAGCTAGGGCCTGTCAAATTAAGTTTATAAGAAGTACGTGTAGCAAGGTAATCTTTATCGGCAGCGATCGCTATTTGTTGTTCATCTACTGAGTTTCTAATATTTTGATTAAAATAAATGTTTAGTAAATAACCGCTTAAGCTAGAACCAGCAAAAACACCTATAGAACCATTGTATGTTTCGGAATTATACCCGGCTGTTTCCAGCGCTTCCCAAGCACACTCTAAAAAAATCCGGTGTTGGGGGTCAGTCATTTCTGCATCTCTGGGATTAAAACCAAAAAATTCAGCATCAAAAAGTTCTGCATCTTCTATGACAGCATTTCTTTTAACATAGTTGGGATTATTAAGAAGTGCTGCATCTACGCCCGCTTCCAATAGTTCTTCATCACTAAAAACAGAAATTGACTCTATACCATTTTGGAGATTATGCCAAAATTCATCAACATTTTTAGCTCCAGGGAATCTTCCTGATAATCCAATAATTGCTATTTCTGAACCGTTAGTAGTATATGCACCAGTTGGAATATTCATTATTTATTAATTCCTTAATTATTTTCAACTGATTTAATTTTTTGGAGACGTTTTCTTTGTTGCGCCTTCCCAGATGAAATTTTCTCTGCTTGAGTATCATTTCCCTGTAAAACTGCTGTGGAATTAGGAGATGAATTTAAATAGTTGGCTAAAGAATTGATCGTAGGATATCTAAATAAATCCAGGGTTGATAGTTCTACTTTTAAAATTTCCTGCAATTGGCTGTGAACTGTAATTAAAAGTAATGAATGACCGCCAATTTCAAAAAAATTATCGTGAATACCTATTTTTTCAAGATTCAAAGCTTTTCGCCAAACAGAGGCTATTGTCTTTTCTACCTCTGTTTGCGGTATCACATAAGCAATTTCTAATTCTGGGCGTAGAACATCGGGTATTGGTAATGCTTGACGGTCTACTTTGCCATTAGATGTTAATGGTAATGCCTCTAATATCATAAAGGCAGTGGGTATCATGTGGTCAAGCAATTTATTCTGTAAGAAGCGGCGCAGTTCAGGAGTTGTTAATGTTTTGTCTGGCTGGAGAGTTGTATAAGCTATTAAAGTTTGATTTCCAGATTTATCCTCCCGAAGGATAACTACACTTGCAGATACTAATGGATGTTGATTTATAACCGCTTCAATTTCTCCTAGTTCAACACGGAAACCACGTATTTTAACTTGGTTATCGATGCGACCGATATACTCAATATCTCCACTTGGTAAAAACCGAACTAAATCACCTGTTTTGTAAAGGCGATCGCCTTCTTGTTTACTAAAGGGATTAGGGATAAACTTCAGGGCTGTTAATTCAGGTTGATTTAGATAACCTCTGGCTAATCCAAGTCCACCAATATGCAATTCACCCTGTACTCCCATTGGTACTGGTTGCAAATATTGGTCTAAAATGTACAGCTGGGTATTAGCGATCGGCTTCCCAATGGGTATGGAACCTGTAGAATGTTTCCCGACTGGAACCTGATAAACACAGCAGCCTACTACTGTCTCTGTGGGGCCATATTCGTTTACTAATATTGTATCTGGAGCTACATCTTGCCAGAAGGTAATGTTTTCAGCTAATAAGTTTTCGCCACCAATAATAAACGCTCTCGTTTTATTTGCTATCTCTTCTTTGGATAACTGTTGCTTCAGCAAATCTAAGTGAGCGGGAGTAATTTTCACCAAACTTAAATTTGAGCTTTTGTTTAAAGCTTGAGAAAGGGTTTCAATACCTTGTTGTTCTGATAGTAATTCTACTGTGCCACCAACTAATAAAGGTGAGAAAAGACTAGTGATTGTTAAGTCAAAACCCAAAGGTGAGTGAACTAAAGTTCCTACTCCTTGTTCTACTGCATATCTTTGAGTAGCCCAACTTAGGTAGTTAACTAATCCTTGATGGGGGATTAGAGTTCCTTTAGGTTTACCAGTGGAACCGGAGGTGTAAATAATATATGCTAAATTTAATTCGCTTGTTGTAGCAATTGGATTTTCATTTTTTTGTTGGTTTATAGTTTCCCAATCACTATCTATACAAATTACTTTAATTCCATTTGTAGCTAAATCTACTATTATATGCTGTTGAGTCAGCAGCACTGGCATTTGAGAATCGTTTAAGATAAAAGCTTTTCTTTCTAAGGGATAGCTAGGGTCAATCGGTACATAAGCACCACCTGCTTTTAAGATGCCTAAAAGTGCAATCAACATTAAAGGCGATCGCTCAACACAAAGCCCTACCATTACATCTGGCTTAACGCCTAATTTTTGTAAGTAATGAGCTAGCTGGTTAGCACGACTGTTTAATTCTTGGTAGGTAAACTGCTGATTTTGATAAATAATAGCAATGTTTTCTGGCGTGCGATCTACTTGTTCTGCAAAAAGTTGATGAAAACATTTATTTATAGGAAAAACAGATTGTGTATTATTAAATTCAATTAACAGTTCTTGTCTTTCAATATTGCTGAGTATGTCTAATTCACTTACGAATGAGTATGGATGATTAATTGCACTTTCTAAGAGAGTAAAAAATTGTCCTGCTAAACGTTCGATATCTTCTGGTGAAAATAATTCTGTATCGTAGTACCATTCAGCATGAAGAGAGTTTTCTGTACGTATCAATGATAATTTTACTTTGAACTTATCGAAACAAACATATTGCTTTGATAGAGAAAATGTAATTGCATTTGGAGTCCAGGAGTTAGAAGTTTTGTCTATAAAGTCGAAACAGAATGGGAAAAAAGGTACATAATTGGTAACTTTATTTAATCCTGAAAGTAGTTCCCAATTAAAACAATCTTGCCATTCATTTGCTTGAGTTTGAGTAAAAGTAATTTGTTCTATAACTTCGTTCAACTTTAAGCTACTTTCGAGACGGCAATTCACTGGTACATATTTGGCAAGTAGTCCTAGCATTTCTTGAAGTTCTTCTTCCGATCTCCCATCGCAACTGGTGCCAATAACCATATTGGATACATTGGTCAAACGCCATAGTAGTATTTGCCAACATGTTAGGAATAGTATTGATTCAGTAGTATTAAAATTTTTGACGAACGCGGTTATTTGTGCTGTTAATTTAGATGAAATTGTCTGAATGAAAATTAGAGGTTTAAATTCCGTTTCTCCAGAAAGTAACTTTTCATTTGGCAGTTTCAAGTCGAAAATATGGGTGATATCTTTTTGTTGCCAATATTTTCTACCAATTTCTGCTTCTTCTGATTCTAGTAATTCATTTTGCCAATCTGAAAAGACTACGTATTGCACTGCTTCATCATTATGTAAATGCCCAGTATAGGCACGGCTTATTTCTGCCACTAAATTATTAAGTGAGATTGCATCTGCGTATAGAACAGGTAAGTTTAACAGCAATATATTTTTAGATGCTGAAAGAGTAGCTAGAGATATCTGTAGTGAGGATGATTTTTCCAATTCAAAATTTTGCTGTTTAGCAGATTCAATAAGTAATTCAACAGCATTATTTTTTTCTTCAGATTCTATCGTTCTGAAGTCATGTTCTTCTATTAATAAATTACCACCATTTTCAATTACTTGTATTGGAATATTCATTCCTGGTAAGCAACGAAAACTGGTACTAAGAATTTGATGTTTCCTGACAACATTTTTTAACGCAATTTTCAATGCTTCGATATTTAAATCACCTGTAATTTCCACCGTACAAAATGAACGATAGGCACAGCTATGGTTATTTTGTTGTAATAGCCATGAATGTTTTTGTTGTGGCGAAAGCTGAAAACCGTAAATTGATTTATTATTCATAATATCTGGATTGAAAAAGTTGTAGTGGCTAATTAGTCATGATGTCTAGTGTACGCCTTTGATAACTGAACAATTATTTAAAAATGATGTTGAAAAGGCTCACCCATCGCAGTTAAGATTTTTCTGGAACCAGAGTAAGAATTTCGTCCGTGAGCAGTCAACATATTATCTAGCATTAATATATCCCCTTTTTTCCAAGGATAAATAATCATTTCTTGTTGATAAGCTTCACGAATTTCCGCAATAACTGAGTCTTCAATAGAAGAACCATCACCATAAAAAGTGTTGTAGGGTAAATCTTCTTCTGTAAACTCGCTGAGAAATTTTTCTCGAAATTGTGTTTGTAAACTCGACACATGCCAAAAAACAACATGATTAAACCAAACCATTTCACCAGTCATTGGATGTTGTGCTATGGCTGGACGAACTTGACGAGTTCTTAAACGGTTACTATCTTTCCACTCAACCTGAATGCAAGCATTACGACAATAATCTTCCATCACAGCTTTATCTGTTGTGTGAAAAGCTTTTTCCCAAGGTAAACCAAATCCATTACCATAGTTGCGAACTAACATCCAGCCTTTTTCTTGAAAGCGTTCTCTAATCTGAGGATGAATACGTTGAAATACTTTTCTCACATTAGCAATCGGAGTTTCTCCTCCTTGGTTTGCAGGTTCAATACAGCAAAACCATATTTTCATTGGATAGGTACTGGAATATGATGATTCATTATGTAAAGCAATGGTTTGATCGGCTGGAAATTCAGTAGATGTATAAACTTTATCACTTAACTTAGTACGAGGTGTGGAAGATTCTATGTAAGGCATTAATTGAGGGCATACAGCACTAACGAATTGCTCAAAATCTTCTTTTTGATTAACAGCAAAGCCCCTAAATAAAATTCCTCCATATTTAAACAAATTATTAATAATGAATTGTTGATTATCCTCAGCCCAAATTGGTAAATTCAAATCGCTGAATTTAGGCGTAATTACTAAAGGTAGATTACCTTCAGATTGTAGAAAAGATTCTGTAATTAATTCTTGTTGAGATAAGTTAATTACTGTAGGTTTTGGCTGAGACTTAAATGCTTTAAATTTTTGGCGGCGGACTTGTTGAAATTCCTGCTGCTTCGCATCTTGCCTTTGTTTATCTGCTGTTAGCAGTATTTCTTTTATAGCTGTAGATTTAATATTAGGTTGAGCAACAACGGCACGCAAAATAATTTCATAATCTGTAATTAATTTAGCGATAGTGGAAACATTAAATAAGTCTGTGCTGTATTCAAAACTGCCACTCAAACCTTGTTCACTTTCCCACATATTAAGTAGTAAATCAAATTTAGCTGTACCATTATCAATATTTTCAATTTTCAATTTTAAGCCCTCTAGCCCCAATGAGTATGTTGGGGTATTTTGCAGGACAAACTTGGATTGGAACAGAAGTGTACGGCTCAAATCTCGCTCTGGTTTTAGAGCTAATACTAACTGGTCAAATGGCATATCCTGATGTTCGTAAGCAGCCAATGTCACCTCACGAACACGTTTCAATAATTCTTGAAAGGTTGGATTGCCTCCAAGATAGATACGTAATACTAGCTGGTTAACAAAAAAACCAATAATATTCTCCGTTTCTGTAAAATTACGGTTAGCGACATCAGTACCTACAACAATATCATCCTGATTTGTGCAGTAATGCATCAAAGTTTTAAATGCTGCCACTAGAGTCATAAATAGAGTGACTCCTTCCCTACGACTTAATGCTTTAATTTCTTCACAAAGTTCTTTTGGCAATTCTAGATGTTGCCTACTACCGCGAAAAGTTTGGATTTCAGGACGGGGATAGTCGGTAGGCAATTCCAGCACAGGTAAGTTAGCAAGTTGCTGTTTCCAATAAGATAAGTGTTTCTCCATCACTTCTCCTTGCAACCAGTGATTTTGCCAGTAAGCGAAGTCTGCATATTGAATTGGCAATTCTGGTAAGGGTGAAGATTCTCCTTTAACAAAAGCTCTATAAAGGGCGGAAAATTCACGAATAAATATACCAATTGACCAGCCATCAGAAATAATATGGTGTATTACTAACAGCAATACATAAGATTCTTCACCCAAGCGCAATAAACTAGCTCGCAGCAATGGACCCTTAGCTAAGTCAAAAGGTCGTTGAGCTTCTTTCTGAATTAAATGCTGCATTTTAACAAACTGTTCTTCTTGTAAAATTTCACTTAAATCTGTTATTGGCAGGGAGATTGAGAGAGATGGAGCAATTACCTGCACAGGCTCTCCATTTACTTTTTTAAAGGTAGTACGTAATGCTTCTTGACGCTGTAAAAGCTCTGTAAAACTTTGTTCTAAAGCATTTATGTCCAGGCGTCCATTCAGGTAAACAGCAGCTGGCTCGTTATAAGTAGAACTTTGTTTTTCCAATTGATCTAGAAACCATAATCTTTTTTGAGCAAAAGATAAGGGTAACTCTATGTCCCGTGAAACCCGTTTTATAGATGGAAATAAAAAACTAGATGTAACTTGCTTAACTGCTTCAATGCTTTTGGCTAGTTCTACTATAGTTGGCGACTCAAAAAGGTGACGTAAAGGAAGTTGCAAATTAAAGCTCTGGCTTACTTTGGATATTACCTGAGTAGCTAGCAGGGAGTGCCCACCTAATTCAAAAAAATTCTCATAAATATCCACTTGATCCAGTTTTAGTACTTCAGTCCAAATATTGACTAGGATTTCTTCAACTGGAGTACGCGGACTTGAAATCGCATTTCTTAATTTACGTGGTCTAATATGAGGTATTTCTTCAGCAGGGATTTGATTTAAGAGCGTTGCCAAATTTAGGTTTGTATCATTAGCAATGCTTTGTATTAAATCCAATAAATGCTTATTAATTAGATTAATATTAACACTATTTAAACAGCTTTTATCGTAAACCAAGCAAAACTTGCATTCTAAATCAACTGTAACCATCAAGGTGAGAGGATATTGGGTTTGCGCTCCTTGGGAACTAACTTGACCTACAGAAATATCTAAGTTAGTCGATCGCAAAATGGAATAGTCAGTAGGATAGTTCTGAAAAACCAGCAGACTTTCATATAGAGGTAGCGATCCTGGTACTTCGCTCCATTGATGGACTTGTCCCGCAGAACTATATTCATATTGGCGGATTTCTTCGTTATGAGCATGGATGTTTTGTAACCAAGCCCAGAAAGATACTTCAGGAGCCACTTTTATTCGCAGAGGTAAGGTGTTGATAAATAGACCAATCATCGAATCGATCCCAACCACATCTGCTGAACGACCAGAGACCGTGATGCCAAATAAGACATCTCCACTAGTAGCATAACGGCTTAAGAGTAACGCCCAAACTCCTTGTATTAATGTATTTAAGGTAATTTTATGTTCTTGGGCTAAAGACTTTAGGAGAGTCGTAATTGATGCTGATAATGAGATTTCTTCTTGACCGTAGCCTTCTTCTGAAGAATCAGATAATTTATCTGCCTGTGCTATTTGTCCTAAAACTGTGGGTTGAGTGAAACCTTGTAGTGTATGCTGCCAAAATTTCTCTGCTGCTACCAAATCTTGCTGTCTTAGCCAACTAATATAGTCTTTATAAGGACGAGTTGGTTTTAAGTGTATATCTTCATTTTTAATGCTCGCTTGATAATAAGCCAGCACTTCTTTCAAAATAATGAACAAACACCAGCCATCCATCGAAATGTGGTGATGACTCCACACAAATTGATAGCTATCATCGTTAACTCGAAACAGCGCGAAGCGCATGAGTGGGGGTTTGGAGAAGTCAAACCCTTGCTGACGGTCAGCCTTTAAATAGTCTTCCAGTTGCTTTTGCTGTTCTGATTGCTCTAATTTTCGCCAATCTTGTGAGTTTATAGTCACTACTACTTGCCGGAATACTACTTGTCTTGGCTCATCTTGGTTCTTCCAAACAAAAGCAGTTCTCAATATTGAGTGGCGATTTACTACCGACTGCCAAGCTTGCTCAAAAGCTTGCACATTTAAAGTTCCCTGCAAAATACAACTAGTCTGCTCAATATGTATACCTGAATTGGGAGCAGATAAAGTCCCAAACAGCATACCTTGTTGTGCTGGAGAAAGTGGATAAATTGCTTCTACATCTTTTTTATTCATAGCATAGTAAGCTTTTATGAGTTTTACCAAAAAATTGGATTAATTCAACTGCAATTCTTCAAAAACTTGATCTAGCTCTGCTTGGCTAAGTTCAGCTTCAGGAAAGTCTGAAGGAATGTAGCTAAACTCTTGTGCAGATTGACAACGAGCAATCAGCAAACGTAGCGCCGACAACATACTTTGGGCTAAATCTGTGATCGTGTTTTGGTGATGTATATCTTTGCTGTAGATCCAATCTAGTTGCAACTGTCCATTCACAACCATTGTCTCTACTTCTATTAAATAAGACCTGTTTCCTTTGGGGCTATGGATTGGCCCAATTGACCCTTTAATTGATCTAAATAAGTGCGACTCTTGGAGAAAATTGTCTAACTGTCCCAAATAGTTAAAACCTACTTCAGCTTTTGGTAAAGAACTCAGTTGTTGAATAATTTCCTCCTCTGTGCTGAGATAGCGTAACATTCCGTAACCAACACCACGATTTGGAATAGCCCGTAGTTGCTCTTTAATTAAATTTAAAGCTTTTTCTGGCTCAGGAGCATTTTCAAAACTTAGATATACCGGAAAGACAGATGTAAACCAACCAACAGTTCTCGATAAATCTATATCTTCAAATAGTTCTTCTCGCCCATGCCCTTCTAAATCAAATAGTAAAGAATTTTCTCCTGTCCATTGGGCAAATGATTGTAACAGTGCAGTTAACAAGACATCATTAATTTCCGCCCGGTAAGCCGCTAAAACCTGATGCAATAAAATTTTAGTTTCTTCTACTCCAAGGGATACTGACACCGTGCAAGCTAGGGCTTCTGTGTTGTTTTTGCCTGGATAATCTCTAGGTATAGGATCAACGGGTTGACTCAGGGTAGTGAGCCAGTAATCTAGTTCTGAGTATAGTTTTTCTGACCGCGCATATTGTTGCAGGCGCTTAGACCAGTCTTTGAAAGAAGTTGTTTTGGGTGGCAATTGTATGACTTTGCCCTGACTAATTTGCTGGTAAGCTGTTTGCAAATCCTCTATTAGGACTCGCCAAGAAACCCCATCAACCGCTAAGTGATGAATCAACCAAAGTAAACGACTTGATTGATTACAACCTAAGTCAAAAATAGCAACTTGGAATAACGGCCCTTCTGACAGATTCAATCTAGCTTGGAGTTTAGCTGCTGTTGCTTCCATTGCAATGGCTTGTTCGTTTGTTGACAGTGCTGATAAATCTAAATGTGTTAGCGGTATTACATTATCAGGGCTGACAATAATGGCCTCAAAGCTAAATTCTTGTTTAAATCGCAAACGTAGAACATCATGATGCTCTTGTAAATACTGCACTACTTGCTTTAAAGCTACAGGGTCAATTGTCTGTTTGACTTCTAGCAGCACCGCTTGATTCCAGTGATGTGGTTCTGGTTGCTTTTGTTCAAAAAACCAGTGTTGAATAGGGGTTAGCTCTAACGATCCAGTTAACACACCTTGTGGAGCTATAATTTTCTGAGTCGTACCAACCACTGTTGCCAATTGGGCAATAGTCTGGTGCTGAAATATCTGTTTAGGAGTTAGGTGTAGCCCTGCTTGGTTGGCTTTGGATATAACTTGAATGCTGAGGATAGAATCTCCTCCTAATTCAAAAAAGTTGTCGTTTATACCTATCTTCTCCAAGCCCAATACTTTTGCCCAAATCTTAACAAGCTGTTTTTCAACGGTCGTTTGTGGTGCAATAAAAGTTTCTTGAAGTTCTGGACGTAGTGTATCAGGTACAGGTAATGCTCTGCGGTCAACCTTACCATTAGGTGTTAGTGGTAAAACCTCTAACATCACAAAACTTGTTGGCATCATGTAGCTTGGCAATTTTGACTCTAGAAAGCCACGTAGTTCAGTGATTGTCAGGGTTTGTTCTTTTTGAGGAATTAAATATGCAACTAAACGTTGAGAATCTCCTGAATCATTGCGTACTACCACTACAGCTTCTCGGACTGCGGAGTGTTGGTTGATTACTGCTTCAATTTCTCCCAGTTCAATACGGAAACCACGCACTTTTACTTGGTTATCAATTCTACCTATGTACTCAATATCTCCATTTGGTAAATAACGAGCTAAATCACCAGTTTTGTAAAGGCGTACTCCTAATTTGTCGCTAAAGGGATTAAAGATAAATTTCTCATCAGTTAAATTGGGACGATTCAGGTAGCCTCTTGCTAGTCCATCACCACCAATGTGCAATTCTCCCGGAACGCCAATCGGTACGAGTTGTTGATACGAATCTAAAATATATGTTTGCACGTTAGAAATCGGACGACCGATGGCTAACTCTGTTAATGCTGGATTGGTTGCGGATAAATCGCATATCGTTGCCACCACAGTGGCTTCTGTAGGGCCGTAAGTATTCACCAGACGCACTCGCTGTCCTACATACTCAACCCAAGTTTTCCATCGTTCAGTCAGTGCTTTTTCTCCGCCAATGATTACCAAGCGTAATGACGGGGGGAGTACCAAGGTTTCTTCGCTTAATCTGGCTGTCAGTTCGTGCCAGTAGGCTGTTGGTAGACTCAGGACGCTTAAGTTCCAATCCCTGCACTTTTGCAGAAATATATCAATCGAGTCCAACATAGAATCGGTTCGCAATACAAGCGTTGCACCTGAAGTCAGGCACGGGTAAATTTCTTCGGCACTAGCATCGAAACTAATAGAGGCAAACTGGAAAACGCGATCGCACTTCTCTATCTCATATTCATTAATCGCAGCAGTTGTATAATTGACTAGCGATCGCTGTTGGATTAAAACTCCTTTGGGAAAGCCTGTAGACCCTGATGTATAGATAATGTAAGCCAAGTTTTCTGGCTTCACTTTGCTTGTTGGGTTCTCTAAACTGTGAAAAGCAATTTCTTCCCAGTCTGAGTCTAAGCAGAGAACACGCGCAGAGTGTTGAGGAAGTTTCTCAACTAGTTGTGACTTAGTGAGCAGCACCGGCATGGAAGAGTCTTCTAGCATAAAGGCTAACCGCTCTTCAGGATAGGTTGGGTCGAGCGGAACGTAAGCACCACCGGCTTTAAGAATGCCTAACAGCCCTATTATCATCTCAAGGGAACGCTCTACGCAGATGCCAACCAGTATTTCTGGTTTTACGCCCAGTGTTTGTAAATAGTGTGCTAATTTGTTAGCTTTGGTATTTAGTTCTCGGTAGGTTAGCTGCTGGTCTTTAAAGATGACTGCTACTGCATCTGGCGTTTGTTCTACCTGCGCTTCAAATAACTGATGAATGCATAGCTGTTGAGGATACTCAACTTCTGTATTATTCCACTCAACCATTAATTGGTGTCGCTCAGATTCTGTTAACAGTGGTAACTCTGACAAACGCTGCTGTGGATTAGCAACAATTCCTTCAAGCAACGTTTGCAAATGCGCCACCATTCTTTGTATGGAACTTCCCTCGAATAAATCAGTATTGTATTCTAAAGAACCAATTAAACCATCGAGAGTTTCAGTTATATGTAGGCTTAAATCGAACTTGGCATTATCACTATTGCTTTCTAAGAAACTTAAAGTCAAACCAGACAACTCTAAGGCAGACATCGGCGCATTCTGAAGCACAAACATCACTTGAAATAGTGGTGTATGGCTTAAGTCTCGCTCTGGTTGCAGTTGATCAACTAACAACTCAAAGGGTAAATCTTGATGTGCATAAGCTCCTAAAGCTACTTCTCGCACCCGTTTTAGTAACTCTTCAAAGCTAGGATTTTCTGCGAAGTTAGTCCGCAGTACTAAAGTATTGACAAAAAATCCAATTAGCCCTTCTATTTCTGCTCGGTTACGGTTAGCGATCGGCGAACCGATTACAATATCTTCGCTGCCTGTGTAACGCCATAGCAATGTTTGGAAAGCTGCCAACAGGGTCATAAATAAAGTACTTCCCTGTTGCTGGCTGAATTTATTTAAGGCAACAGAGAGTTTATTAGATAGCTTGAATGAGTAGGTCGAACCCCGGAAGGTCTGAATTGCTGGTCTGGGATAATCAGTGGGTAACTCTAATACTTTTGGCGCGTTCTTTAACTGCTTGAGCCAGTAAGATGTTTGAGTTTTGAGTACTTCTCCTTGCAACCATTGTCGTTGCCAAGCCGCAAAGTCTACATACTGTATTGGTAGTTCAGGTAACGGTGACGGTTGTCCATCACAGAAAGCTTGATAAAGTGTCGCTAACTCCCTCACAAGTACATCTATTGACCAACCATCACAGACGATGTGGTGCATTGTTAATAATAGTATGTGTTCTTGTTGACCAAGACGTAATAGTTTCACTCTCAGCAGCAAGTCGCCGTTGAGATCAAAAGGTTTCTCTGCTTCTTGAGAAGCCTGTTTTTTGACTTCGGCTTCTTGTTGATTTAAAGGTAAATCGCTAATATCCAATACTGGTAATATTAATGATGTCGCTTCCGAGATGACAGCGATCGCTTGCCCTTCTATTGTGTGAAAATTGGTTCGTAGGGCTTCATGGCGGCTGATAATTTCGTTAAAACTTTGTTGTAGTGCCTCTACATTCAATTGTCCCTCTAGGCGAACAGCAGCAGCCATATTGTAGAAGGGACTATTTGGCTCTAATTGGGCCAGGAACCATAATCGTTGTTGAGCAAATGATAGTGGTAACTCTTGCGATCGCACAATCCGCTCAATGTTTCTTACCTCAACTCCTGAGTCTACCTTAATCGCTTTTTCAATTTCTTTTGCTAACCCAGCTATTGTAGGTTTTTCAAATAAATAATGTAAAGGAAGCTCTACTTGAAACACTTGCCGGATTCGGTAAATTACACGAGTGGCGATTAATGAATGACCACCTAATTCAAAGAAATTATTATCAATACTTACTTTTTCAACACCAAGTACTTCAGCCCAAATCCCTGCTAATAAATTCTCAATTGGTGTGGAAGGAAGAATAATATTCGATAATGATATCTGTGTTAATTCGGAAATTGGTAACGCTTTTCGGTCAACCTTACCATTGGGTGTTAATGGCAGTGCCTCCAAAATTACAAAACTTGTTGGCAGCATATAGCTTGGCAATTTTGACTCTAAAAAGCGGCGTAGCCACGGTAATATTTGACGAGCAAATTTAGATTGTAGAGGATTATTCGCATATAAGTTCCAAGGTTTGAGGCAAGCGTTTTCTCCACAAAAATAAGGAACATGTTTGGAGTTTTCTAACAGCTCCGCCTTATATCTTTGAAAGACAACATCGTAGCTGCCATCCGCACCGGAGTTTATCCAACTGATGTCAATGTTATATGGTAATTCTTGTTTCAAATCCCACAGAGATTCAGGATTTAACCCAAGCTCAGTATTGATTGAGTCTAAAGCTTGACGTATATCGCTTACTGTATCATCTGCTGAATCATTAGCTAGCAGTTCTATTGCTTTGATTTCTCTTAACAGACGCGCATTTGGCACATTACTCAGTCCGAGTATATCTGGCTGTGTTAACTCTAGTAGCTGTCGAACAGAAGTCAGTGTTAACTTTTGCTTTTGCCAATCCAGCCAATGACCCTCTTGAGCAGAATCAACTTCAGTTCCTATATAAAGAACTACATCGTAGCGAAACTTCGTGAGTTCATTTTGGTAATGACCACGCTTAGGCTGAATTTGCACATGGTTAATCTGCGGAAGATGATGTTTCAAAGCGATAAAGAAAGCCGGGTCAATGAGCAGTTCTTCCTCTTGGGTAATAGCTTGTTGTATGCGCTGCTGTAGCTCAACTGTAGATAAAGAAGAAGGGGCATTATGCAGCTGAACAGAGGTGTGAAAAGCTTTCAACAGACCCAGACTGCGGATATCTCCCACAAAGATCGAACCCCCAGGTTCTACTATATTCACGGCATCTTCCAATACTTGCAATAGATAATCAATACTAGGAAAGTACTGAACTACTGAATTAATAATTATCGTGTCAAAACCTTCTGGCAAAAGACCCTCGAAGTTATCAGCCATTCTTTCCAAAAGAGTAACCTGTGATAGATTATGCTCTGGCATTTCTAGTACTTTCTGGGTATAATGCAGAGCGGCTTTTGAAAAATCTGTACCAAAGTATTGGGTACAGGAGGGAGCAATCCTAAACAACAGCAAACCATTGCCACAGCCTATTTCTAACACCCGGTCTGGTTTTAGGGATAAAATTTTCTCAACTGTGTGATCTACCCATTCGTGCATCTCTTCTTCTGAAATAGGCAACCCACCATAACTGCTTTTCCAAAGGCTGATATTGAAAGTCGGATCATGAGCAAAATTAATTGGCTTAAAGATATCTTTTTCAGAGTCAAAGACCATCTGCCACTGGGAAATTTGCTCAGTTTGTAATTTCGTCATCTCCTCGTCCGAACCCTGATGTTTTGGGTTCTGGACTAGATAAGCTACCAAGCGCTTCTCTTCAGAGGAGTCTTTTCTAGCCATAACCACGCTTTCTAGCACTGCGGGGTATTGGCTGATTACTGCTTCAATTTCTCCTAGTTCAATGCGAAAACCACGGACTTTTACTTGATGGTCAATGCGACCAATGTACTCTATTTCTCCATTTGGTAAATAGCGAGCTAAATCCCCTGTTTTATAAAGACGTGCAGCTTTTTTACTGAAAGGATTGGGGATAAATTTTTCTGCTGTCAGGTCAGGACGGTTAAAATAGCCTCGTGCAAGTCCCTCCCCACCTATATGCAATTCTCCTGCTACACCTATAGGAACTAACTGGCTGTATTGGTCTAGAATATAAAGTTGCGTATTTGCGATCGCACCACTAATCGGTACAATAGTACTACCATTTTCTACTTGAGATGCTGCTGACCAAATCGTGGTTTCTGTCGGGCCGTACATATTCCATAAAGAGGCGCATCGATGCAATAATTTATTCGCTAATTGTCCAGGTAAAGCTTCTCCACCACAGAGAATTTTTAATTGCTCATTGCCACTCCAACCTGCTGCTAGAAGTAGTTGCCAAGTAGCTGGTGTGGCTTGCATAACTGTAGCTTTTGAGTCTGTCAGTTTTGCTGACAACTGCGTTCCGTCTGAAGCTACTTCTCGACTAGCGATTACTAAACAACCACCAACTATGATTGGTAGAAAAAGTTCCAACGCCGCAATATCAAAGGAATATGTTGTTACCGCTAGTAAAGTATCTTCGTGAGTTAACCCTGGTGTTTGCCTCATGGAGTACAAAAAGTTACTCAAAGCACCGTGGGTAATTTGTACGCCTTTTGGTTTGCCCGTTGAACCAGAGGTATAGATGATATAAGCCAGATTGTCAGTAGTTAGCTCAGATAATAAATTTTCTTTGCTCTGTTGGGCAATGTTGTGCCAATGTGCATCTAAACAAACAACTTGAGCTTTGTGTTGCGGCATTACCTCTACAAGGGAGGTTTGAGTCAGCAGCACTGACACTTGGGCGTCTTCTAATATAAATGCTAATCGCTCTTGAGGATATGCTGGATCTAATGGGATGTATGCACCACCTGCTTTCAGGATGGCTAATAGCCCAATGACCATAGAGAGCGATCGCTCTACACAAATCCCCACCAATACTTCTGGTTTTACTCCCAGCGAGCGCAAATGATGTGCCAATTGATTCGCTTTGGCGTTCAGTTCCCCGTAGGTCAACTGTTGTCCTTCAAACACCACCGCCACAGCATCGGGTGTTTTTTCTACTTGCGCTTCAAATAACTCATGAATGCATTGCTGTTGAGGATATTCAACTTCTGTATTATTCCACTCCACAAGCAACTGGTGTCGCTCAGTTTCCGTTAAAAGCGACAACTCACAAAGACGTTGCTCTGTGTTTGTTACCATATCCTCTAACAAAGTCTGCAAATGTCCTAGCATCCGGGTGATAGTATCAGTGTCGAAGCGATCGCTATCATCACAAGTAATCTTGAGCAACAACTCTTCACCTGGAATCACAGTTAGAGTTATCGGATAGTTAGTTTTTTCAAAGCTATGAAAATCCTTGATCTCGAAATTTAGATCGCTCTGCCGTAAGGAAGCATCTATAGGATAATTCTCAAAAACTACAATACTCTCGAACAAAGATAAATCTTTGGGAACTTCGCTCCATCCTTGGATTTTCACTAACGGAGTATACTCATACTCGCGTGCTTCAACTAGTTGCTCTTTGATTTTCTGAAGCCAAGGCAAAAGAAATTCTTCAGGTGATACTTGTACTCTAATCGGCAGTGTGTTAATCAACAGCCCTACCATAGACTCAACTTTAGCTAAAGTAGGGGGACGACCAGAAGTTACTGCCCCAAAAACTACATCCTCCTGACCACTGTAGCGGCTCAATAATAAAGCCCAAGCTCCCTGTAGTAGAGTGTTTAACGTTAACTGGTGTTGCTTTGCTACAGATTGCAATCCTGCTGTTGTGACTAGAGAAAGCTTAACTTCTCGCTCGTTAGAGCCATCTGTTTGAGCTGGTAATTTTATAGCTGCTTTATTTACCGATAGCTGTGTTGGAGTAGTAAAACCTTTAAGCGTCTGTTGCCAGAAAGCCTCAGCCTCAGATAGGTTTTGTTGCTGTAGCCAGACAATGTAATCCCGATATGGGCGAATCGATTCTAGGTAAACATCTTGAGCATTGCAAAAAGCTTTATAACAAGCAAAGACTTCTTTAAAAATCAAATAAACAGACCACCCATCTAGCAATAGATGATGATGACTCCAGGTAAAGTTATAGGAGATGTCCGAAAGTTTAACTAGTGTTAGGCGCATCAATGGTGGCTGCGTCAGTTCAAAGCCTTTGGAGCGATCGCTTTGCCACAAAAGTTCTAACTTTTGTTGTTGTTCTTCTGAGGAGAGATCCTGCCAATCATATTCCTGCCAAGGTAATGTCACCTGTCGATGCACAATTTGTACCGGTTCTTTTAAACCTTCCCAAACAAAGCAGGTTCGTAGAATTGAATGTCGTTCTACAACGTACTCCCATGCGCGATGGAATTCTGAAATGTTGAGCTTTCCTTGGAGGGTCAAACTAAATTGTTCAAAATAGACGCCAGATTTAGGGGCTGCAAGACTATGGAAGAGAATGCCCTGCTGCATTGGCGAGAGAGGATAAAAGTCTTCAATGTTTTTGTTTTTCACACTCATCTTAGATATCTCCCATAGCTGCTGTAATGGCGTCGAGATCGGCTTGATCCCATTGGCTTTGCTTAAAATCAGCGAAATCGGAAGGGGTAACACCACCTGCATCATAAGACTGACAATGAGCAATCAGCGATCGCAATGCCTCAATAAACCTTTGAGCAAGTCCCTCAATTGTGCTTTGCCGATGCAACTCCTTGCTGTAAGTCCAACTCATTTGCAGATGTCCCTGATAAATACCACCGTTAATTTCTAATAAGTGAGTTCGTTTATTTCGCAAACTGTGACTTGAACCACTTAAACCCTGTACTAAGCTAAATAAAGATGATTCTGGTAAAACTTGATCAAACTGTCCTAAATAGTTAAAAATTACTTCAGGCTTTGATAAAGAAAATTGTTCATTTATTTCCTTATTTTCATTAATATAACGCAGTAATCCATAGCCAATACCTTGATTTGGAATTGCTCGGATCTGCTCTTTAATCGACTTCAAGGCTTTTCCTAGATCGTTAGTATTTTCCAAATTTAGGTGTACGGGAAAAATACTTGTAAACCAACCTACAGTCCTCGATAAATCCACATCCTCGAATATTTCTTCTCGCCCATGTCCTTCTAAGTCAATTAGTAGCGAAGTTTCTCCCGTCCACTGGTGAAATGTTTGGATAAGTGCTGTTAACAATACATCATTAATTTGTGTTCGATAAGCTGCTGGCACTTGTTGCAGCAAACTTTGAGTTTCTTCTGTGGATAATGATACTGATACAATAGAAGCCGTTTCTTCTACATTACTTCCACCCGGAAAATCTATTGGTATCGACGAGACAGCTTGAGGCTGTCTTGTCAGCCAGAATTCTAGTTCTGAAAGCAGTGCTGAAGATTGAGCATGTTTTTGTAAACAGCTAGACCATTCTTTATAAGAAGTAGTTTTGGGTGGCAACTTTATAGTTTTGCCCTGACTAATTTGCTGGTAAGCTGTTTGAAAATCTTCAATTAAAATTCGCCACGAGACACCATCAACAACTAAATGATGAATAATCCAAAGCAAGCGGTTGGCTTGATTTTCACCCAAGTTAAAAAGAGCAACTTGGAGTAATGGGCCTTGTGAAAGATTTAAGCTAGCTTGCAGTTTAGTGTCTGCTGCTTCGATTGCTACCCCTTGTTTATCTTTTGGCAGCGCTGAAAAATCGAAGTATGCTAGTGAGATCGCATCATCAGAACTAGCAAACAGTGCTTGATTACTAAATTCATCCTCTATAAATCGTAAACGTAGGACATCATGATGATTTTGTAGAGACTCTATGATTTTCTTTAAGATTACAGGGTCAATTTTTTGCTTGCTTTCTAACAATACCGACTGATTCCAGTGGTGTGGTTCTGGTTGCTTTTGCTCAAAAAACCACTGCTGAATGGGTGTTAGCTCTAAAGCGCCAGTCACCGCCATTTGCTCGGCTTGAATTTTTTTAGTTGTTCCAGCGACAAGCGCTAGTTGAGCGATGGTTTGATGTTGAAAAAATTGTTTAGGATTAAGAGTTAGCCCTATTTGGTTGGCTTTAAATATTACTTGCAGGCTAAGGATAGAATCGCCACCTAATCTAAAAAAGTTGTCGTTTGTACCTATTTTTTCTAAGCCTAATACCTCTGCCCAGATAACAGCTAATTGTTTTTCAACGGTGGTTTGTGGTGCAACAAAGCTTTTTTCAATTTCTGGACGCACTCTATCAGGAATAGGTAGCGCTTTCCGGTCAACCTTACCATTAGGTGTAAGTGGGAGTGCCTCTAATATGACAAAACCTTCTGGTATCATGTAGCTTGGCAAATTTGACTCTAAAAAGCCGCGTAGTTCAGAAATTGTCAGTGCTTGTTCTTTTTGAAGAACTACATAAGCAACTAAACGCTTAGAATCTTCTGAATCACCTACAACAACTACAGTTTCTTGGACTGCTGAGTGTTGGTTGATTAACGCTTCAATTTCTCCCAATTCAATCCGAAAACCACGGACTTTTACTTGATGGTCAATGCGGCCAATGTACTCGATCTCTCCATCGAGTAAATAGCGTGCTAAGTCTCCTGTTTTGTACAACCTTTCCCCTGGCTGCTTTGCGTAGGGATTGGGAATAAATTTATCCGCAGTCAATTCAGGTTGATTTAAATAACCACGGGCTAAACCTGCACCGCTAATATACAACATACCAGGTATGCCTACAGGAACAGGTTGGTAATTTTTATCTAATAAATAAATCTGGGTATTGTGAATCGGACGACCAATAGGTGGCGTATTGTTAGTATCTTTTTGTATCCAGGCAGAGGTTGAATAAGTTGTATCTTCAGAAGGGCCATACAAGTTAAAGACTTGTTGTATATTCTCCCGTCGATAAAGTTCTTGTACGAGTTGATTATGAAGCGGTTCACCCGCAATATTAACAGTTTGCACTGAAGGTGGAATGCCATCAGTTCTTAGTAACTGTGAAATCACACTTGGAACAGTATTAATTAAGGTTACATTCTCAGATGTCGCCAAAGCTGGTAAATATAGTGCATTCTCGATTAACAGAACCTTGCCACCACAACATAGGGGAACAAATATCTCGAACACCGAAAGGTCGAAGCAAATTGAAGTTGATGCTAAAACTCCTTTTTTCGCTTCCATCTCAAAGGTTTTGTTTGCCCAATCCAACATTGCAACTGTGCTAGCGTGTTTAATCATTACACCTTTTGGTCTGCCTGTGGAACCAGAGGTGTAAATCACATAAGCTAGGTTGTCAGGAGTTACTTCAGAGAATAAATTTTCTTGACTTTGTTGGGCAATATAATGCCAATGTGTATCTAAACAAACGACTTGGGCTTTGTGTTGTGGCATTGCTTCCACAAGCGAAGCTTGAGTTAGCAAGACTGACGCTTGGGCATTTTCTAAGATAAATGCCAATCGCTCTTGAGGATAACTAGGGTCTAGTGGGATGTATGCACCACCTGCTTTCAGGATGCCCAACAGTCCGATGAGCATAAAGAGCGATCGCTCTACACAAATCCCTACCAATACCTCTGGTTTTACTCCCAGCGAATCGCTACGCGACAGCTTTGCTGAACGCAAATGATGTGCCAATTGATTCGCTTTGGTATTCAGTTCCTCGTAGGTCAACTGTTGGTCTTCAAAAACTACTGCGATCGCATTGGGTGTTTTTTCTACCTGTGCCTCAAATAACTCATGGATGCACTTGTCTTGTGGATAGTCTGTCTTGGTATCATTCCACTCAACTAATAACTGCTGTACTTCCGATGGCGTGAGTAATTGCAAATCTGCAATGCTTTGTTGGGGATCGCTAACTATGCTTTCTAGCAAAGTCTGGAAGTGTCCAAGCATCCGGGTGATAGTGTCTGCATTGAATAAATCTGTGTTGTACTCGCAAGTTGTAACCAACCCTTGCTCGGAATCCTCCATAAACAATGTCAAATCAAACTTTGATGTCCCGTTGTAACCTTCTTCATAAGTAATCGATACATCCGATAGGCTTAAATCGGGTTTTGGCATATTCTGAAGAACGAACATCACCTGAAACAGTGGGTTATAACTCAAGTCTCTAGTTGGCTGTAACTCCTCTACTAACTTCTCAAAGGGTAAGTCTTGATGAATGTATGCTTCTAAAGCTGTTGACTTCACCCGCTCTAATAACTCCTGAAAACTCAGGTCGCCAGAAAGGTTTGTACGTAGTACTAAAACATTGACAAAAAATCCGATTAATAATTCAGTTTCTGCTCTGTTACGGCTAGCAATTGGTGAACCTACTACAATATCAGTTTGACCTGTGTAACGATACAGCAAAGATTTGAAAGCTGTAAGCAAGGTCATAAACAGAGTTACTCCCTCTTGACGGCTCAAATTCTTTAGCTCTTTTGTCAGAGGTTGAGAAAGAACTAATTTTGTTTGACCACCATTGAAGGTTTGAACTGGCGATGTCTGACGACAAGAAGCAAAGCTTCTACGCGCCCGGTCAGTTGGTAAATTTAATATAGTTAGCTCGCCACTCAATTTTTGTTTCCAATAGGTCAATAAAGATTGAATGCGTTTGGTATCAAGCCATTGTCGTTGCCAATTGACAAAATCTCTATACTGAATGGGTAGTTTAGGAAGTGGTAAGAGTTTGCCTGTAGAAAATGCTTCGTATAGTGCAGCTAGTTCTTTAATCAGAATACCAATAGACCAACCATCTGCAATTATATGATGCAAAGTCACCAACAATTGATAATTTTTATCATTTAAAAATAAAATTTTAGCACGCAAAAGCGATTGACAGGATAAGTCAAACGGCTCCTGTGCGAATTCTATAGTTAAACGTTGTGCTTCTTGAGTGCATTCACTATCAGAAAGGGAATGCAAATCTTCAACCGCCAAAGTTAAGGGTACAGCTTGATTTACCACTTGGGCTGGTTGTCCATCAATTATTGTAAAGCTTGTGCGTAATACTTCGTGTCGTTGAATAATTTCGTTCAGACTATCTTGTAAAGCTACTAAATTAATACAACCTTGGAAGCTAATAACTATAGGAATATTATATGTAGAAGTATCAGGATTTAGCTGGTTGATGAACCACAATCCTTGCTGGGCATAAGATAGAGGCTGAGTAGATGTAGTTTTTTCTAGTTGGGTAAAGGATATTGACGGTATTGCATCTGTTGCTATTTGAGCTAAAATCTTCGTGACAAGCGATCGCGTACTCATCCCTTCAAAAAAGTCTGCTACGGATACTTCTACCTCTAATTCAACCTCAATCCGGTTTTTCAACTCAAATACTTTTAAAGAATCAAGTCCCAGCGTGCTTAATGGTTCTTGTGGATTAATATCATCCGGTGCGATGGAAAGTACTCCCGCTAAAAGTTCAATCAGATATGACTCTAGAATCGGTTGACACTCCCTTGGGGAAAGCGCCAAAAGTTCAGAACGTTGTAATTGAGTTTCTTTTCTGGCAATATCACTAATCTTGAGAATGTCACTTTCAACTACATTCAGTTCACCATTCTCAAACTGAGCGCGAGTTGCACGACGTTGAATTTTACCGCTAGAAGTTTTAGGTATACTACCTGGTTTAATTAAAACCACAGCATAAACTTGTACTTCATGTTCTTCAGTAATTGATTGTCGAATTGCACTAGCTACTTCTGCTAAATTTGGCTTGGCGCGAAACTCTAATTCTTGTACAACTACCAGCCTTTCTTCGTTGTTAACCTCTACTGTAAATGCTGCATTAGCACCGGAACGTAAGGATGGATGGCTGCGTTCTGCGGTTAATTCGATATCTTGCGGGTAAAGATTGCGACCGCGAATAATAATTAAATCTTTTGCTCTACCTGTAATGAAAAGCTCACCATTATCCAAAAAGCCTAAGTCCCCAGTCCGTAAAAACGGCCCCTCTTTTGTGTCTTTCAGATAGGCGTGGAATGTTTGCTCTGTTTCTTCTGTTCGATTCCAGTAACCCTGACCTACACTCAGTCCAGATACCCAGATTTCCCCAACTTCATCTGATGAACAGCAAGTTAATGTTTCAGGATTAACAATGACAATCTGCTGTTGAGGAATAGTTTCACCACAACTGACAAAGCTTTGGATATCTTGATTCTCGGTAGTTGCTTCGACTATCTGGTTCTGTGAGAGTGCAGATTTCTCTACAGTTTTTACTTGAGCTAAAGCTGTTTTGATCCCACCAGAAACTATCAAAGTTGCTTCCGCCATGCCGTAACAGGGGTAGAATGCTTCCTGACGAAAGCCACACTCAGCAAAGGTAGTTGCAAATAGCTCAAGAGTATCTTGTCGGACTGGTTCAGCACCGTTAAACGCAACACTCCAACTACTTAAGTCGAGAGTTTCTTTTTGTTCTTGAGTAATCCTTTGAACACATTGTTCATAGGCAAAGTTGGGACCACCACTCGTTGTACCTTTGTAGCGAGAAATTGCTTGCAACCAGCGATAAGGTCTTTGTAGAAAAGATGCTGGGGACATTAAGACGCAAGGAAAACCACCATACAAAGGTTGCAAACTCCCACCAATCAATCCCATATCATGGTAAATAGGCAGCCAGGATACAAACTTACTGCTAGGCGAATGTTCCATCATTTGGTAGGTTACGGCGGCGTTGTGCAGCAGATTGCCATGACTGAGCATGACTCCTTTTGGTGTACCTGTAGAACCTGATGTGTATTGCAGAAAAGCTAGGGTATCCTCATTGATTGCAGGTTGTTGCCAAGAATCTTCTATACCCTGTGCTATGTTGTCAGTTGTCAGCCAGTGAAAATTTCCCTGTTTTGTTAGGAGTGTGAGTATTGATTGTAATGTAGGGAGCATTGCTGTTGTGGTGAGAGCAATACTTGCCTGTGCATCTATGCTAATAGCTTGTATTCTGGGCGTTTTACGTTGATTGGAAGGCGGATAAGCTGGAATCGCTACTACCCCAGCATATAAACAACCGAAAAATGCTGTTAGGTAATCCAGTCCAGGAGGATAGAGCAATATGGCACGTTCGCCACTCAAACCAAGAGCTTGGAGTTGAGCTGCTACAGCCCGACTGCGCCGATCCAATTCATGGTAAGTCAGCGTTAATTCCTGAGTCTCTCCATCTTCAAGGAAAGTAAAAGCTTGTGTGTGCGGCATCTGGAAACTGCGATCGCGCAGAATATCAACCATAGTCGCACAGTGAGGGGGAATTTCTTGAAAGTTATTGCTAAATTGAGTCATTATTATGCTTCAGGTAATCAGATGCACACAAACAATAGTGGCAAAATTAATCTCACACTCACTCCTGGATGAACAAGGGTTTGAGCCGTTTTTGTGGGTATCTTAATTTAAAAATCCACTTAAATACAGCTAACCTTAAACTGACATAGCTCTTTCTGGCTGAAAGTGCTGCCTTTAGAAGATTATTTAATTAAATTGGTAAAACCCAAAGAACAGACCTCAATGTTGCTCTAGGGAAGACAGGGCGAAATTAGTAAGTCATTTAAGCTTCTGTATTGCTAGTAATTTTCATTTAGACTTTCTTACATTACTAGTGATTGTGGCGTTTAGCAATACTGTAATTAATAAGGAATAATTATCAATAATTGAATATGTGCCATTTTAGCCTATTACCAAAATCTTCTATGACTTTTGATAGATATCAACGGCTGAAAAGTCGAATGGTTTCAACGACCTGATTTTGGCGGAAGATGAAATTTTGTAGTATGAGGATAGTCTAAGAGGATGTTTGAAAAGTTCATAGTTGAGTAAAAAAGCTCTCAGGGCATAAGCTGTAGATACGTACATACAGCACCATTGAGAGCGATGAGTAAAGCATACTCTCTTTACCTGACCCAAAACCCTTGATTCCTGCGACTAAACCTGGTGGCCGTCCGCGAACAGTGGATATGTCGGCAGTGCTGAATGCCATTTTTTATGTTCTAGTCCAAGGATGTAAATGGCGAGACTTGCCTGAGAATTTCCCAACATGGCAGACAGTATATACCTATTTCCGTAATTGGCGTATTGATGGGACGTGGTACGTATTGCCACAAGTTCTCCCAACGGTTGCAAAAATCATCTACGCCACAGAAGATTTGTACGATATCGAGGCAAGATACAATGGTAGACTAAGCCCTGACCCTGATTTTTGTGAGATATTTTTAGTCTCGGCGTTTTTTATGACTTTTTCCTCGATTCTCAATCAATCTTAGCTTAGGCGTAGCCCGCCCCAGGCATCGTTATATTCCTGCCCAGTTTATCAAATTCCTATCTAGCAAGCTTCTTGCCTTTTTACAACCGTCGAACTCACGTTAGTTTAAGGTGCGTTGACGAGGTATTTGTAGAGATCATCAAGGACAGCATTTGCCGCAGGTAAACTTGAACCAGTCCAGGTTGAGGTATCAACCAAATAAACATGATTTTTCTGAACTGCATTAAGGCGTTTCCAAAGGGGGCTTTTCTGAATTTTTGCAAAAGGTTCTTTGGCGTTATTTCTAATTATAGAAACAAATAGCACGTCTCCATCAGCCTTCTCTAGTTCCTCTTCAGAAATACTGATGCTTCCATAGTAAGCATTAATATTCTGTGCTGTTGGACGCTGTAAACCAACAGTATCTAGAATAGAACCAGCAAACGAATTTTTCACATCACTCTCAACACCACGATTACCAGAATGTATGTGGATAAATGAAATTTTTTGTCCCTGGTAGCCATTCTCCTTTAGAGAAGGCGCGTCAATGCCCAAAGCTATTTTCAAGGTTTCAATTTTTTTGTAGTAATTCTGCCACGCTTCTTTAGCTTCTTTTTCCTTACCTAAAACCTGAGCGACAAAATCAAAGTGCTTTGACCAATCCAGAGGTTCTTCCCATTTTCCCAACACCGTAGGAGCAATTTTTGAAAGTAAGGGGTAAACACTCTTGTCAATGTTTTCCCAGCCCAAAATCAAATCTGGCTTAAGCAAGGATATTTTCTCTAGATTAGGTTGAGAAGGCCCCAGATATTCTATTCCATTGCTGATAAGTAGCTTATGATCGTCTAGAAAATGAGTGCTGCCAAGGGGCTTTACTCCCAGAAGAAGGGCATTATTGAGAGTTAAGGCAGATAATGTAATGATACGTTTTGGAGCAGTAGGAATACAAGTTTCACCCATAACGTGCTGAAACAAATGGCACTTTGCAATGCCCGATTCAATAGGTATTTGAATGTTGTGGCGATCTTTAGGAGTACAGGCTGTGACAAGCAAAAGTCCCATCACGCCCAAAGACAGCCAAGTGACGAAGCGGCTTATGTATCTTCGTCTCTTTCCTTGGCTGTTAGAATTGCCAAGAAATCGTACCTTGAATTGTAAGGTCTTCTCCAGCAAAAAGCCGATTTCGATTGAAAGAACTTTCAAAATAGTCTACCCCAAATAGATTCCTGACATTGAGCAATGCTCTCCAATTTCCATGTCTTTGGGTACAGTTAACAACCTGAGACTTGAACCCGGATTTCTCACAAGCCGAAAAAAATATCCGGTTATTTACCTTTATTCAATCTGTTGCAACCTCTGGGATTTATCCCTGCAACTGCTTCTGCTTCACACATTGAGAAGCATTGTATTTTCGTCTGCGATCGCCCCGTAGTCGATTATAGCAATCGCTTATTACTTTCCGGTCTCCAGCACGCCACTCGTTGTTCAATTTGTCAGTGTGTAAGTTCTGACATAGGAAGATGAGGAAAAATGTTAAGTGAGTAGCTTGAACTGTTACCAAATTAATGATAATCTTTGTTGTTAAGTAAATTCAGTAGCTCAAAAAGTTTTCCAAAGGTCTTACCAGCCCTTTATTAGAGATGGGGAATACAATTCTCTAAAAGCAGCTTATAATCTACCTTTTGGCTTAACCTTGCTCGCATATTGCGGGTACTTTGTGCGATCGCAACCACTGATGATTGCTAGTTTCCCAAACATCGGCACAAACCCTGATTCTTTTTTTAGTTTGCAAAACTTTTGGATCTAGTGAACTTCCTTTATTGACAATGACAAAAAATAAAACTAGCCTCTAATACCAAAATTATGCATAGTTCGACTTCAGTAATATTTCTAACTAGTGGTATAACACCTTTTGGGATAACTAATCTATTACACTTCTAACAACTCCAGTTGTTTTACTAGAGTTGACCTTTGACGAGGGGATTGAGAGAAAAAATCTCGATGCACGACCAATTCTGCCAATTTTGTTGAAATCTTGAAGAAGAATGCAGAATTCAGAATTTAGCAATCTTTACAGTGGGGGATTCAGACCCGCCACAACAATTGTTGACCATTAAAGAAAGCATGTTTAGTGGGGGACTTAAACCCCTTTATTCGCCAGTCAGACAGAATTCAATTTCTTTTTCTGGCGACTGATGCCAATATTGCTATTTTGTTAAAACATAGCCTGATAACATCACTGGCGAAAAGAATGTGAACTGAGGTATTACTATGACAACAATGGGAAAGTATTGCAAAGCTTACTCTTTGAAAAAATTACGTGAGTTCAGTCAGTGGACTGAGTGTACTGAAAATACAAGGAGAGAAAATAAATCAGTTGAGGGTAAGGAAGTCGAAAGTAATAGAGAGTTAGCTGATGATGACTTTCTTTACCTACAAGAAAATTACCTAGTGACTGATGGGATTTTCAAGGATGAGAAGATCATTTTTGACAATATAACTCCCGAATGGAAGGAGTTTTGCCACAAGACCTTAGCATTTGAGATTCCAGTCTAAGAGCCTGTACTTGTACAAACATTAACAAATCAAAGTGTGATTATTACAGGTTTAACAAGTTAGTAGTAAGCACTAAAGTGCTTAAATGACGGCTAGAGCCACCGACTACTAACTTATTGTAGTGAAGTACTGAATTATCAAATTTTAAAAAGCATAGCCAATTAAGTAGCAGGAGACAAATTATGTACCAAGACAACAAAGAAGATACAACAATTTACAAAGTTGTAGTCAATCATGAAGAACAGTATTCCATTTGGCCTGCTGACCGAGAAAACGCACTCGGCTGGAAGGATGCTGGCAAAAGTGGTTTGAAACAAGAATGTCTAGATTACATTAAAGAAGTTTGGACTGATATGAGACCACTTAGTCTTCGCAAGAAAATGGAAGAAGCTGCTGGGGGTAAATCATAAGGAATTTGATTTTTCATAAAAGTTATCCAAGTCAAGAGTCAAAGATCAAAAAACTCTGGACTCTTGACCAGAGTAACGGAAACTTCTCCTGCAAAGCAGGATAAATCTTACGGGAATCTTGCATCCATCTGTTGTACCCAAAAGGCAAATAGTACGGCTTTGCGACTATCTGCATTGGCTTGCCGATCCCACGCTTTTAGGAAATTAGCTGCTTTTTGCCCTAAATCCCTACAAGGGTTGCTCCATAAGCATCGATCCCTGGTACGGTAATTTGAGCCTTATATGATAAAAGTAAATCTGACCAAGGTAGGTGTGGGTTTGCTAACAACATGGCATTCCCATTGGCAGAATGACTTGGTGCGATCGCTCAACCATTAGATCCTGCTTGCACAGTATCAATATGAAGGCTAAAAGGCCTATTGATTTTCTTTTGTAAATCTTGAGTAAAATATCAATCCTCATTAACACACCATTTACACATGTAACGTCTGGTGACTGAAACTGCTGGGCATTGGGCATTGATTATTCTCCTTTGCCCCTCTCCTTCCCAGTCCCTAGTCTCTAGTGTCCAGTAACCTTTTCGGTAACAAGGCAAAGCTGTACGCAAATGACAAAGCAGATTTAAGTTAATCTGACAATATCACTCTATTGATAAAATTTATCAAGCTCTAAAGAGTAGTCTTTATTCCGTGTAAAAAATGGGTAAACGGCTACACGATGATGTAATCTATATATTTATCAAGAAAGATTATCAACTTTAATGATTACAAAGCTGTTAAATATTATGAGTAGCAATGTAGAGTTTTTTCATTTATTTTATTTGAACCACAATTCTGGGTAGGATAGCACAAATGATCAAAGCGGCGATAGTGTCACCGAAACGAATGAAAAAGCCACAAATATCGGCCTTCTTTGGTCTGGCTTTGGCAGTGTGTATGCTGCTTATTTGCTTGGTGTACAGTGTGACGCTAGGTGCAGCAGAAATACCTTTAGATAAGATTTTTACATCTTTCATCGCCTTTGATGGTTCCTACGATCACTTAGTCATTCAGACAGTGAGATTACCGCGATCGCTAATTGCTATTTTTGTAGGTTCAGCCCTTGCTGTATCGGGAGCATTGATGCAGGGTTTGACGCGCAACCCCTTAGCAGATCCAGGTATTTTGGGTATTGAGTCAGGAGCCGCTCTCTTTGTAGTTTTGGCAACTTTTGTTTTTGGCAGTTCATCCCTAAGTATTTACGCTCTTGTGGCCTTTTTGGGTGCGGGAGTAACAGCAGTGTTAGTTTACATCCTTGGTTCTCTGGGACGAGGAGGAGCCACCCCACTGAATTTGACGGTAGCGGGAGCCGCCTTAACTGCTCTAATTTCTTCCTTCACCACCGGTATCCTGATTGTTAGTCAACAAACACTCGAACAAGTGAGATTTTGGTTAGCTGGTTCATTATCTGGTCGAGATTTTAATTTATTTTTGCAACTACTGCCTTTTGTCGGCATGGGATTAGTTATAGCTTTTGCCCTCGGCAGACAAATTACCACTATGAGTTTAGGTGAAGATATCGCTAAAGGTTTGGGGCAACAGACAGCTTGGATCAAAATATTTAGCGCGATCAGCGTAGTCTTACTAGCAGGAAGTTCTGTTGCCCTTGCAGGGCCAATCGGTTTCATTGGTTTAGTCGTTCCCCATATAGTGAGATTTTATATTAAAGCCGATTATCGTTGGATATTACCTTATTGTGCAGTTTTGGGGGCAATTTTACTCTTAGTTGCAGATATTGCCGCCCGTGTATTGCTCAAACCACAGGAGTTACCTGTAGGTGTAATGACAGCAATAGTTGGCGCTCCTTTTTTTGTCTACCTGGTTAAATCAAAGGTGAAAAAATGAGTTTTGATTGGCTAGTCATTCGTTCGCAGGCGATATCTTTCCGAATCGACCGACGTGTACCAGTCGTATTGTTATGTTTGGGAGTAGCGATCGCACTGGCGATGGTGATGAATGTGGCCAAAGGTGAATATCCAATCCCGCCTTTGGATATTGTGAAAACTATATTGGGTTTAGATACAGGAAACCCAGACCATCAATTCGTGATTCAAAGTCTGCGTTTACCCCGCACCCTTGTGGCTTTTATGGTGGGAATGGCGCTGGCAATTTCAGGTACTATATTTCAAGGACTGACACGCAATCCATTAGCTGATCCTGGTATTATCGGGATCAACGCTGGGGCAAATCTGGCGGCAGTTGTAGTAATAGTATTGCTTCCATCAGCACCGATTTATACTTTACCTCTATCAGCCTTTGCTGGTGCTTCGCTGATGGCGATTTTAATTTACTCACTGGCTTGGAATAACGGTAGTTCCCCGATTTTATTAATTTTAATGGGTGTTGGCTTATCTGCGATCGCTAGTGCCATAACCAGCTTGATGATTACCTTTGGGGACATTTATGATGTAAGTAATGCTTTAGTTTGGTTAGCTGGAAGTGTCTATGGCCGGACTTGGGAGCAAGTCTTTTCTCTATTACCTTGGTTAATTGTTTTTGTGCCAATGGCTTTGACATTGGCCAGGCATTTGAACGCTTTAAATTTGGGAGATGATGTTGCCAAAAGTTTAGGTAGTCGGGTGGAATGGCAACGTGGTTTACTCGTGCTGGTGGGTGTAGCCTTAGCAGGTGCAGGAGTCGCCACCGCCGGAAATATTGGTTTTGTGGGTTTAATCGCACCTCATTTAGGACGACAGTTGGTAGGTGCAACCCATGAAGGCTTGATTCCTACTTCCGCACTCTTGGGGGGAGTGATTGTTGTGATGGCAGACTTGGTAGGAAGAACATTGTTTGCACCTATCGAACTTCCTTGTGGGGTGGTAACTGCTGTAATTGGCGCTCCTTATTTTCTTTATTTATTAATTCGTAACCGCAAAAAATAAAGCTGGGAAATATCACTTATGAAAGGACTCTCAACCAAAAGTCTGTCTTTAGCTTACGATGGTGCGCTAATTATCCGTGACCTAAATTTGGCAATCCCCACCGGACAAATTAGTGTTTTAGTTGGTGCTAATGGTTGTGGTAAATCAACTTTGTTAAGAGGTTTGGCAAGATTACTTAAACCCCGTAGCGGTACAGTCTATCTTGATGGAACATCTATTTTTAATCTTTCCACCAAAGAAGTAGCACAGCAGTTAGGCATTTTGCCTCAAGGACCAGTAGCACCAGAAGGGTTAACAGTACAAGATTTGGTAGCACAAGGACGTTACCCTTATCAAAATTGGTCGCAGCAGTGGTCGGCAAAAGATGAAAAAATCGTGCAACAGGCACTCTTAATTACAGACTTGTTGGAATTGGCAGAGAGAGCATTAGATACTTTATCTGGTGGACAACGACAAAGAGCTTGGATTGCAATGGCGTTGGCACAAGACACAGATATTTTACTTTTAGATGAACCCACTACTTTTTTAGATTTGGCGCACCAAATAGAGATTTTAGATTTGTTGTATGAGTTGAATCAAAATCAGGGACGGACAATTGTAATGGTGCTGCATGATTTAAATCAGGCATGTCGTTATGCTGATTACTTAGTTGCAGTCAAAGAAGGTCGAATTTTTGCTGCTGGGGAACCAAAACTAGTAATGACTCAAGAAATGGTTCAAGAGGTTTTTGGGTTAGAGTCTCGGATTATTTCTGACCCAGTAATGGGGACACCGATGTGTGTACCAATAGGACGTAAGGGAAAATTAGTAAATAATCAACAAATTTACTTAAATTCCTGATTCTATTTTTATTATAAATATCGACTCTCATGAATCATCTAACTACAAATAAGAAACAGTCGTGACAATCATATCAAAATCTTCTAAAGTATCCAATAAGGTTAGAAATTCAGCCCACCCTTTACAACGCTTGCTCAACTATGGCAGCCAATATCGCCAACAAATTTGGCAGGCAACATTATGTTCTATCATCAATACGATTTTAGATTTAGCACCACCGTGGTTAATTGGTATTGCGGTAGATATTCTTGTAGAACAGCAAAATTCTGTATTTGGCAAGTTGGGTGTAAAAGATATAGTTTGGCAATTTTTATTACTTTCATTGCTCACTATGATTGTCTGGATACTAGAATCAAGTTCTGAGTACGCATATAATAGAATTTGGCGTAATTTAGCCCAAAATATCCAGCATAATTTACGTTTGGATGCTTACAATCATGTACAAGAATTAGATTCAGCTTACTTTGAAGAAAGCAGCACTGGCGGTTTGATGTCAATTTTGAACGATGACATCAACGAGTTAGAAGATTTTTTAAATTTTGGAGCCAATGAAATTATTAATATTGTCACCTCACTGATCATTTTAGTTGGTGGTGCATTATTCATTTTACCTCCATACATCACCTTTGCAGCAATGTTACCAATGCCATTTATTGTTTGGGGTTCATTTAGTTATCAAAAACGTTTAGAAGCTCGTTACGCTGAGGTGCGAGAAAGGGTAAGCTTTCTGAATTCGCGGCTAGCAAATAATATTAGTGGTATTACCACAATTAAAAGTTTCACTGCTGAAGCTTATGAAAGCGCTAGATTGGCAGGAGATAGCGAAGCATATAGAAAAAGTAACACCAAAGCCATTAAACTTTCGGCTGCATTTGTGCCTTTAATTAGAATGTTAGTTTTAGTAGGGTTCACAGCTTTATTATTTTGGGGAGGTATGGCAGCGTATGGTGGTCAAATATCTATTGGTAGCTATAGTGTTTTACTTGTTTTACTACAAAGATTATTATGGCCTTTAGTAACATTGGGAGAGATATTTGACAAGTATCAAAGGTCAATGGCTTCTACAAAACGGGTCATGGATTTATTAGATACTCCCATAAATATTATTACGGGAGACAAAGGTTTACCTATTGCTCAAGTACGTGGTGAAATTGGCTTCAAGCAAGTTACTTTTGCTTATCACGATAGAGAGCCAGTAATTAAAAAATTATCCTTACATATACCCGCCGGTAAAACTATCGCTATTGTTGGT
This sequence comes from Nostocales cyanobacterium LEGE 12452, assembly GCA_015206945.1. GTDB lineage: Bacteria > Cyanobacteriota > Cyanobacteriia > Cyanobacteriales > Nostocaceae > Nostoc. Next base: position 21,182 of record JADEXV010000004.1, on the reverse strand, counting down.
TCTACAGGTTCTGGTAAAAGCACTTTAGTTAAATTATTATTGCGATTATATGATATTTCTTCTGGCACAATCACTATTGATAATATTAATATCCAAAAATTAAATCTAGGTGATTTGCGTCGTAGTATTGGCTTGGTCAGCCAAGATGTATTCTTATTTCATGGTACTATTGCTGAAAATATCGCCTATGGTACTTTTAATGCTACCAATAAACAAATCATTGAAGCTGCGAAAATTGCCGAAGCTGATGATTTTATTATGCGGCTACCCCAAGGTTATGAGACAATAGTTGGAGAACGGGGTCAAAAATTATCTGGTGGACAACGCCAAAGAATTGCGATCGCTAGGGCTGTTTTGAAGAATCCACCTATTTTGATTTTAGATGAAGCCACCTCAGCAGTAGATAATGAAACTGAGGCTGCTATTCAGCGTTCTTTAGAACGGATTACAGTTAATCGAACGACCATAGCCATAGCTCATCGTCTTTCCACTATCCGCAATGCTGATTGTATTTATGTGATGGAATATGGGGAATTAGTTGAGTCGGGAACACATGAAGCATTGTTGGAGAAGAATGGGATTTATGCTAGCTTATGGAACGTGCAATCAGGGGTGAAATAAAAAGTTTAGATTTTACCAGCTTGGCTAGTAGCGAAATAAATTAGATTAGTGGCGATCGCGGTTGCTCCAATAATCGAGTCATAAAGCTAAGATATTGCAGGCGGAATTTGGGCGAAAATCGCAGACTGCAAAACTTTCGGAAGCTGTTCCCAAGCAATAGCCCCTTTACGCTTTTTAATATACAGTTGCATAAATTCTAGTAATGCTGTTGGGCTTTCTTCTGGGAGAAGATTCACAAACAGATAGGTGGGTTTGTCTTGGCTGGATACAGCTACAACACAGCCTTGACTGCAAGCCCATAAACATTTAACTGGCTGAATTTCAAATTTGTCAGCAGGGAATTCTTCCACGCATAAACTATTTAGTTTGTCAAGTAAAATACTGCCATCGAGAGGCAAAGTTTCTAGTCGTTCTTCAGATGAACGGTGGCAGGATTTGCAGACGAATAGCGTGTGTTTGGGCATGGACTTAGGGAGTTTTTACGAGGTATTTAAAAAGATCATCAATTACTACATCAGTTCCAAGCATACTTGTTCCAGCCCATGACATAAAATTAACATAATAAACATTATTTTCTCGAACAGCTTTAAGGCTTCTCCAAAGTGGATCTCGTTGTTTTTCTGCAAGAAATTGATTGCCACTACTTGAATAAGTTGTCACAAATAAAATATCGCCATCTACTTTTTCTAATTCTTCTAGAGAAATATCTACTGATCCATAGGGTGCATCGACATTTTGTGAAAGTGGACGCTGTAAAAGAGCATCGTTAATAATAGAGCCAGCGAATGAGTTTTTAGTGTCAATTGATATTTTATCGCTGCCAACATATATGAATGATATTTTTTTATCTTGATAGCGAGTTCCCAATGCTAGTTTTAGCTGTTCTATTCGCTGATAATAGCGCTCCCAAAGAGCTTTTTCAGTTTCTTGCTTTCCTAATGCGTCAGCCACAAAACTAAAATGATTTTCCCAAGTAATATAATCGATTTTACCTAATACTGTAGGAGCAATTTTAGATAATAGAGGATAAATGGGCTTGTACCAATCTACACCTATAATCAAATCTGGCTTAAGTACTAAGGTTGCTTCTAAATTTGGTTGAGAAAGCCCGACTAGTTTTATCCCCTCTGTTTTAACTTTAAAAGATGTTAGAGAGCTTTCCTCCCGGTACATTTCGTTGGTTGTTCCGATAGGTCTAACACCAAGTGCAAGCACATTCCCTAAAGTAGATAAAGATAAGGTAACAACACGCTGGGGGTTAACGGGAACACAGGTTTCCCCCATTGTGTGTTTAATTATGCGACATTCTGCGGTTGCTAGTTTAGGTGAATAGGATATATTTTGAGATGCCTGATGATAGCAAGCTGTAAATAGAGTAAATCCTAAGATGCCCAATATTAGCCAACAGAAAAAATTTCGCATTGTCTCAATTATTAAAATTGCCAGGAAACTGTTCCTTGAAGTGTAAAAGGCTGTCCGTAGTAAACACGATTAGAATTAAGCGCACTTTCAAAATAGTTTACGTCAAATAAATTTTTGAAGTTGAGTGCAACTCGGAATTTATCTCGGTTATAGAAAATCGCTGCATCAGTGCGAACATAACTAGGCACATCATAAGTATTGGTCAAATCTCCAGCGCGATCGCCTACAAAAAACAAGCCGAATCCAGCCCCTAAACCTTGTAAATTACCTTGCTGAATTTCGTAGCTTGTCCATAAGTTGAAAGAATGGTCTGCGGTATTTGGTAAGCGATTTCCAACAAGTTCAGGATTAGCATCTTCCGTAATCTGTGCATCGATATAAGCATAGCCTGCATATACATTCCATCCCGGCAAAATTTTACCTGCAATATTCAGTTCAATACCTTGACTATTCTGTTCACCTACTTGAAAAGAATTGTTGTCACGATTGGGGTCTGCTACAGAGACATTAGTACGGGTCAAATCAAAGAATGCGAGTGTTGCCGAAAGGCGATCGCTCAAATCTGCCTTTACCCCAATCTCATACTGATTACCACGTTCTGGCTGCAAGGAAGAGTTAACACCAAAAAAGAATGTGCCGTCTGGTGGAGTAAATGAACTTGTGTAACTTGCATAGAGTGAGATGGCAGGTATGGGTTGATAGACAATCCCAAAACGAGGACTGAATGCACTATCCGAGCCACTGCTTTCTGTGTTAGTGATGAAATCTGTATATTTACGATCAAAAGTATCAAACCGCACACCTAACAACAACTTTAAGCCTTCTGAGAGTGTAACTTGGTCTTGAAGATAAATTCCCCATGAGTTGGTAAGCGAGCGATCGCTACTTTCAAAAACGACGGCTGCTCCCGGTATTTTTGCTTGACCATAAACAGGATCAAAGATATCAATCGGGTTCGCTTCCCTTAAAGCATATATTGGTGACAAGTTTTCTAAACTATTAAAATCAACTCCAAATAGTAGTTGATGCTGAATTGAACCAGTGGAGAACTTGCCAACCAAATTTGCGGTCAGAGCATAATTTGTATTTTCAAGCTCGTATTCTCGATCTACACGATTAAAAGTTCGCTTGTCTTCATCCAAACTTTGGGGAAGCGTGAATTTGTCAGTGTAATCACGAGACACAAACCGAAATGCATTACGTAACGACCAGTTATCATTAAACTTGTGTTCTAGTTGGTATCCAAGCCTTGTAATTGTCTGTTCAATTTCGTCAGAAGGTTCACCAAAGTTGCGGTTACGAGACACTTCACCGTTGGGGTTAGATAATATACTACCAATGACAGGTACGCCAGATGCGTAGGAATCTCTTGTCTTGATGTATTCTCCCTCTAATATGAGGTTAGTTCTCTCGCCAATGTCCACACTGATAACAGGCGATATGTTTAAGCTTTCACCATTAAAGAAATCAACAAAACTATCTGAATTTCTATAGGCTACGTTGAGACGATATAAAGCCGTCTTCGAGTCATCTAACGGCCCTGATAAATCAATCGCACCTCGATAATAACTATAAGTTCCAACAGTTGCGTCAATAGCATAAAAAGGTTCGTTTAAGGGACGTTTAGATATTAGGTTGATACTTCCCCCTGGATTACCTAAACCAAATAGCACTGATGCAGGGCCTTTGAGAACTTCGACTCGCTCAATACTGGAAAGTTCACTCACTTCTCCAGCTACAGGGTCAAGTAGCCCATCTCTGAGGAAATTTGTTGCTGTTGCCTCGAATCCGCGAATGGTATAAGTGGTAAGTGGCCCAAAGTTAAAGTTCTGATTAACACCAGGGACGTTTCTAACCGCATCTTCTATGCGAGTCACCTGTTGGTCACGCAACACTTCTTGAGGCACTACCTGAATCGATTGGGGAATGTCACGCAAAGGTGTATCGGTCTTTGTCCCAGTTGTAGTATTTGTTACGCGATACCCATCTTGCTCACCTGTCACCACCAACTCAATCGGCTCATCCGGCTGCGCGGCTGATTCCTCTTGTGGTGTCTCACTTGCTGGCTGCTGTGCTTGTGGTGTTTGGGGCTGCTGTGATGGCTGCGTCGCTGTTGCAGCAGAATTTATCCCAAAAACCAGCCCTGCATTATCATCAAATAACTCCACAACGGGCAATGCCACCTCACCCGCTACTGTCACTCGGATAGTATTGGCATCCAGATTTGTGACTGTTATCTCAGCAATTCCTGTAACTGGTTTTTGGGAACGAAATGTGAAACCATCACCATTGGGTAAACGCAATTGAGCATTAGGAATATCAGCGATAAAGTTATTCTCAGCACTGCGATTTGTGACTTGCAGTTGAGTCCCAAGAGGGGTCTCTAAAATCACCTCCACCCCTTTGTCTGTGGGATTTGCCTTAACTCCTGTAATTGGTACAACTTGATCCCCACTTCGTTGTTCTGGATTAGGGGGAGTAGTTGGTATTGGTGTCTGTACCAGCATGATTGCGCTAGTAGCGGGAAGTTCGATTTCGCTTAGTTGGGGAATATTTTTACTTGCCTCACCCGACTTTGCTCTTTGCGGTGAACTTGCGATTTGAGACTCTTTAAGTTGGGGTTTTCTGGAACGAAGGGGATCAACTGGGGATTGGGCAATGGCTATGTCCACCACAGGCATCGCAAATTCTTTATCTTTAACTGCAACTTTCTCATTTAATGCAGATTTCCCTGTAGCCTGGGTAAAAGATTCGCCTTCAACATCTTCTTGTACTTCTTCAGATATCGCAGGATTGCTTATAAAAAGAACAACCGCACCTGACAGCAGAAAGCTTTGAAACAATTTATCTAACTTCATTTATCCGTTTACACTCAATCACACTACTTGGTCGTACCTGAAGAAACAATGACGATCTTTGAAAAAATTTGTCATTTAATTTGAAATTAGTTGAATCATATTATGAAGTGAACCACTACACAAGATAATAAATAATTTTCATGTCTTTGGGGACAGTCAACAACTTGACACTTGAACCCGGATTTCTCACAAGCCGAAAAAAAGATCCGGTTATTTACCTTTATTCAATCTGCTGGAATCTCTGAGATTTATCCCTCCAACTGCTTCACACCTTGAGAAGCATTGTGTTTTCGTCTGTGATCGCCCCCTGATTATAGCGATCGCTTATTACTTTCCTGTCTCCAGCACTACATTTATTGTTCAATTTGTCAATGTGTAAGTTCTGACATAGAAGGATGGATAAGGAAAAATGTAAAGTGAGTTGCTTGAACTGTTAGCAAATTAATGATAATCTTTATTGTTAAGTAAATTCAGTAGTTCAAAAAGTTTTCCAAAGGTCTTACCAGTCCTTTACTTGAGATGGGTAATACAATTCTCTAAAAGCAGCTTATAGTCTACCTTTTGGATTAACCTTGTTATGGATTGACTCAAGAGCGATCGCATATTACAGGTGTCTTGCGCCATCGCAACCACTGATGATTGCCAGTTTCCCAAACATCGGCACAAACCCGAATTCTTTTTTAGTTTCTAATACCAAAGTTATGCATACTTTGACTTAAGTAATATTCCTAATTAGTGGCGCAACACCAAAGCATAGTTAATTAAATAGCAGGAGATAAATTATGTACCAAGACAACAAAGAAGACACAGCAATTTACAAAGTTGTAGTCAATCATGAAGAACAGTATTCCATTTGGCCTGCTGACCGAGAAAACGCACTCGGCTGGAAAGATGCTGGCAAAAGTGGTTTGAAACAAGAATGTCTAGATTACATCAAAGAAGTTTGGACTGATATGAGACCACTTAGTCTTCGCAAGAAAATGGAAGAAGCTGCTGGAGGTAAATCATAACGTATCGGCTCAATAAGTCGGGGTAGTCAAAATAAGTGGCTACCAAGACTAACCTAAGAGATTAATAAAAGCTCTAAGCTATGCACGATCAGCACTACAGGTTTTAAGGCTCTGGGACAATGCAGGGTTGAATGTATCAATTAAATACTCCAAAATTTTGCTCAAATTAATGATTTTTTCTTACTTGTGAGAAATCCGGGTAAAGAGACTTTAGAAAAGCTCCAACAAAAACCTTTGTGGCGACAACTTAAAGCAGTTCAACAAAATCAAGTTTATTTCTTAGACAGGTTGCGCTGGCATGAAATTGATATCTTAGTAATCAATACAATAATTGATGAATTATTTGAATACCTAGTTAACACTCCTTAAATCATTTTATTCTTGGGGAGCGTCCTATATATTTTGAACCATTAGGTAAGTCAAGGTCAAGCAATTTTGTAGAATAGCAAGCAGTATTTAAGAAAGTATTAGCAATTTTTAAAACCACATTCCGCACTTGGATTAGTAGGTGGAAATCATCAAGGTTTGATTCCAGTAGCTTTAATGACAGGAGCAATAATTGTGGTTTAATCTAATTTTATCGGCAGAATTATTTTTGCTCCTATCTAAATTACTTGCGGAATTTTTACTGCTGTGATTGCTGCTCCATATTTTATTTATTAATTAAAAATCGAAACACTAAGACCTAATTCAGTATACTTAATATTAAGTAGGTAGAGAAAAAATTTAGTTTAGGTGTAGCATTAATAAAAGCAAATAGTGTGATGTATCATGTCCGGGGAATTAGTGATGATTCCCATAGTACTTGCACCCTATGCACCAGTTGCTCATGCCATGACCCCGCTGGCTCCCCTTAATCCTTTATCTACCTGCGGGAAGGGGAAACAAAGTGCTGATTTAGCGGGGTGGGGTTCTTTGGGTTTAATTAAGTCATTAAGCGGATATGATATTACATACTTACACAACTATCAAAGATAATCTTAAGTTGAATTATGTCAATATCATTATTGAGCGATAATATACATTACCAAATGTCAGCAAAAAATTTGACTTTGGGTTATGATAATACAACTATTATTAAGCATTTACATTTAGATATACCACCAGGAAAAATAACTGCTTTAGTTGGTGCAAATGGTTGTGGGAAATCAACTTTACTACGGGGTTTAGCTAGATTATTAAAACCTCGTGTTGGCACAATTTATTTAGATACAACAGATGTATTTAAACTATCAACAAAAGATGTTGCTAAAAAATTAGGAATTCTTACCCAAGGCCCCGTTGCACCAGAAGGATTAACCGTTCGAGATTTGGTAGCTTGTGGAAGGTTTCCTTATCAAAGCTGGTTGCAGCAGTGGACAAAAGAAGATGAAAGATTAGTAGAACTAGCGTTAGAAATTACTGGGATTAAATACTTGGCAGAACGTGAGTTAGATACTCTTTCTGGTGGACAGCGACAACGTGCTTGGATTGCAATGGCATTAGCTCAAGATACGGATATTTTATTGTTAGATGAACCAACTACTTTTTTAGATTTGGCGCACCAAATAGAAGTTTTAGATTTATTGTATGATTTGAACCAAAACCAGCGACGAACGATTGTGATGGTCTTACATGATTTGAATCACGCCTGTCGTTATGCTGATTATTTGGTAGCGGTGAAAGAAGGTCAAATTTTTGCTGTTGGCGAACCTAATTTGGTGATTACTGAGAAGATGGTAAGGGAGGTGTTTGGATTGGAATGTCGGATTATCCCAGACCCAGTTTCAGGTACACCGATGTGTATACCAGTGGGAAGAAAGGGGAGAAAATAGAAATAAATAAAAACATTTCTTCCTTCTGGTCTTGCAGAGTAGGGAATAAGTTTTTTTACTAGCAGTGATGAAAAAACATCCTGCAAATATGCAATGCTCTCTTCTGAAATTAAATTGCTATATTTATTGCAGATATCTAATACAGTGGAGAGCGATCGCTCTTTTGTAGATTGTGAATATATCCAAGATATTACAGCAGTTTTCAAGTAATTGACTACACCACTCCCTACTCCCCGTCTCAGTTATGGTCTAAAATCATTTTCTTGTAATCAACCCTCTAGATTGCTCCACTAGGCGAATAAACTCACCCCGATAGCCCTCCTGGTCTTCCCCCTTCCCTTGGGTTGCCAATTTCATCGCCAAATCATAACTAGCATCTCCCTTATACTCAGAGTCACGCAACACCATCCCAAAGGTAGCTACCGCAGCAGCAAACCTCAGGTTTGTGGAGGGTATCTGGTCGGCTCTCAAATCATTATCTTGGATGGTTTGGGTAATTAGTTGACTGGTGCTGTCTTGGGGCGACTTATAGCGCAGTTTCACCTGCATCAACTCATTACCAGCAGCATCCGAGACAGTTTCACCAGAACGCTGATACCGCAAAGGGTCTATCTCTGGGAGTTTCACATCGCTTTTTGTACCAGTGGGAATTATTTCATAAAGCGCTGTCACAGAATGACCAGCCCCAATATCCCCTGCATCTTTCTTGTCATCATTGAAATCCTGGTTTTGCAGCAGGCGGTTTTCGTAACCAATTAAGCGATATGCCTGAACTTTTGCCGGATTAAATTCCACCTGAATTTTTACATCCTTGGCAATGGTAAACAGAGTTCCCCTGAGATCGTTAACTAAAACCTTTTTGGCTTCCAATAGGGTATCGATGTAAGCGTAGTTACCGTTACCCTTATCAGCCAGTTGTTCCATTTTTCCATCCTTATAATTGCCAGTACCAAATCCCAACACCGTCAGGAAAATTCCTTGTTCTCGCTTTTGTTCAATTAATCGCGTCAGGTCGCCATCACTGGAAACCCCGACGTTAAAATCTCCATCGGTAGCTAAAATGACTCTGTTATTACCAGACTTGAGGAAGCTTTCTTTGGCTATTTTGTAAGCTAGTTCAATGCCCTGTCCGCCAGCAGTCGAGCCTCCAGCCTCTAAGCGGTCAATCGCCGCCAGAATTGTTGATTTTTGACTACCAGCCGTAGCAGGTAACACCAATCCAGCATTCCCAGCATAAACTACCAAACTTACCCGATCTTCAGGACGCAGTTGATTCACCAACAATTTGAGCGACTGTTGCACCAAAGGTAATTTATTCGGGTCATTCATAGAACCGGAGACATCTATTAGAAATACTAAGTTGCTGGGTGGTAAGGTTTTGCTTTCTAGGCGTTTACCTTGCAAACCCACCTGTACCAGCTTGTGTTGAGAATTCCAGGGAGCAGCAGCAACTTCAGTGGTGACGGAAAAAGGTCGTTCACCTTTTGGTTGGGGATAATTGTAGGTAAAATAATTGATTAATTCCTCAATTCGCACTGCATCCTTGGGTGGTAATTCCCCTTGAGTAATAAACCGTCGCACGTTGCTGTAAGATGCTGTATCTACATCAATGGAAAAGGTGGAAAGGGGATCGTTACCGACGCGATGAAAGGGATTATCCTCAATCCGGTTATAGTTTTCTGTATTGAATCTGCTACCTATTTGAGGTTCCGGGGCAACCCTTCCAATACTGCCACGAGTTTGGAGTTTAGGCATATTCGCACGGTTAGAAACTTGATCCTGCACAGATGAGCCAGACGGAAGACTAAGGAGTGGGGCTGTGGGTACGGCTTGAGTCTTTCGGGTAGACTCAGTTTGAATACGTTCTCTAGTAGGCTGATTCGGAGTGATGGGACTACGAGCTTCCAATTCCTCTATCGGACTTTTTAGGGTTGCTAACTCCGGTGCAAATTCTGACTGCAAGCGTTGCAGAATTTTCATATCTGCTGGGGTAACTATCTTGGGATCGGTCGCTATTAACTCATTGCTCCGATTCACACAGGCATTCAAGACTGTGGCAAATTCAGTCCGGGTTACAGGAAGAGTGCCAAAATTTTGGACGGGAACGACACAACTATACTGTTGTACCAATGCCTGGAGTGCTTGGTAGTCAGGGTGATTGGGTAGAATGGAAGTTTTTGGGGTAGAACTGGCAGGAGTCTGATTGGCTGGAACTGCAACCGTAGCAGACTGGCGTAAAATCGCAATTCCTACTGACGGTATCAATAAAAACAATATTACAATACTGACTCGCTGCCACATTTTGGACGGAATCGGGTAAGACATAGCTAAATCCTCACACTAAATTTTTTCTGTCACATTTGACTATTTACCTAGAATAGTCCTGAGCAGCTTGAGATTTGATGACCGTTTCAGTTTTGGTAACTGTAACTTATACAACACTAACCATTCCCATCTAGGATTAGGGAATATCACAGTATTTGTTGGTATCATCTCAAAATCTGGGTTAAGTAAATTACTCAGTCGCTTAACTCCAGATACTCATTTGTGACAAAGTTGGCGTGAAGGGGAGCATCATTTTTAGTAATAAACATTCTGCACGTCCCAATTCTCGCTTGAGGTTTGTTTCGTAGAATTCTGGTAACATTATCATTAAATAGAGCTTATTGAGAATGAATGCTCTTTTTCTTTTAGCACAAATTGCTGTAATCTTTGTATTACAAGCATTCTAGACCATTTTGTCTCCCCTCAAGCATTAAAAGATAAGACTGGCGACGACTATGACCAAAGCGATCGCGGCAATATTCCTCAAATGTTTTGTGTGTCGAACGGTACAGTCTGCGATCGCGTCTTTTGATTGGCGATAACGATTTTCTAGTTCCTCAATACTTAGGTGAGGTTCTATACAAATACATCTTGGCATATACTTCGTTACCTAATCCACTTAGACGATTATAATATGTGCAATCAACCGGATTTGATATCATGCAGCTTTTGGTTGTATCGCTCACCTGAACGAAATTCTTACCCAATATGATTTGGTAATCGCCTCTCCAAGTTTAGAAACTGGAGTCAGCATCGATATTCGAGGACATTTCAGCGCTGTTTGGGGGATTTTTCAGGGAGTGCAGCCGATTAACTCCGTGCGTCAGATGTTAGCAAGGGTTAGGGAGACAGTTGACCGTCACATTTGGGTGAGAGAGTGGGGGATGTCGGTTGTGGGCAATGGTTCCCCATCCATCGCAGGATTGCTGAGAAGTCAACACGTCGCTACACAGGCTAACATTGCGCTGTTGAAGAATTATCACTTTACCCTGCTTTTGTCTTTAACTAGAAGTATTGCCTAAGCACCCCAATGACCAAAAATAAGCACTCCTACTAATTTTTCAGTAATTTTACTGAAAAAATAAATTGTATTTTCGTTTGTTATCGTAGTTTTACTGTGTACATTGGCACTTGTAATTCTTACTCTTAAGTAAGTATTTATAAAAATAGTTCACCAAGCTGTTTAGCTCTGGATAACCATACCTAAATCTAAAAACACTTGGACTTCTATTCAAGGAATGCCAACGGCAATCGAGATGGATTTTTATCAAATCCTCAGCCCACACAGCTACAGTCCAAGTTTATTCAAAAAATTATTAAGTAAAGAAATTAAAACATGACAACAGCATACGTTCTCAGTAATAACACTCTGATCTCGTTTGATACTTCTAACCCCGATAGCCTTAACGCTAATATCCCTATTACTGGACTGGCGACAGGGCAGAATTTAGTAGGTATTGACTTCCGTCCCCAAAACGGCAAACTCTACGGAATCGCTAGCGATGGTATGGGCAATGCCCAGCTTTATGCCATTAGTATCCAAACTGGGTTAGCTGTTGCTATTGGGACATTAGGGCAATTTGTTGATGGTGTCGGCAACCCTGTTGCAATTACAGGTTCCGACTTTGGAATAGATTTCAATCCAACAGTCGATCGCCTCCGCATTGTTACCTCCAATGGACTCAACTTTCGCGTTAATCCCAATACTGGGGCGGCGATTGATAGTAGCTTACCCATAACAGGTGTGAATCCTGATGGTTCAATCAATGGTGGTACCACTACAGTCAATGCCACTGCCTATACAAACAACGCTCCCAACGTTACAACGACCACACAATACACACTGGATTCAGTCAGTAATACACTATTCATTCAGAATCCACCCAATAATGGCACCCAGACATCGCCATTGGTAGTCACCCTTAATGGCACTCCTCTAGACTTTACTAGTGTCAATGGCTTTGATATCCCATCTGGTGTCAATGTTTCAGCATCAAATACTCCAGCCACTGGACAGGCATTTGCGGTTCTCACGGTCGGTAGTATCACCGGACTTTATGGAATTGAACTTTCTACAGGTGTTGCCACACTGATCCAAACAGTGGGTACAGGCACAGATGCAGTTCAAGGGTTTGCACTCCAAAACGAAGTGGCTCCTGGTGGCGTACCTCTGATTGGATTGACTGCCGATGGGACTCAACTCCTTCGGTTCAATAGTGCCAGTTCTGCAACAGTAGCAACCGCCACAATTACTGGTGTAACGCCAGGTGAGATCCTAGTAGGCATTGACCTACGTCCAGCTACTGGGCAGTTATATGCACTGGGAATTAACGATACAAATAACACAGGCACTCTGTACCTGATTGACCCTCAAACTGCAACAGCAACAATTGTCGGTGGTTCAGCAGGGCAAATTGCCCTTGTTGATGTTATGGGTAATCCTGTTGATCTACCCCCTGCTAACACTGGTTTTGGTTTTGACTTTAATCCAACGGTTGATCGTATCCGTGTCGTCACAAATACTGGGTTGAACTTCCGCCTCAATCCAATTACAGGTCTCGCTGTTGATGGAAATACTGGAGCAACAGGTATTAACTCAGATGGTGCAATTAATGGACTTCCTGTCGGTTCTACAGGGATTTCTGCCACTGCCTATACAAACAGCTTCAATGGAACCACTGGAACCACTTTTACAACTCAATACACGCTAGATCCAACTAGCAACAGCCTGTTTATTCAGAACCCGCCTAACAATGGCACCCAAACGGTTCAATTGTCAGTTACGCTTAACGGTGCTGCACTAGACTTTACTGAAGCTGGCGGTTTCGATATTCCGTCAAATGTACGAGTTACTGCATCAAATGCAGCAGCTTCAGGACGGGGGGTAGCAGCATTGAACGTTGGAGGTTTGACCAATCTATATACGATTGAACTAAGCACAGGGGCTGCTACACTGCTTGGTCCCATTGGTTTAGGTACAAGTTTAGCTGGTTTGACAGTTGCAGAATCTCCTACTGGCACAGTGGCATTTGGCAACCCTACCTATACTGTTGCTGAGAATGGCACAGCGATCGCCCTCGATTTAGTTCGTACAGGTGGTTCGAGTGGTTCTTTCACAGTAGATTTGGCTGCTACAGGTGGAACAGCAACTGCTGGTTCTGATTATAATGGCGCACCTGTAACTGTAACTTTTGCTGATGGTCAGACTACTGCCACTGCCACCTTAAATATTACTGATGACAGCCTGCTTGAAGGTAATGAGACAGTTACACTGTCCTTAAAAAATGCCACAAACGGAGCTGTTTTAGCAGCACAGGATACTGCTAGCTTTAACATTACTGACAATGATACTGTTGGCACGATCGCCCCTAACTTTGCTGCTAACGGTAGTGCCATTATCTCTATTGCTAGCAACTTTCAAAGCCTTGTGCAGTTCTCGTTATCCAGTCGAAAGAATACCGTTGTCAACGAGATCGTTGCTTTCACCGTTGATGACGATTTAGGTAATATCAATGGCGTTGCCCCTAATGCCACAGGCTATCTTGAAGCTGCGATCGCTCGTTCTCGTACCATCTTCTCCACACTCAGTAACAATCCTAATGGCTTTGGCGGTGAACTATCAAGTATTTTAGATTTTGGGTCAAATGCACGCTTCTCCACTTTATTGATTCAAAACGGTAGCCTTGATGAATTACGAGCCGGAAAGATTTCTGCTAACAGCGTCTTTTTGAGTAGCCAGACTTCGGTACGTATTTCTAGTGCTACTGCCAGTAATTTCACCTTTAGCTTTGAAGATAGTCCCAACAGTGGTAACAATGACTTTAATGATATAGTGCTGGAGGTTAAGACAGTTAGCCAGAGTGCCTCAGCAGGATCAGCTTTGCAAGGGCAGAGTGAGGTGCTAGATTTGCGCTCTCTGACAGGACAAGTTAGTACTTCATTTACCGTCAACCGTGAAGCAGCTTTCGACAATTTTGTTGGATTTTACCGCGTAGTAGACCAGAATGGTGGAATTGATACCAATGGTGATGGTACGGCAGACATTCTGCCGGGCGGAACAGGTTACGCTCAAGCAGCGGTAAATAATCGCATAACAGGAATTGACTTAAGTGTAAAAAACCAACAAACAGCAACCCTGTCAGGACAGTTTGCAGGTGGCTCTATTTTTGCTCCTTTCTTAATTGCAAATGCTTCAGTGAACGAGGTTGTCAATGGTCAAAAGTTGGATCAGGTATATTTCGCCTACCTTGGAGGAAATTCCGATCAAGCCGATCATATTCGCCTCCTCGGTAACAATACATTTGGCTTTGAAGATTTACGGGGTGGTGGAGATAAAGACTTCAACGATCTCATTGTGCGTGTCACTATTTAAGCTTGCGGGGCTACAAAAAGGGCTAGGATGCAGATAGAATAAGCCTCATAGCCCTCTCTGCTTGCTGATAGTACTTACGCTTATTAGGATTTTAGTATCAATAATTCGGCGACTAATTCATAGGAGTTTTCCATGAAATTGACCCAATTGTGGCCATAAAGACCAATATAAAAACTACTATGTCGTCGAACAGTCCTTAAGGATTCTTTAATTCGTCCAACATATTTTTGGACACCCATGCGTTTAATTTTTTGACCGGATATTGTTGCGCTTGTATAAGCAAGTGAGATTAATAATATGATAGAAATTAGCCGTTTTTCTGATGCATTAGTATCTTCTAAGTTATAACCACCGCTCTTAAAATCTCTAAACATCAAATAGAGCTTATTGAGAATGAATACTCTTTTAGCACAAATTGCTGTAATCTTTGTATTACAAGCATTATAGACCATTTTGTCTCCCCTCAAGAGTTGTATTAGAGTTAGGAAACATCAAAAATCGGGAAACCTAGAAATAAAGTTTTACCCGATAAATAAAAGCTAATGGATAAACAGCAAGTTATAAAACTGCTAATTGGTGATTTGACTTGGCAACGGCTGGTTAAATCTTTAATATTTATCTATCTATTTTTTGCCGCATTTGTATATTTTCGGGCAGATAGCATGATTTTTCTATCTCAACCTTCTAGCTATCGGGACGATCCAAAAATTCTGAAGTTAAGGAGTGGGGAAAATACAAATATCTCAGCTACATATTTATTGAACACTCAAGCTAAATATACTATTCTTTATTCTCATGGTAATTCTGAAGATTTAGGAGATATCAAACAGATTTTAGAAAAATTACACGCATGGGGTTTTAGTGTCTTTGCTTTTGATTATCGCGGTTATGGTACGAGTCAAGGAAAGCCGACAGAAAGTCATGCATACGAAGATATCAATAGCGCTTACAATTATTTGACCCAAAATTTAAAAATCCCGCCTGAAAGAATTATAGTTTTGGGGCGTTCGGTTGGCGGTGGTTCTGCCGTAAATTTAGCAATGCAGAAACCAGTAGCTGGTTTAATTATTGAAAGCTCGTTTATTTCGGCTTTTCAAGTAATAGTACCTTTTCGGATTTTACCTTTTGATAAATTTCCTAATCTGAAGAATATCAAAAAAGTCAAATGTCCGATATTGGTGATTCATGGAAAAGCAGATAACATAATTCCTTTTGCTCATGGAGAAAAGTTGTTTAAGGCTGCAAGATCCCCAAAACTTTCTTTGTGGGTTGAAGAGGCAAACCATAACGATTTATTCTCGATAGCTGAAGAAAAGTATCGTCAAACTTTGCAGGAGTTCACTAACCTTGTCAGGGCAAATCAGCAATTATCCCGTCCCAGTAATTCGTAATTGCTCAAAGCTACCTCTGCGCGAACAGTAGTACTACACCCGATAACCTCCGATATCACCAACTAGCAAAGGAGGATGTCAAATCGGCTTTTATAAAAATTTGCTCAGATAGTGAATCCTGGCGGTTTAGGTTTAACACTTTTGCCATTTGTCCTTTGTGAAGTCGTCATTGAAACCTAAATAAATTCGGATGAAGTTAGGATGTGTGACAAAAGTAACATATCCTAGCATCAGAGATTTCTGACAGAAATCTGTAAAATCAAATCTACAAAGGCGATCGCATGACTAATGGCGTAATAATGCAGTATTACCATTGGTACATCTCCAATGATGGTACGTTATGGGACAAGCTGGATAAAACAGCCAATGAGCTAGCTGATGCAGGCTTCACTGCCTTATGGTTGCCGCCAGCTTATAAGGGCAGTGGTGGAACATGGGATGTTGGATACGCAGTCTACGATTTATTTGATTTGGGTGAGTTCAATCAAAAAAATACTGTTCGGACAAAATATGGAACACGCGAGCAATACTTAAAGGCTATTAAAACGGCACAGGATGCAGGTATTCAAATCTATGCCGATGTAGTTTTCAACCACAAAGATGGTGGGGATGAAATAGAACGCATCTCGGCCCAAGAAATGAATTGGAATGACCGCAACCGTCCAGTCAGCGATTGGTACGAAATTGGAGCTTATACAAAGTTCAATTTTTCTGGTCGTGGAGATAAATACTCCAATATGAAATGGTATTGGTGGTGCTTTGATTCATTATCATATAACGCAGATACCAAAAATGCAGACAAGCTCTACCGCCTTAAAGATAAACATTTTGAGACGGAAGTTAGCCACGAACATGGTAACTACGATTATTTAATGGCCAACGACCTGGATACAGGTAATGACCTCGTGCGGGGTGAGTTAATGTATTGGGGGCGTTGGTTTGTTGACACCACAGGTGTAGATGGCTTTCGCATTGACGCTGTTAAACATATCCGCTCTACTTTTTTCCGTGATTGGTTAAATCACCTGCGAGTGCATTTTGGCGGGCGGGAACTGTTTAGCGTTGGCGAGTACTGGTCTCAAGATATCAATGCCTTACACGGTTATATTGCCTCTAGTGATGGGCGTTTGTCGTTATTTGATGTGCCTCTACATTTCAAATTTCACCAAGCTAGTCGCCAGGGTAGTAGTTTCGATTTGCGATCGATTTTTGATAGAACCCTAGTTAAAGAACAACCTGCCCTAGCTGTTACCTTTGTCGAAAACCATGATACTCAACCTTGTCAATCTTTAGAGTCGCCTGTTGAACCTTGGTTTAAGCCCTTAGCCTATGCACTAATCTTACTGCGTCGTGAAGGCTATCCTTGCGTTTTCTATGCAGATTATTACGGGGCACAATATCAAGATAAAGGACGTGATACTACCCTTTACTCTCACCGTTTTTTGATTGACAAGTACTTGAAGGCGCGTAGAGAATACGGTTTTGGCGACCAGCATGATTACTTTGACCATCCCAATACTATCGGTTGGACGCGCTTGGGTAATAAAGAACATCCGGGTGCAATGGCTGTAGTGCTGACCAATAGCTCACCAGGGAACAAGTGGATGAATGTGTTCAGACCCAATCAGGCATTCTACGATGCCACGGGACATATAAACGATATCATTTACACCAATAACGACGGATGGGGAAATTTCCCATGTCCTGGTGGTTCAATATCGGTCTGGCTGCAAAAATAGTTTGAATAGAAAACTAAGGTTAAAGAGGTAGATAGTAAGGAGTTTTTTCCCCTGTCTACCTCTTTGACAATAGTATTCAACGTAGAAGGGAGCAAAATTTTCAACAGGATTACGGAATTGAGATGACATCGCTTGAAGTCATAATCATCAGAACACAAACTGACTGCGATCGCTAAATTTTTTGCTTGACTAACTCCAAGCAAGAAATCTGAAAACAGCCAAATAATTAAAGCTATTAAGGAGATAAATTAAGATGAGCGAGAATAATAACCCACAACCCAAAACAGATAAACCGCAAGAACCGCAACCTCCTAATACAATAGGAAGACCACATAAGACTGAATTGATTAACTCCAAACAACAGCCCACAAAACCATAATTATCAGAGAAATAATTACTTTTACCACAACATTTTATTTATAAATCAATACATTTTTAGGAACTAAACCCAATATTTTCGGTGGTTTGTTGGGTTTAACTTCGTTCAATCCAACCTACGATTATCCTTAACTAAACTGTATTGATTTATAACTAAAATACAAATTCTAGTGTGGGAAACAATAAGAAACTAGAAGTCTGACGAAAATATTCATTTGCTGCTAGATTTTGGGAACCATTGGTTCCCATTTCATTTTTAATCCCATTACTTATTGATTCATTGATTTGATAAGGGTAGGCAAATGGTGAAACAAGTTCTACCTGACTGCGACTCAAATGAAAGCGTACCGTGATGGCGATTTTCTACAATTCGGCGAACGGTTTCTAAACCAAGTCCTGAACCATGCCCCACTGATTTAGTGGTAAAGAAAGGTTCAAAAATGCGGGTTTTAATTTCAGGTGGAATTCCACTGCCAGAATCGATGAGGTCAATATGGGCATAGCGATCGCAATGATGTGTTGTAATTTCTAGCAGTCCTTTACTATCCATTGCATCAATGGCGTTGTCAATTAAGTTCGTCCACACCTGATTCAGTTCGCTGCCATAGGCAAAGATTTTTGGAAGACTTCGATCGTAATTGCGTTGCACTTGGACACCGCACTTGAGTTTATGAGCAAACAATCGCAAGGTATCTTCCAAGCCTTGATGTATATCTACTTCTTGTTGAGTACCTTGATCGAGGTAAGAATAAGACTTCATTGCTTGCACAAGTTCGGAAATCCTCTCAGATCCTCGCAAACCATGTTTAATCATCGACATGACTTCAAAGGAAAGCGCTAGCCAGTGCAATCCCATTTCTCGCAATTCTGTGCCGTCGTTGCGCCAACGTTCCATGAGTTGTTCTAGGGTTTCAACCTCAACACCACCTTCCGCTAAAGGTTCTGCTAATTTCCATGCTTGGTTTACACCATAGTCTTCTAACCATTCCAGCAATATGTCTTCGCGATCGCTTAGTGTTACTGGATCTAGGCGATTATTCAAAATCGCATCATAGCCTAGATCGCGTACTCTCAACCAGTGTTGAGTATGGGCTTCGTCAACATTGCGTTGCCCATAAACTAAGTTCATTCGTTGTAACTCTAAGATGGCGGCTGGCATTTCTTTTAAAGTCCGAACCAGGGCTGCGGCTGGGTTGTTGAGTTCATGAGCTAGACCGGCAGCAAGTGTCCCTAAAGCTGCCATCTTTTCTCGCCCACGAATGAAAGACTCTAGCCCCCGAACACGACTTTGCATAATTCGGAAGACCATCCGCTCAAAATCACGACATTCATGCAGCAGTTTGCGGAAGTCTTCTCCTTTCATTTCATAGATGTGGCAATTTGAAAATGCCCGCATTGTCACAGGTGCAGGTTCATCTGTGAGTACTGGAATTTCACCAAAAAAGGATGGGGCTTCGTGCTGCCCGATGGGAATTTCCACACCTTCACTGCGGCGGGTGATGTTGATTTTACCTTTGACTAAGATAAATAAGCGACATACAGGATCTCCCTCATGGGACAACACTTCTCCGGCAGAAAGTTCAACTGTTTGAGCGCGATCGCAAACCCACTGCAATCGCTCTTTGGGTAGCTGTTGAAATGGGTCTAAGTTGATTAATTCCTCAACACATAACATTGATTAACCTCCTTGAGGGGGCAGGGGAGCAGCACTTCTCTACGAGACGCTGCGCGAACGGCTACGCTCAGTGACCGAGGAGCAGGGGGCAGGGGAGCAGAGGGGCAGGGATAAGAAAGTAGGGTTATAGAGGTATGTTTCTCTAGAGAGAATTTTGGCTTAAATAGTTGAAGAAGGCTTGTCTAAGTTTATCAGAATGCGCAAAAAACCCGATCCGTATATGCGGTAGGGATGGATAGCGGTTTGATCGCTCAAGATTTATTAAAACCAGCAGAACGACGATAAAGTAACCAGATAAACAGGGGTGAACCCAGCAAGGCTGTGACGGAACCTACTGGTAGTTCTACTGCTCCTAATCTAGAGAGTAAATCTGCAAAAGTGAGTAACCATGCACCTGCAAGAGCGGAAAGTGGTAAAACAAAGCGATGATCTGTACCAACAATCAGGCGGACACCGTGAGGGACAACAAGACCGACAAATCCAACCAAGCCACTGATGCTGACTGCACCTGCGGCTAATAGAGTGGCGACACCACCAATTAATAGGCGCGATCGCGTCAACGAAAGCCCTAAACTCATAGCTAAATCATCTCCCAAAGCCAGTATGTTTAGCGATCGCGCTAGCAAGCATCCCCCAATCAATGCAACGATGATATAAGGGCCAGTTGTAGCAATTTCTTGCCAACCCCGTCCATTAAGACTACCAACCAGAAAACTGAGCGCAACTTGAATTTGCCCATCTTCAGCTAAAAGCAGCAATGTACTTTGTACAGCACCAAATAAAGAACTCACCGCTACTCCGCCTAAAATCAACCGCTCAACAGAAATTCCCGACCCCGAACGACCGAGTAAAATAACGATCGCGGCAGTTAAAATTGCTCCTATCCATGCTGCTAAAGGAATTGCGATCGGGAATATTTGGCACACAATCATCAGAATTACAAGTAGTCCCGCACCCGCTGAAATGCCCAAAATAAATGGATCGGCGAGACTATTACGTAACATTCCTTGCAGCAACGCTCCTGACATTCCCAAAGCTGCGCCGACAATAATCGCAGCAGTAATGCGCGGGAGACGTAAATCCCAGAGAATTGTTTGTTTAACCGGATCGCCTTTGTGGAGTATGGCTTGCCAAAATTCCGACATACTTAAAGGTACTGCTCCTTGAGAAAGCGACAGCGCTAGCGTTACCACCAGTGCTGTACCAAAAAGTAAAACAGCCCAAAATACGCGGTGTTCAGTAAAAATTTTCTGAAATGGTCTAGTCAAATTTATGATATGTATTTTTTTTAAATATAATCTGTCCCAAACAAAGCTGCATTTAAAGATAGCTTCTCAATGAGGGAGCAGAAATCTCAAAATTTGACCTTCAGAAGGTGAAAGTTGACCTTCGGAAGGTGGAAGTTGATCCTCAGAAGCTCAATGTTGACCCTCAGAAGGTGGAAGTTGACCCTCAGAAGCTCAATGTTGACCCTCAGAAGGTGGAAGTTGACCCTCAGAAGGTGGAAGTTGACCTTCAGAAGCTCAATGTTGACCTTCAAAAGCTCAATTTTTAAGTTTTAACTCCCTCTGCTCCCT
>JADEXV010000133.1 GCA_015206945.1 Nostocales cyanobacterium LEGE 12452 | reverse complement strand
GACATAACAGGTGTGTCCGTTAATTTAAATTAACGGACACACCTGTTATGTCTGCGTCAAGTTGTTATGATAACTTGTTCATATCTGCAATAACTGGTTATTGTAACTAGTTCATATCTGCAATAACTGGTTAACACCGCACATATCTAGAATGCTTATACAACAAAGCTTTTGCGTACTGGTTATATTATTGCGTGAGTTCATAACAGCATGGATGCGTCAGATTATCTAACTTGTTAATCATCCTGTTATCTGGTTAACCTAAGCATCTAACGGGTTGTGAGAGATATAACAGCATTTAGATGCTAACAGGTTGATAGCAATCACGATACGCGATCGCGCTTCATAGGATTGTCGCCTCAGTTTGACTGGCAACTGCGTTGCTTGACCGACGACCGTTTCGCGGCGTCTCCTGCGATCGCCTACCGAATAGTTATGCTTTATTATTCTCTTCTGGCATAACTCCTATGAGCGCATTTTCTATCTCATCAAGTGCTTTATCAAGCGCGTCTAACCGCTTGCGATTTTCCCACTCTTGATATGCGATCGCGACCTCTGGATCAGTTCCTAACCCTGTACTACTGCCTACTCTGCCTATATGTTGGTGGCAGGTATACTCTGGGTTCTTGCCGCGCTTCACAATCCCTTTTAGCCTAGCTTTTGGGTTCCTCTTGAAAATTGGCTCGTTAGCTTGCCATTTTGCATACACATACCAATAAATTTCACCACCTTTTTTATACTGCTTTCGCACCTCATACTGATGAATCCAGACCCCAGGTTCAGACATTGGTGCATTGACTAACTGCTGTCTGATTTCCTTTAGTTGCTGAAGCTTCTCTATGATTTGGTCGATGCGTTCACCATTAGGGTTGCTAGAGATGTCGGTCATGGCAGTTATAACAGTTATGCTTATTGAAAATTTTAAAGCATAACTTCTATGACCGCGCTAGGGGAGTTTGGCGTAGCTTGCCGCCGTAGGCATCGCTCCTCTCCCTTTGCCAAAATTCTTAGAGAAAATCATCGTACCCAGCTTTCTCCCAAAATTCATTCATTGGGTTTTTAAATGTGGTAGTCACCACTGAACACCCCTTTATTTTGTATCAAAGTTTGATACCGTAGTCACGCGCTCTATATAAATAGATATTACTAATTAACTATGACTACCAAAATCCTCGTGACTACCAAACTCTGACTACCAAAACCCCAAAACTTCCAATCTATTTTTTGGCATTGGGCATTGGGCGATCGCACCCACTACCCCTGCCACAATCCCCTACAGCAACTTTGGGGTAACATTCCACAGCCAAGGGAGTACACACCCCTAGAATCCCAAAATTAACCCCACTCGTGCTGCAAGTAGGGCATTGGGTATTGGGGATGAAGGGGAGGCGCGATCGCAAGCCAATACAAAACTACTATTCACGGCTGGCATATCTGAAAACAACACCTAGTGTCTATCGTGGCGTTACGAAAATATCGTCAGACTATGACTGATTGGGTGGTGGCTAAACTTTAATTTAGCGACTGCATACAAGCTGTAATGCTTTATCATCTAAAGTTCCAGGTTCAACTAATTTTTTTTGTCCATCAGGATACTCATTGATTACATGACCTTGTGCATCTACGCTAGCAAAGCTAATCCGTGTATCTTCCCAATCTTGACAATTGGCGGCGTGTTTTTCTTTAGTAGCATAGGTGTTCTTTGGTGGGTTTTTCCAGAATGCCCAGAGTGTATAAAAGTTCTGCCGTCCACGTTTATTAATACTATCAGGAGCAAGATAGTATTTTATTTCGCTTTCAGTCTTAGGTTGGGAAACACCAATTAAAATCATTTTTTTTTGATTAGGAATTTCCGCTAAGGTAGGAAGACAAAGTATATTACCAAGCGACAAAATTCCAATCACCCCAACCATACCACCTAGTTTTAAAACGGCACGCATACTTTTTTAGTATAAAATCATGTTCTCTTTATAACTGTGATAAAAACTATTTAGCGCAGTAGAAGCACCGAAAAAGCGCGTCATTTACTCTTATTATCTTTGTAAAAAATAATAATCATGCACACATCTTATTTCTATATAGATAAAAGATGTGCGTGACTCAATATCCTTCTTGCCTAATCTCTTTTCCTCTAATCAACCACGGCACGATCGCAAGCTAGGTATTAGTTACTGCCGCAAACATACTCCCAAGCTGCATAGCCAAGAGTATTAGGCTGAACTGCTAGTACTGGCGACGGCGCTGTAGATTGATAGGGGCTGCTGGAGGTGTTATTGTAACTGATGCTATCTACAATTTGATTGTTGGCATCATACTTGGTAAAGGTATCTAGCTTCATACTATAGCTATTGCAATCCGCATAATATATAGCATTGTTTTTTACCGACCCTCCAACTTGCATGTGTTCATAAAAAGTAGTGAGGGAAAAACGCACCCTATTTTGGCCATAACGAGCAAACTTTCTAATGGAATTCAGTCGGATATAGGCACGATCGCCATTCCGCCCTTCAAACACCTTTACAGAGCCGTCGGGTTCTTTTTGCTGCTGTGGAACTACCTGCGATGCCTGCGGCGGTAAACTACGACCATCT
Organism: Nostocales cyanobacterium LEGE 12452; assembly: GCA_015206945.1. Lineage (GTDB taxonomy): Bacteria > Cyanobacteriota > Cyanobacteriia > Cyanobacteriales > Nostocaceae > Nostoc. The sequence goes on along the minus strand of JADEXV010000133.1, from coordinate 18,604 downwards.
AAACATTCTTCTTTCCCACTGGACGGATTTACCCAATAGTTGCTACAACCGCTACTCTGTGCCAGCACTGTAGGCAGTGAAAATGAACTTATACCGAAAACTGCGATCGCTGATAAGGCTAATTTTTTAAACATAAAAGTGCTAAAACTATACTTCAGTTCTACCTACTGAGTAAAAAATATTGCACCAGTATAACTACCAGAACATCATTAATGACTTGCTAAAGCGCGATGCTTACGGCGGCAAGCTACGCTAATCTCGGTCAAACAATTCTGACTAATCGGGGGTCAAATCGTTGTAGGCTGTGGATCACAGGGTCTACAGTCTGCCAATGAAAATCAATCGGCATGGACGCGCTAAAGTTCTCACACAGTCAGAGATACAGCTAATTTTCAGTCATGGCTTAGACAACGGGCGCGATCGCGCTTTGTTCGGTGTCTGTCTGTTCAGTGCTTGCCGTATCCGCGAATGCTGTACGCTACAAACTCAAGATATCTACACACCCAAGGGCAATGTCAGACCCCGGCTGGTTATTAGAAAGTCAAACACCAAGGGTAAACTTGCAACCCGGTCAATCCCAGTGATTGAAGACCTACGGCGGTTGCTCACTGAATACTACCCACTGGCCGGAGAGATTTATTTGTTCCCCGGTCGCTGTGATGGACACATCAGCGAGGACTCAGCCGCTAGGATTTTGAGAGGAGCTTGCAAACAAGCCGGGATAATTGGCGTGTCTACCCACAGCTTCAGGCGTACCGCGCTCACCCAGATGAGTAACGCTGGCATACCACTGAGAGTTATTCAGGAGATTTCGGGGCATCGGAATTTGGAGCAGTTGCAGAAATATTTGGAAGTGACTGACGAGCAGGTGTTGGGGGCGGCTGCGAGTTTGGCTATGTTGTCGCCAGTGGTTATTAAAGGTATAGAGCTAGACACTAACCAAAAGCTTGAAATTGATGCACATTATCCCCATTAACTCACTGATTATTACTTAGTTACATTTCGATCCCTAGTAGGGATTTTGGTTAATTACAATGCTCAAAATACGGTTGTAAACTATTTACAACTATGGTTTCAATCCCTGGTAGTAATTTTGGTTAACCGCATATAAACATGGCTGTTTACTAGATTTTTTGATACATTGGTTTACTTATTGACATAATATGCTAAATTTAGCATACTAAATGAAAGATGGGTAAAACCAACCTTAAACCTGTTGTGTGGATGGGAAGCTCTTTAAAAAATTTAGATGATTTCCCTGAAGATGTTAAAGGTGAAATTGGACACGCTCTCTATCTAGCGCAAGTTGGTGATAAACACGTAGATGCTAAACCTTTAAAAATAATTCCAGGTTCTAGCGTTTTGGAAATTGTAGACGATTTTGATGGAGATACCTATCGTGCTGTCTACACTGTAAAATTTAAAGATTTTGTTTATGTTTTACACGCATTCCAAAAAAAATCTAAGCATGGTATTTCTACACCACAACAAGATATTGAGTTAATTAAACAGAGGCTTAAAGATGCGAAAGCAGACTTTCTAGAGCGTTCTGCTACCTTGGAGAAACTAAAACATGATTGAAACTAAAGCTCAAATTAGTACAGGCAATGTATTCGCTGATTTAAATTTATCAAATCCTGAAGAACGTTTAGTTAAATCTGAATTAGCACATAAAATTAGCCAAATTATTACCTCTCGCCAATTAACACAAGTAGAAGCTGCTAAACTTTTAGGCATTGATCAACCAAAAATTTCAGCATTAGTAAGAGGTAGACTTTCAGGTTTTTCAATCGATAGATTGATTGAATACTTAAATGCTTTAGGCAACGATGTAGAAATAAGTGTAAAGCAAAAACCTGAAACTCGTGAATATGCTCGAACAACTGTTGTTTGCTAAAAATTAGCGTTTTGTTGTTTTTATGCTCCTTTATATTGGTTAAAGGAGCATTTATTTATTGGAAATGTCGGGAAATATGTCTTTCCCGACATCCACCAATAACCATCTCACAGTAAGGATTAAGACCATATTACACACCGGAAATGACTCTAAAGCACTCTTGCCTCTACATTGCCAAGGGTTTGAGGCTTTTAGGTAGTAGAAATCAGATTTGCAATAAAACACTATAACGTGCGGTGGCTTTTCAAACCTTATGGTGTCATTCCACTTGTGTGTTTGCAAAAAACTATGTATATTAAAATTCTTTTACCGAAATTACAAAGAGATGACTGAATCCAAAGACGAATTTAATATACAAGAACCATTATTAAAGGAAATATTAGAACAATTAGGGAATCCTGAATCACTAGAAGAATTAAATAAAAAATTGGCTGAACCTGAGAGTAGAGCAAAGTTCATAATTAATTTATTTGCCGATATAGATGTAATAGAAACTATAAAAGCCACCCCGCAAGGTGAATCTCAGCGTTTAGCTCTGGAGGAAATAATTTCATTTAGAACTACTCTTACTGAAGAAACTGATCGAGGATGTGCTTTAATGGCCTCTGCTTATTTAGATAGTGAGCTTGAGAAACTAATAAAAGCAAAGCTAGTCAATAATGAGAATGTAGCTAAAGAATTATTTACCCAAAATGGTTCACTTGGAAGCTTTTCGGCTCGTATAAATTTTGCATATTTGTTAGGATTAATTTCTAATACTACTAAAAGAAATCTAAACATTTTAAGAAAAATTAGAAACGAATTTGCACATATAGCATCTCCATTAAGCTTTAAAACTCCTGATATATCTTCTAGATGTAATGAATTGCGAGGCTTGGGTTTATCAAAAAATCTTGAGCCAAGAAGCCGATTCATACGATGTATGATGAATACAGTAGCTTTAATTCATTGTTCATTCTTTAAAGTTTCTCATATAGAAGAGCAACAAGATTTATATGAACAAAAAAAAGATTTTTTGGAGGAAGAATTAAATATTTTATCTTTATCCATTTTACCATTTACTTCTAAGACATCTGAGGGAAAAGAGGAATAAAAAGTTTTGAAATTTTTAAAAACAATCTCGTGCTTAACAACTCTCAACTACGTTTTCACTCATTGAATCTCATGTTGATTTATTAAAATTTAGCTAAGTAGAGTGGGCATTAGCAGACTAAAACCGCTTTTTGGAACAATTCTTATCTGCTACTACTAGTATGACGACATTAAGGTAAAAGCAACTAATACAAAACATTCAGCCTACTAACGCCGTTTTAGTTTCTCCCTGCTTTAAAGCCTTCACCGCTCAAGAATTCTTCATTTATCAGCAACAGAATTTTATCTGTGTCCTTGCCCTTGTTGGCATAGCTGGCAGGGTTACTGGGGTCTTTCTTGTTCTCCATACCGAATTTCGCGTTATGGCTAATCACTTCATCTTTATGGGCTTCAATCCAATCGCGTACTAGTAACCCGTTACAGCCTGATAAATCTCTAAGTGCTTGGTTAGTCACTGCCAAGCGATCGCCCTCTCCAGTCGCCACAGTATTGTTATACAAACAGATTGCCTGATAAGACCTACGGATTTTCTCAATTGCCGCGCCGGGTGCTTTACTTCCCCACACCTCAGCATCGGTCTTGGCTTCCCAGTCAATCTCTTCCTTTGGTGGTGCTACTTTGGCAGGCGTGGCAGTGGTAGCAGTTGCAATAGTTCCCCCAAGAGTTAACTTACTTACCATCTCAATAACTTTCTTTTCTAGCCAAGAGTCTAACTCGGTGACATTAAGAGTAATTGTTTGGGGTTGCTGTGTGGCTGACATTGCATCAAACTCCTGTTGTAATTGGTTATTGGCTTGCTCTAACTGGTTATTAGTTTCTTGTAACTGTTTAACTTGGGCTTCTAATTGGGCTAATTTTTGGTGTGCTGATTGTAATTGCTTTGCAGTGTCCAGACGGCTGTTAAATGATTCAATTAGCTGATTGATTACTGATTGTTGGTTAGGTGCTTCTAGCTTCTCTTGCAAGTGGCGAATAGCTTCTAAATCCGAAGAACTAACCCGAACATTAGAGAGTTTTTCTTTCTCTGGTGCGCTTGGATAACCTACAGGTTTCGTAGTGTAATAATCTGAATAACCAAGGGTAGTAGTGATATGCTTCAAATCGCTATCGCTGATTTTTTCACCTGGGGTAATATGGCCCAAGAAACAAGCAGCGAAGTACATTTTCGCCCCTAGTGAACCCGTACAATCGCGCTCGGTAACAAGACACGCACAAGCTGCCCTTAAAGCTTTACAGTCATTTTGCTCTTGACCGTGACGGAAGTTTAAAAGCGGTTCTTTGCTATCCTTGCCACCAAAATACTCTTGAACTACCCGACGTAATGAATTACCGCGTTTATCTTCAATAGCTTTATTTTGGGCTGCTACATCAGTAGGAAATTCGTTAGCGACTTCTTTTAAAAGTGACTTAGTAGATGGTTCTTTTCGTAAATGATTCAAGCGCTCAATGATGTAACTAGCAGGGAATAAAGTAGAAATTTTAAATACTGGCTTCTCACCGCGTTTCTTGCCTTGACCCTCAAAATTGACTTGATAGGATTCACCATCAATCGGGGTAAATTTTCCTCTGGCTAAAATCTCATGAGGACGGCGGCCCGTAGCAGCTATCAAGCCCACTGCTAACTCGTGAGGATGTTCACTGGCTAACAAGTTAGAAGTTACTTCTAAATATGTTTCTGGGTTAATCTCAATGCCTGTATTGCCATCTTCATCAGCAGTCATTAGGCGATCGCTTACCCGTGTAGTTTCGTTACGCTCCTCCCAATCTTTTTTGTCCAATCCACACAGCAATAAAACATAATGCTTTAACTCGTTTCCTGTGACGTTGCCTTGTGCATCATGTTTGGGTACAGATTCGGCGTTTTTACCTTGCTCTAATGGCAGTGACTTAAATTTTTTGTAGAAGCCAGCCCGACTTAAGACAGTACCTAAGCTTTTGGTGCTGTAGCTGGTTTTGGTGTTAATAAACTCGTTAAAATTTTCGCAGTGTGGCTTAATTTCTTCAAGGCTTTGCAAATCCTTGGTAGCTTCAAACAGTTGATCCACTTGCTCCTGAACTGCTTTAGACATCTGACTGACTCCCCTTATTTATAACCTGTTATAAATATAGCTAACTTGTTAAATGTTGTCAATATATTTATAACTTGTTAAAGAGGAGAGGCTAACAACCTCCCTTAATTTTTGCTTACTTTGTCAATTGTTTTTGTGGCTGTATCACAGAATTAGCTGGCTGATTCGTCAATCTTCCCGCTATGGTTCCCACTCCCACAAGCCCGATCATGCTGAAAATGATTAACTTAATTGGCAAGTCGCTAAGGCTAAAAACGTGTAGCGATCGCTTCTCAAACTCCCAATTAACCATCAGAAATTGCACTGGATTAAAATCAAACCATTCTTTACTTTTGATTAACTCAACATTGCATCGGCTAAATTGTTGATGTAACTCCCCTTCTACATCTGCCATATTCTCTACATAAATAATCCTAAGAATTTTCACATTACAAGGCGGTTGATTTCGGTGAAAATTATCAAGTCTAGCTTCAGGATTGCGAGATAACCCAATTTTGCAACGACGTAACCAAGCACCGGGAATTAAGCCATGATAGCCCTCTGCTTCCATTAAATATATAAATCCTGGCTCATGGTCATTTTGAGGTTGATAGACAATTGTTGAAATATCATCAAAATTCATTTATTTATTTCCAGATAATCTTATTGCTAACTGTGCGCTTTTTGCAGCCTAGACAGCGATATCTATCATCATTTTGTAGCTTTAAATTTGCGCTTCCACAGTGGGGACAGTGGGGACTTGCGCCAGATTGGTGACTACCCCCTATAGTCGTTTTTGGTGGCAAGCTTACCATTTGACTATTGCCTGCTGTATAAGGCTTTAAGCCTTCGGTTTCTAGCCCGTTGCCAATTGTGCCAGAGGACTTGGCAAGCCTTGCCAGTCGCTTTGTCTCCTCTGTTTCTTGATAGTTGAAACTCACCCTATCGAGATTAGGTAAAAAGTAGAGCTTAGGTGAGCGAGAATCTACTATTAAGGCTACTCTCAATAATCTGGCATCATCGGTTACTAACCCGTTTTTCTGGTCGATATATTCCTCTATAGCGTCTAAGTTACGAGTTAATTTAGCCAAATTAGACTCGCTATTTTTCCCCTTTCCGTAAGTATTTAGGTAATGTCTAATCTTGGGAATGCCAATGATTATTTCGGTAAACAGTGACCGATCATCGTTGGTAAAACCTGGGATTTGTTTGGTCATCACTGATTGACCCGACACAATCCAGCCGATGTTATTGTGACCAAACTGTTTGAGAATCTTCTTAAGGTTTTCACCTGCTGCGTAAGGTTCCGAGCAAGAATTTAAAGTATTATCTAATTCATCCCATGCCCAAATTTGAAAGAAGTTAGCAGCGAATGTGGGATTTTTAACTCGAAAATTTCCATCATCCAAGCAATCATCAAAGGACTTAATCGCGGCTGTTGTGTCGCCATACTTAAGGAAATGCTCTAAAGGATAATTGCTATCTTTGAGTGAACCAACCGCACCGGGGTAAGACACAGTAACCAGAGTATGAGGCACTTTCTCACCCTTCCCGGTATTGCCGCGAGTGCATCCAGCTTTGACAATTTCGCTAATCATTACCGCAGTCGTTGGAGTTTTACCAACGCCCGGATCTGCAATCAGCCGATAGCGGATAGGGTGAGAAGTGACGTAGTTTATAAATTCGTCAGGAGTCCCAACCATCAGCTTAATTTCATCTGCTTTGATGGCTGGCTCCATACGGTAGCAGACCAAAATACAATCGGTTATTTCCAGCTTGCGAACGCTTGTTATTTTAAATAATCCTAACTTCTTAGCCAGCGTCTCAGAATGCTTGCTGATAGCCTCCACAATGGCTTTAGGATGTACAGAGCGAGAATAGCCATAACCAACATCTACAACGCCGTCAGGCTTCACTTGGAACCCCTTAACGCTCAAAGCCAACCTGATATCACTAAACAGAGTACGTGCTATTTCATTAGCGATTTTCCCGTTGATATCAAAGCCAAAATTATTATATACGGGTTCTACTAAATCACCTTGTAATTGTTGCTGCAATTGACCTATACGCTCGTTTAGTAGCTCGATTTGTAAAAGATAGTTTTGACGCTCACTTGCGATCGCTTCCCCAACCTCATCTAAATTTTCGTTGTAGCTACTGGCTAAACTCTTGATAATTTCAGCTTTGCTTTGATGACCGTGTGCCACCTTTTCACCCCAGGATTGCAGCCGCCTAAATAACTGCATAGCTTCACTAGTTATCAAGTCATGCTCAGTATAGATTTTCTCTAACTCCTGAGACTTGGCAAGTTGAAAGCGTTGATTAGCTTCAGTCTCTACCTGAGATTTAAAGTTAAATTCCCATTGCTCACATTCGGATTCTAAATATTCAATGCGTTGTTTATCTTGGTGTGACTGGGTAAACGCTTGATTCAATTTGGCTTGCAGTTGGGCAATTAAACCCGTATTTTCTAATTTATTGTGACCTAATGAGTTGATGGTATTTCGTGCTTCCTTAAGCTCATCTTTGACTGTCTCCAGTTGGCTGCTAATATTAGCTAACTTTGACTTACAAGTGTCGAAATCTCTGATTATTTTATGCAGTGTTTCACCTGCTTTTTTGTTCTTACTTTCGGCATCATTTAGCAATCTCTGTGATTTAGTATCAGCGATAAAGTAAGTAATAAAACTTGCTGGTAATGCTCCCACACCAAGCATAGAGATTAGTTTGGCTATATCGTTGGTGAACCCTCCAGAAGCTACTACTAAGCCAGCGCACAAGCTAAAAGCACTTAGCCCTAAGCTGTGAGATAACCTCATGATTTCACCTCCAGATAATCACCCAACTGTGCTTTAAAGCTTGCTAGGTTCCCTTGTGACTCAACAGTTTTTAATCGCAATTCCTCAGCCTTAATTTGTGCCTGTAACAGTTTTTGATTTAATTCATCTTTGCTGTAAACGGAGATATTCGTATCAGCAATCGTCTTAACCTGACTGACATCTAAAGCTACTGACTTTTGGGTAGTCACTTCTTTTTGATTGAGGTAATCCAAATAATTACCCTTGACTTTTTCAATCTCGGTAGCTGCTTGGATGCCAGCACCAAAAGCCTTTGAGTGTTTACCAATTACAGTAAATTTCTCGCGTGTCAGGTCGAGCGCTGCCCCCGTCAATTTGAGCGATCGCGTCGCACCTTCATAAATTTTCATCCCTTTATCAAGCTGGCTTTGGCTTGCCTGTGGGAGAGTTTCGGGAGGATTTAGGGGATCTGAAATATGGTATTGATTGGGTTGGAATGGTGGCATCATTCCCGGTACTAAGTCAGGGGTGACAGTTAGTAAGCCAGGGATGCGGCTATCTATGGGAGTAGTCGCAGGGGTAGCAGATGTGGAATTAGTGCTAGATGTCGAGTTTTGGTTACGCCCTGCTAACTTCTCAGCTACAGCTTTCGCGGCTGCTTTTGTAGTGTCAATTCTTGCCATTGCTCAAAAACTTTCTAGTGTTTAGTAGGGATTGATATTTAATTTCTAGTTGCCTAAATGCTTTGTCAATTTCGCTAAACTCAATTGATAATTGTTCATCTAGATCATATTTTTTTAGGACTTGGTTTAGCTCTGTTTCGTCCGTCTTTGCATCTTGAATTTGGCTGTTTAAATCATCCATAAACCTTTTTTCTATGAGTAGGGATATGGCATAATTGCTGGGTAATTAAGACACATTCCCAGGATGGGATTTTACAAGTTTTAACGAGGGATGCTGGCAACATCCCTTTTTATTACCCGTTTGAAGAGCGTCTACTTTGTCCGGTGGTGTGATAATTATTCTGTAAAACCTTCAAACCTAGATACCTCTAAATCAGCAGTAGCAGCCCATTCCAGATAGTTGAAATATTGTTTTACGTCACCGAGCGCTACATCGCAGTCAAAACGCAAGCCTTTAAACTGTGGATGTTGGCGGATTTGTCCAAGCAATTCCTGAGCTTGAGAAACTAGCTCAGGCAAGGAATTAGCGCTCATATCTACTTCTGGCTGACTGCCGGAAATTGTAAAAGTCATAGCGTTAGTACTCTTTCTAATAACCAGTTAATGAAGTCGAGAGGAGATAACAGGATGTTGATCCCTCTTACACGATTAGCTTTTTTCCCAGTTGGCCCAAAATAGAATCAATCTCTTGGGTCAAGTTGGTATCGTCTGGGGTAACTTCTGGCTTTTGCTGTGCGAGGTCAGCCAAGGCGCGAATTGACCCTAAATATCCTTGTTTTTGGTTTAACCAGTGCTGATTAAGTTGCTCTGTCAGTTCGGCATCCCTAACAGCCAAGTTATTGAGGATGAGTTGATTTTTGACTTGGGAAATCGCGTCTACTAATTCAATTTCTTGCCCTGCCTGTTTCGCTAGCTGGTCTATTAGCGTTAGTTGGGCGTGATTGCTTGGGGATTGGGTAGCAGATGTTAGATGTTGCTGCTGTTGGGGCACAGAAAGGGCGTTTTGTGGCTGTTCTGTTGCTGGTTCAGATGTTTGCTGTGGAGAAGTTTCGGGTATTTCGGGTAACTCTAGGGTGTTTTTTGGCTGGAAGTGTGACGCGATCGCTTCTAAATCCAATTCCGAAACTGCCTTTACAGTGTCGAAATCGTCAGGGCGAACATGGCTTAAAGCTAGTCTCAGTCCTTGTTCCGTGGTCATGTACTTTAGGCAAGCATCATGAATGCTTACTGTGTCTGCTGTTGGTGTTGTGCTTCTCTTTCGTGCTGCCATGATTTACGCTCCCTTTTGGATTTTTTGAATTTGCTGGAATGCTTGCTGATAGCGGTATCTAGAAAAATCGTTGGGGTTTTTGGCGATATAGCCTTTGACCCGTTCGCCGCGTCTTAGCTGTGCCATGAGGCGACCAACACGGCTTAAAACCCATGATTGATAGCTTGATAGCGGTGATTCCCGGTCGTAACTGCCATCGTGGTTTTTGGGGTAGGCATCTCTGAAACTGGGGATTCTCCAGAAAGCTAAATTCTCCCAAGTGACCAAAGTCGAGCGACTAACACCCAATACCTCAGCTAGATATGTCTTGGTGCTTGGGAAATCAAGGAATAAATCTAAATCTGTAGAATGCTTGCTCCGTCTAGGTTTCATACGTTTACTACAGTAATCAATGTGAATCGGATATTAACTAGCTAGCAATCAGAATAAGTACACATCACGATGTCGCTCCTAAACGCTAAACCCCCTACTCTGTAAGTCGTTGGGGTACTCGTAGGACGCTAATTAGTGGCTTATTGTTGATCGATTGCTTATAGTGTTATGTTAAATTACAAGTGTTGCACCTGTCAACAAAGTAAAGCGAGTAAAACACTTATCAATAATTTAATGTATCTGTGTTAAGGGAGGATAATTATAGTTACTCGCTATAAAAACTGATAAGTGCTACACTATGCCTTCTAAAAAACCGACTATCACAATTCGCGTGACAGATGAGGAGTATAAAGTTTTACAGACTTGGGCAGATAAAGATTATAGAACAGTTCCCAGCTTAGTTTTGGCCTTAACTAAAAAAGCAATTGATGACTATACACACCAAAATAATCAGGAAAAATCAGCATGACTGAAGCGCTAGAAGGAGCTTATGAGGTAGAAAAACCAGAGGTATCGCAGGAGGCATTAGAGGTAGCAGAAAATTTCACTACTGCATTAAATAGCTTTAATTGGCGGGCCGACTATTTTAAATTCTGTGAAGTTCTAGGCTTCACACCAGATGCCTATTCTGAGGAAAAATACAAGCAATTTCGAGAACTGGTTAGCTATTTAGACTGCTTCGATAAAGAGGCGATCGCCAAGATGATTGAGGCAGGGAAATGACAGACACACCACAACAACCAAGCCGACTAGACCGTATAGAGTCAATCTTGGCTACAGTAGCCGAACAACAAGCCACCAACACACAAGCGATCGCCGAGTTAACCGATAACGTTACCCGTGTACTAGGTCGTAGCGCAATTTTGGACGATGTTCTTTTAGAGTTACGCGATAGTCACGAAGAACTTAAGCGAGACTTTCTAGAGAATCAGCGAACCACTAACGCCGCATTAAACCAACTTGGGGCTATCTTAGTGCAGCTAACAAGGGTTGATCCTCAAAATTAGCAGCGATTGCAAGTACGAAGGTACTATCACAATGGTGGGAGTAAACTGTGAAGAGAGGCGATTGATAGAAACAATTGATACATAGGATTTATCAAAATCTAACACTTTCTCTCAGTACCTAACACTTTCTATCACTTGGCTTATGATATTCACACTTTTTTGCAACTTTTTTAGCAGTTCAAACCACAAGCTAGATCCGTATTGGGGTAGAAAAGCTTAGTACGGAAGGATCGCGGATCGAAGCGCTTGCGATCGCATTTTTTTACAAAAATTAGGTTAGTAGCTGACAATTGTCAATCTTTATTGCGTGCAAGCTTAATAGATTCGCTGTTACTAGGTTTCACTATTATTAGATAGCTGAAGAATTGTAGAAGGTAAAAGTATGGAAATAACCACAACCCAAAAACAAGAATTACAGTCTCTTGCACTTTATATCAAAGAACTGCCTCCAGATGATTTACGAATAAAAATTACAACGGAAATGCTTGATTCTATTGTACAGTTTTGGGAATTATTAGGAAAAGCTCTTGATGCCTACTTTTCAGATAAAGAAAACCCTATTCCTTCTTTAGAAGGTGTTACTGAAGAGTTCAAAGAGATGATGCAAGGATGGGTAGATCATTATTTAAATTTATCAGTATTACTTTTTAAAACTGAGCATCTAATACGCCAGGAAGCAGAGATACAAGGGTTTTCAGTAAAAAATCTTAAACGTTCTGACTTACTAAAACATTTAGCTTTTGAACATTGTCTTTTTAATATTACTTTAACGAAACAGAAATATTGGGAAAGTCTTGACAAAAGACAGAATCAAGAACGGAGCAGAGAAGTTGTAAAACTTTTTGATGGTGAAACAATACCAGAAGCCACAAAAGAAAGGTGGGAACAGGAAGACAAAAAGCTATTAAGGTCTGTTGATTTGTCTGAATTATTAAAATTCACTAATCTTTGCGGTCAAATTTTCATGCAACAACATAATTTACCAGAAGCTAAGAAATGGGTATCTCATGGTAAAAACAGCAAATTCTCTAAATTCGCAGTCGTTAATGGCGTACCAACAAAGATTCCAGGTAGAGGCAAAGACAAGCAGGAACGCAAAAACAGTATCTCTTGAACCTCTTAACCTTTCTTAACAACTTATCACAGTTTTTCTATTGAGCTTTTATTGTGCAATTCTTGAGAAAAGAAAAGCAAGTATTCCCTCTTGCTATCTACTCGTATAAAAAAATGCTAGCTACATAGCCCTAAGCTTTTTGAGTGCGATCGCGGATTAATCCACCACTGTAAGCACAAAGAAACGTCTGATAAACGTTTCACTCCAGACTTTGCAACCAGCAAATCTAAAAATTAATTTCTTATTCCAAGCTTACTGGATTAACCTATTAGAACGCAAAACTTAAAAAACTAGGGCTGTTCACCACTACAGGACAGGAACAGCCAAAAATGACAAACGCCGACTTTGTGAGAGTACGGCGCTATTCAAAACCAAGTTGTAATAGCGCTATTGTACCAAGAAACATTCCCTTTCATCAATATTTTTTATCAATTAAACGCCGTCGATTAACTGAAGTACTTGAAGCACTAGAAAAGCGCGGAATAACAGATGATATAGCAGTTTTCATCTTGGCTTGTCTGCAAAGAGGTGTTGTATGAAAGCACCCTACAGCCAAGGTACAGCCCTGCTATCCTGCCCATGCCGAGCTTGTGGCTACACGAGGGGGCTAAAAATTATTCGCTACGAGCATGACCCTGGCTTTATTCGCTGTGGTTTTTGCGATGCTCCGCTTTTCTCGGTAAGCGATCGGCAAGCTGAGGTGAGAGCATGAAAGGATTTAGCAAGCTAGCTTCTCCCTCTTTCTCTGCGCGGCAAGAATTACGAAAAGTTTTCCGCAGATTTAACAAACGAGGTAATCTTAGGCGGAGTCTTCCAGCGATTAGGGAAGCAGCAACGATTGAGCATTGGGAACCATTGCCAGAGTCGATGCCTAAAGCAATGCAACTTGAGTTAGAGCGTAGTGCAATTGACTCTGAAATAGCTGCGCTTAACTTTAAATCGCTGTCAGGTAATAGTGCTTCTGAATATCTCCTTTACTCCGAAAAAATCAGCCGCCGTAATGATGGACGGTTACGCGATGGAGATATGAGGCGATATGCTCATCTCTCTGATGGCGGTTGGTGGTGCAGTGGGATAAATATTCTCACCGAGTCAGATTCCCTTTGGGGATGTTTTAAGCCCAACACGGCAAGGATAGATGAGGGTAACAGCAAGGCAATTAAATATGAGCATCCCCCAAAAGTTGACACAGAAATTTTTGCCCTACGAATTCCCCCCCGAATTTGGGAATTAATTGGCCGCCGCTACGATGTGGCACTACCAGAGAATTACCAGAATTTACCCTATAGCGCTTTTTGGCGATGGGTGAGAGAGAATACCCAGATTCCCGTTATCATCTGCGAGGGTGCTAAAAAAGCAGCTGCAATTTTATCTTGTGGTTACGTTGCGATCGGACTACCCGGAATTTGGGGAGGCCGTCGCCAACCAAAGGATGAATACAACGAAAATAACGGCGAACCATACCTAATCCCACAGTTAGCCGTATTTGCTCAACCAGAGAGGCGAATTTACTTTTGCTTCGATGCCGATGTTAAGCGCAGCACGGTTAGAAGCGTGAATAATGCGATCGCTAAAACTGCCAAGCTTTTATCTTTGTGTGGTTGTGAAATTAAAATAATGGCTTGGTATCCGGCATTAGGTAAAGGGATTGATGATGTCATAGCCGCTTGTGGTCGTGAGCAATTTGATGCTATTTACTGCGATGCCCAAGACTTAATTCAGTGGAACACCAAGCAATTAAGACGGCTCACATACACTCCAGATTTGAACTTAAATCAGCGTTACTTGGGTGAGTTGGCGATTCCATCGGGTAAGCAGCTAATCGCCCTAAAATCGCCAAAGAACACCGGGAAAACTCGCTTGCTCCAATTGCTAACTGACCCGATAATTCGTGCTGGTGAGAGAAGAGTTTTAGTAATTACCCATAGGGTGCAACTGGCAACCGATCTTGTAGAAAAATTGGGATTGACCTTTATTGACAAATTAAAAGAGACTGAGCAAGGCTCACATTTTGGTATGGGGTTAGTAATTGATAGCTTGCATCCAAAAAGCAAAGCTAAATTTAATCCTGATGAATGGAAAGGGTGCTGGCTGATTCTGGATGAATTTATGCAGCTAATTTGGCACTTATTGAGTAGTTCGACTTGTCAGAGCGATCGCGTAGCCATAATCAAAAACTTCAAAAAGCTACTGCTTAATGTTGTGAATTATGGCGGTAAAATCTTCATTGCCGATGCTGACTTAAATGATATCGGTATCGATTTTGTTAACGGAATTATAGGGCAAGAGATTGATACTTTTTTGGTTGAGAACACATTTAAATTTGTACAGCCCTGGCAAATAAATTTAGTACAGGGTAAGAATCCAGCACAATTAGTAAAAATCCTGTCCCAAAAACTAGAGGATGGGAAGAAGTGTTTTGTTTGTTTGTCGGGACAAAAGCATAACTCTCGATGGGGTTCCCGTAACTTGGAGGCGTACTATAAGAAACTATTGCCACACCTGAGAATTTTACGAATTGATTCTAAAAGTACAACTACCATTGGTCATCCTGCTTTTGGATGTACAGATAATTTAAACGAGGTGGTTAAAAACTATGACCTCATTCTAACTACCTCGACTATTGAGACTGGGGTATCAATCGAGGAAGAACATTTTGATTATGTTTTTGGAATTTTTCAAGGCGTACAAACTACCGATGGTGTGAGACAGCATTTATCACGTTATCGTCCTCCAGTCCCCCGTTATATTTGGCTTAATCCAGTAGGTATTAACAAAGTAGGCAGTGGTTCCAATAGTGTAAAGGCGTTGCTATCAGGTGAGTACAGAAAAGACAAAGCTAATATAAACAAACTAGCTACACTAGGATTCGATGAAAAAATAGAAGGTGGCTTTGAGAATATTTGCATAAATACTTGGGGTAAGCTGGGAGCTATTATCAATGATGGAATGAGCAGATATTCCCAACAAATTATTAGTGATTTAAAAGATGAGGGGCATATTGTTTGTGAAATTAACCCAGATGAATTACCAGATCCCACAGAGATAGAAAATACCAAAGAAGCGATCGATGATAACTGCAAGGAAGAATACGCCGGACACTGTAAAGAAGTACCCGCATCTGAAAGCATTACCGATGAGCAATTTAAGAAATTGAGTAAGCAAGCTTGCAAGAGTGAAGTAGAGCAGTTGCAGCATCGAAAAGGCGAACTAGAAAGACGCTATAACATCCCAGTCACGCCGGAATTAGTAGAGAAAGATGATAAAGGCTGGTATTCCTTAATTCGCTTGCATTACTACCTTGGCTTGGGTAGGGAGTTCTTACCCGATAGGGAAATAAATGTAATGTCTACCGCCTTGAAAAATGGCGATGGTGATTACTTCATTCCCGATACTAATAAAAAATTTATTGTAAAAAAAATTGATGCTCTGGACTGGATTAATTACCAAGAGCTTTTGCTAACAGATGGATTGAATAACAACCACCCATTAGCAAAAGCAGCACTTGAGAAAGTAAAAACTCATCAGTACGATTTGAGCTTAATTCTTGGTGCTAAAAGTAATGTTTTTGGGAAACTAAAAACCCCAATGCAAGTTTGTCAAAAACTAGCGTCTCTAACTGGTTACAAATTCCCCCGGTTACGGCGGGAAGGGGAACGAGGAAACCAAGTTTGGATTTATGGTGTTGCAGCTCCAGACTTTCAAAAAGATGATGAGGGAAATCTGGTTTTGGTCGATGGTCGTGCTGTTCCTGTTAGCGATCGCCGCGAGGAAGTGTTCACGGCATGGGTAGAACGCGATATCTTAGCTAGGGAGAAATTAGCCGCCGCTAAACTTGAGGCACAAGCACAAGCAATAATTCCATCTTCCCAATTGTCAACAGTTACGGAACTCGAAATTAATCCACTTCCTACATTAGAAGAACAGTATACAAAGCAGAAAGTACGGACAGTAGCAACTATTCAACAGTCATTAGCTGTTAGTCATCAGTCACTAGTAGAAATAGCAGTAACTAAACTGCGGGAACTTTGCCACTGGGGAGAATTGAACCTCACCCAATCAGAAGTAGATAAGGCATGGACATTGCTTACCCAAGATGAGCAATTGCGCCTCTGTCAACTTCACCAAGAATATCAGCACATACCATCTTTAGAGGAATTAGCACAAGAGGCGATCGCTAAACAGGCAGAAATCAAGGAAGTAGGTTTTGGATCTCACTTCCGCAGTTACATAATTAAAGCGGTCAGTGGTGGAGTTGCGATTGCCCGTCGATGTTGGGGACTTAAGGATGAGTGCGAAATTGAGTTAAACCAACTTTTATTTACTGGGTGAAATGGAGGGAGTAGTAATATCTCTTAATTGCTGTTCCATATTTAAAATATTGGTTGCGACAATTTCTGCGTGTCTCTGACTTGCAACTCGTTCTGAAAGAAGTAGCTCCATAGCATCTAGAATTTGGTAATTTCTGATATCTAGCCCTAACAGCTTTGAACGCCTTTCAGATACTTTAATTAATCTATCTATAGCGCGAAAATCTGGTGTATCTCCCTGTAAGCAGTTGAACAGAATATCTTCTAGCGTTTTCAAAAGCGATAACTCTTTTTGCCTTAGCTGATCCCGTCCCTGCCAAACATTGCTTACTATCTCAGTTGCTACTTTTGCAGTTTGCTGGCTTGCCACTTGCCCAGCTTCAGAAGCCTGTAGCGCCTGCATAAAATCTTGCTCTCTTTGCCAGCGCTGGATTGTTCGTGGTGTCGTGTCTAGAGCCTCAGCGACATCTTTTTGAGGCATTCCCGTAGCTAATAGCGCAATACATTGTATTTGTTTCTCAGAAAGCGACATAAGCGACAAGAAAAGGCGACATACGCGACGAAAACGCGACAAATCAAGTCTACCTCAGCTTCCTAGCTTTTAGGTGGTTAAGTGCGATCGCGCCTCCCCTTCATCCCCAATACCCAATGCCCTACTTGCAGCACGAGTGGGGTTAATTTTGGGATTCTAGGGGTGTGTACTCCCTTGGCTGTGGAATGTTACCCCAAAGTTGCTGTAGGGGATTGTGGCAGGGGTAGTGGGTGCGATCGCCCAATGCCCAATGCCAAAAAATAGATTGGAAGTTTTGGGGTTTTGGTAGTCAGAGTTTGGTAGTCACGAGGATTTTGGTAGTCATAGTTAATTAGTAATATCTATTTATATAGAGCGCGTGACTACGGTATCAAACTTTGATACAAAATAAAGGGGTGTTCAGTGGTGACTACCACATTTAAAAACCCAATGAATGAATTTTGGGAGAAAGCTGGGTACGATGATTTTCTCTAAGAATTTTGGCAAAGGGAGAGGAGCGATGCCTACGGCGGCAAGCTACGCCAAACTCCCCTAGCGCGGTCATAGAAGTTATGCTTTAAAATTTTCAATAAGCATAACTGTTATAACTGCCATGACCGACATCTCTAGCAACCCTAATGGTGAACGCATCGACCAAATCATAGAGAAGCTTCAGCAACTAAAGGAAATCAGACAGCAGTTAGTCAATGCACCAATGTCTGAACCTGGGGTCTGGATTCATCAGTATGAGGTGCGAAAGCAGTATAAAAAAGGTGGTGAAATTTATTGGTATGTGTATGCAAAATGGCAAGCTAACGAGCCAATTTTCAAGAGGAACCCAAAAGCTAGGCTAAAAGGGATTGTGAAGCGCGGCAAGAACCCAGAGTATACCTGCCACCAACATATAGGCAGAGTAGGCAGTAGTACAGGGTTAGGAACTGATCCAGAGGTCGCGATCGCATATCAAGAGTGGGAAAATCGCAAGCGGTTAGACGCGCTTGATAAAGCACTTGATGAGATAGAAAATGCGCTCATAGGAGTTATGCCAGAAGAGAATAATAAAGCATAACTATTCGGTAGGCGATCGCAGGAGACGCCGCGAAAAGGTAGTCGGTCAAGCACCGCAGTTACCAGTCAAACTGAGGCGACAATCCTATGATGCGCGATCGCGTATCGAGATTGCTATCAACCTGTTAGCATCTAAATGCTGTTATATCTCTCATAACCCGTTATATGCTTAGGTTAACCAGATACCAGGATGATTAATAAGTTAAATAATCTGACGCATCCATGCTGTTATGAACTCACGCAATAATATAACCAGTACGCAAAAGCTTTGTTGTATAAGCATTCTAGATATGTGCGGTGTTAACCAGTTATTGCAGATATGAACTAGTTACAATAACCAGTTATTGCAGATATGAACAAGTTATCATAACAACTTGACGCAGACATAACAGGTGTGTCCGTTAATTTAAATTAACGGACACACCTGTTATGTC
>JADEXV010000132.1 GCA_015206945.1 Nostocales cyanobacterium LEGE 12452 | reverse complement strand
GAGCAGGGGAGCAGGGGAGCAGGGGAGAAATTGGAGTAGGTTCTATCCCCTCTGCCCCTCTGCCCCTCTGCCCCTCTGCTTTTTGTGCCCAATCCTTGATTACTTCGCCTGAATTGGTGTTAGAGCTACACCTTTATAATAATGTCCCAAAATTTGCAGGTGGTTCACTCCTTGCCGAGCTAGATTGTATGCCCCCCACTGACTCATGCCTAAACCATGACCAAAGCCAAGCCCTTGAAGTACAAAATTGCCATCGGCTCCCTTCGTGACGCTAAAACGGGTACTTTTTAGCTTCAGCGCTGTCCGCACTTGCTCGCGCTGTAGAACTTTTGTGCCCTTGTTACCGACAATTTTCAAGACTTTAACACTACGGAAAGGCGAGAATGTTTCTGCAATCATCGCCGTCACATTGCCAAGTTCAGGGAATTTAGCGCTAATCTCACTGGGCGAGAAAGTTTTTACCCAATTACACGCGCTGATATTTTGATCGTAGTCTTGAACAGCCCGTAGGTATGGCAAGGCATTTCCCCAAACATCTTCCACGTTTTCGGTATGTCCTCCAGAACAAGCGTGGAAAACTGAGAGAATAATCTTGTTGTTATAAGTTAGTACTTGCCCTGCTGTTTCATCCACTGCTTTGTAAGTCGCAGGAGATTCACTGATGACACCTTTGTAAATTTGCCAGCGATCGGGGGTATTGCCTAAATCGTAAACGGGATTATTTCGTTGTTTTTCTCGTTCGTAGAGGGCATAAGTGCGGGCTGCGATCGCTTGGGCTTTTAGTGCTTCTTGGGGCCAGCTAGCATTCATTTCGCCACCGAGAACGCTGTAGAGATATTCTTGATCGTCAACCCAGTTAACAGCCGTTAAGCCTTTTTCTGTGGGGACAACCAGAGTTCTGCCTCGATACCAGCGATCGCCAATATAAACAAATCCTTTACCAGTTGGCTCAATCCAAAACAAACCAGACTGCCACTTATCTAAAGCAACTCCGCCAGGAACGGCTTGGGCATAATATGCACTCATCGCCGGCAACTGTCCGAGAGTCCGGCCAGTACTATCCTTAACGATGCCAGTGGTGGAACTACCCACTTTTACCTGATTAACGCCCCTTTCAATTGCCACACGCAGGATTACAGACGCTTGGGCTGGGGCAACCAAAGCTATCCACAAAAAGATACTTACCCACCAATGACGTACTTTAATCTGGGAAAATAAAGAGCCTAAGTAAAGTTGGAATTTCATACCGATCATCTAATCACACTAGTATCTAATTGACGCTCTTAACTATGGCGTCTACTACTTTAAGATGAGACAGTTCTCCAACGCAGGAGGTTGCCACCTCCTACTAATTATGCATTTTACTTTAGCTATCAGGTAGAAATCAGGTGAAGGAGGCAGGAGGCAGGGGGAGAATTCCTCTCCTCTACCTGTTTCCCATGCCCAATGCCACTAGTTTTTCCTCTTGTTAGGCATTGCATTAACACCTGCTAAATTAATTGGGTGAAAGCAGATCAATACACAGTAAAAAATTCTCATAATTGAGATTAAGTGTAAGCTAAATTACCTTATCATCTGCTTCGCTACTTCATTTAAGCCGCCTTCTTTAACACAGGTTGCACCGAGATTTTCTGTGTAAGCAGCATAGTCATTGTAATGTTGTCTCTTGATTAACATGACGTTATTCTCGTTCCATTTGCCTTTAATTTGGCTGATTTTAAATGTTTTAGGATTAAGAAAATGGTTCAGGTTTCCGCTTAGTTTTCCCCACCAGTAAGAGGCCCCAACCATTCGCGTATCAGTAAACTTAACATTAGACATTTTAACGACTGAATTAGTCTTAGTGTTGAAAGAACATGCAGTCTTAGTCTTGTTATCCAGTGCGATGATCAAATTGTTATTGCTTGCGAAGAATGACAAGTCGTCATTTGTGCTGCTAGCTACAGCAGTTAGGGGCAATAAAAGTACCAAAATATTAAAAGTTACAAATAGTTTTTTCACTAGCTTTGTTTTAATGTGTTAAACAGTTTACTATCTCAGTCGTCTATCGCACCTCAGTATATTTATTTACTTGTCATTCAGTATAATAGCCTGAATATTGCTAACTCCCAGTCAGGCAAAGTCCGACTGACCTCGTTATCTTAAATATGAGCAGATGCAATCACTTAGTGATGGCGCAAGCACCTACCGAAAGCGATCGCATTGCTCAAATCTATTCCGATTCGGTTGAGAATACATCCAATAATCTGTTGCAGTATTAAGGAAAGTGAATCGTCCAAATCTGACCGCTGTGGAAGAGAAACTTTTATTCTTCGATTTACGATGCCAATACCTTTTGAGAATTGCTCGCTTCATTAGCGATAATTCCAATTAAATTCAACTTACTCAAAATTTCTATTGCTTGAGTCAGTTCAGTTCGAGTCACTTTCCCCATCCGCTCTACCATGACAATACCACTGCAAAAAGATGCCACAATCCTGGCATCAACCGTGCCTAAAATAGATGGAGCATCTATTAGTACTAGGTCATAATTTTGCTCAAACACCTCTATTAGTTCTTTCATCCGTTGAGAACTGAGCAACTTCACTGTGTCTTCTGGTTCTGGCCCAGCAGTCAAAATATCAATGGAGGGGTGAATGGGCTGGATGTAATCTTGAAAATGAGTAGTTGTCTCATCAACTAATAACAAAGAGAGTCCCCAGTCATTGGATAGTTCCAAGATTTTGTGCAAACTAGGATTATGTAGATTAGCGTCAATTAGCAATACCCGTCTATGCATTCGGGCAGCGCTAGCTACAAGCCCTAATACTAAGGTTGTCTTTCCTTCCCCTGGTAGTGCTGAAGTAAACATCAGCGACTTGAACGGTAAGGGATATTTTAATATTTGAATATTTTGGTAGATCATATCCAAAGTTTCATGGACGGGCAATTTATTACTGGCTTCAATTACAGAAGAATCTGAGCTTCTTCTCACATTCCAAGGCAGCCCCAGACGCCGCTTTTTGATGCCACGTGACGGTAGTTTTGGTACTGATCCCAATACACGTAGATTCGTCAGTTTCTTTAAATCTCCGGCACAATAAATAGCGTCATTAAACTTTTCCAAAATCAGGGCTGCTAAAATACCTAAAATCGGCGCAATTACTGCTCCTCCAACCAAAAAGAATAATCTGTTGTTACCCATATAAATACCCGGAGAAGGTTCTGCCAAAACTTGCCAGTTATATCCTTCCTGAGCAATTTTCAGTCCTAATGACTGTTGTGCCTGGATTAGTTGTTCAAGGTTTTTGCGACTAGTTTCTACCTTTGGCAGCAGACGATTATATTCTGCTATTAAACTTGGGTACTTGTTTAGCTCGGAGCGTAGTTCCTGTTCTGATTCGACTAGATTTTTTTCATTGGCAGTTAGTCCTAAAACACTTGTCTGTACTAAAACAAACTCATCTACTAGAGTTGGATCAACTCCTAACATTTGTCCTTTGAATAAAGGCTTTTCTTTACTAGTATTAGTAATAATTTTCACCTCTTCTCGTAAGAGGGATAGTTGACTTTGGCGTTGCTGTTTTAATTTTTGTACCGATGGATAATCATCTGTATAGCGGAGCCGCTCCTTAGCCAATGCTAGTTCAGTCTTTTGAACTTCACTTAATAATGCTTGGTAGCGGCTTGACTGATTTAAACGAGAAGAAAGTAGTGTATTTTGCTGCGACGAAGACGCTATTAGTTGCTCTAGATTATCGTAGCGAGCGTTTACATCTTGAAGGTTGGCACGAGTGGTTTGAAGCTGTTGTTGAATATCGGCTAGAGATTCTAGCAGAATTTTGCTTTGGACTTCGGGATCGAGTAATTTATGTTTTTTGCGAAACTGTTCTAAGTTTTTCTCAGCTTTACTTACCTCTTTTTTTATCTCAGGTAGACGAGTGTTTACAAAAGCTAATCCCTGATTAAGACGTTCTTTTTGCTGCTGTTTGTTGTAGTTTTGATAGACTTTCTGTAGCGCTTGAAGTACTCTTTGCGCTTTTACTGGATCGTCATCATGAAAAGAAACTTTAAATGCCTGATTAAAAACTTTATTTGCTCCTATACCTCCCGCTTCTGGAGTTACTTCTAAAGGTGCTTTTCTATTATGTTCTTTTTGACCATTGATGTCTTGTAAGGTAATATTAGGATAATCAGAATGCAGTAAATCTACAGCTTTCTGAAGTAATTTAGAACTCAGCATGAGTTTCATCTGAGTAGTGGAATCAACAATTTGAGAATTTGAATTAGTAACCTGAGTATTTGACTGTAACCCTTCAGATAAATTGGAATTCACCAATATCTGCATATTGCTCTGGTAAGTAGGTTTAGTATTGATAGCCAAGAGGCTAGCAACTGACATAACTACACAGGAAACCCCAAATATCAGAAAGCGTCGGCGAAGCAAAATAGTAGATAGTTGTCTGATGTCAACTGCGCCTTGTGTCGAAGTAGTAACCTGTTGCTCTTGATTCAGACTAGTCTTAGCCACTATTAAACTCCTCTAATATCGAAACACTATATTTATTTGGAAGATTTATGAAAAATATGAAATGTTTTTTTACACTTAATAGCTGCGATCGCATACTTAATTCTTCTTCCAACAATGACAAGCCAATTTGGCATAATTTTGTGCCAACTGCCGCTTTCATGTTCATCAATTCATACATATAAATTCTGAATCAGTGTTAGAAGGATAAATTTTTAATAAATATTTTATTTAAGGAATAAAAATCTTGACGAAAAATTAATTATTTTTCCTAAGTATTTGAGTATAAAACTATCCAACTCACAATATTACTAGATATATTAAAGTTATTTTGCTAACTTGTAATACAAAAAACACATTGATAAAAATGTTGAAACCATACTATTTGTATATTCTTGATACATCTAGTTAACCGTAAATTGTTGGTTAAATAATTGACTTACTCGGAAAACAAAGCTACTGTTTATTTGCTTGATCTTATGATTGGAACTATTAAAATTTAAGATAGAACCTGGTTAATTTTAGATTTTAGATTAGAAGCGTTCAATAATAAATCTAAAATCTAAAATAGTTAGACTGAGCGTAGCCGTACCCTTCCTGGGAAGCAAGCTACGCGTAGCGCTCCGCAGGAAAGTCCAAAATTTAAACGCCTACCTTGGTTAACTCTACTTCCCGTCGTCTGGGTACTTCATGAATCATAAAATCGTAAGCCATATCAGTACGGGGAAAAATAGCACGAGCTTCTTTGAGGAGATCCTTCAACTCCAAGGTATTTCCGGGAGCATAGCGGGGACTGAAATGACTCATAATCAGTCGATGCGCCCCAGCAGTTAAAGCTGTTTGCGCTGCCATTGTCGTTGTGGAATGCAACCGCTGGAAAGCCATATCTGCATCTTGATGGGCAAAGGTTGCTTCGTGAATTAATACATCGACATCATCAGCTAATTGCACTGCGCCATCACAATAAATTGTGTCTGTACAATAGGCAATCTTTCGACCAATTTCTGTAGGACCGCACAACTGAGTGCCATCAATCACCCGCCCATCCGCAAGGGTAACTGTTTCACCCCGCTTGAGTTGACCGTAAACCCGACCAGGAGGAATTTGCAACGCCTTGGCTTTTTCCACATCAAAGCGTCCGGCTCGGTCTTTTTCGGCTACGCGGTAGCCAAAAGCTGTAATCCGATGATGCAAATTACCGCAGCTAACGGTGAAGTCATCGTCTTCATAAATTATCCCTGGACGGATGGCGTGAACTTTGATCGGGTAAGAAAAATGCGTGTAGGAATAACGTGAGGCGGATTGAATGTAATCATTTAATCCAGGTGGACCATAGAGATCAATTCGTTCTACATTGCCAGCCAAGCCGCAAGTAGCAAGAAGTCCCATCAAGCCAAAGATGTGGTCGCCGTGCATGTGGGTGATAAAAATTCGGGAGAGTTGACTGATTTTCAGTTCACTCCGCATAATTTGATGCTGAGTACCTTCGCCACAGTCGAATAACCACAGTTCTGCTCTTTGGGGTAATCTCAGAGCGACACTGGAAACATTGCGCGATCGCGTGGGTACACCGGAACTCGTCCCTAAAAATGTTATCTGCACAGTGTTCTTTAGTCTTCCTATTGCTCAATTTGCAGCTCTATTTTCTATAGTGGCACGGTTATTGAGCAAAATACTTAGAAATTTGAGCATTGGGCATGGGGCAAAACAGTTCAAGGTTCCGTTAGCGGGGCATTTAGCCCGTTCCCAGTCCTGAGTAAAAAAGTAAGATTCTCCACTCAACACTCTTGAGGAGCATGGGGCATTGGTTACTAGTTATTCTCGCAATTTAGTATCAGTAAGTAACTAAATAATAAGTTGATAAATATCAAATGACTGCTGTATTATTGGTTGTGTTATGACTTCTTCTTGGGAATCGAAGTATATCTCTTAATACAAACATAAGCTTGCACTCAATACTTGATTTTGGACTGAAACAGATAGATTTTTTTTCTTAGTCAAATGGCTTTAGAAAAACTTGAATTTCTTTTCTTCTCATATATTCGGAATAGCGCTCCAACTGAGTTAAGTCTCTATTTGCAATTAAGGAGAATGTTCATGAGTTCTTTCCGAAAAGTCATGCAGGCACTGTGCTTTATCGTTTTTCTTGCATTCTCGCTTCCTTCAGGAATCGCTCATGGTGTACAAGTTACATCTTTGCTAGGAAGCCCTACGCAATTAACAATTACCACCTTTAACGTCGAAAACCTCGATCCTAAAAAGGAAAACGTCTCTAAGGTTGATCGAATGTCGGCGAGAAACGTCGATGATGATGTAAAAAACGGTAAGTTTACAAGTTTGGCAAACCAAATTGTTACTAATCTTGAAGCACCAGACATTATTGCTTTGCAAGAAGTACAAGACAATGATGGAGCTGAGTTAAGTTCTGTAGTTGATGCTACTCTGACTGCCGACACTCTAATCAGTTCTATCGAATCTGTAGGAGGCCCAGCCTATGAATATCAAGAAATTCCTCCTCAGAACGGACTTGATGGAGGCCAACCAGGTGGCAATATCCGGGTAGGCTTTTTGTTCAATCCTCAACGAGTTAAGCTACAAAAGCTTGAACGCTTTGCGGACGATCCAGCTTTTTTAAAAAGTCGCAAACCTTTAGTGGGTGAATTTACTTTCAACGATATTCCTATCACCCTGATAAACAATCACTTTGCGTCTAAAAGTGGAGGAGCAGCTTCCAACTCGCAACGGATAGAGCAGGCAACAATTGTTAACAAATTTGTCGAAAATCGCTTAACTACTGACCCAAATGCAAATATTGTCGTCCTTGGCGATCTAAATGATACTCCAGACTCCCAGCCGATTAAAATCCTTGAAGGAAATCAGCTGAAAAATTTGGTAAACAAAATTCCTCAAGATGACCGCTTCTCTTATGTCTTTCAAGGGAATAAGGAACAAATTGACCAAATCCTGATTACCCCAAATTTGTTTAACAATGGAAATCCTGAGATCAATGCTGTTCACGTTAACGCAGGGATTTCTAGAGGAGTCAGCGATCACGACCCTGTAATTGCTCGATTTACTCTATCAGCGATTGGTGAGACTACTCCCATTCCATCAGTCCCAGTTAGCAGTCCTGAACCACCAGTTACATCAGGCACAATTCTTTCTGGTGTTACAGGAGACGATTTACTGGAAAAACTAGATAGCCTTTACTCCCCTCGTGCTAGCCTCGCATATGGTAGCGCTCGTGATTTGCTCTACACCAAAATAGATAACCAAGGCGGTATAGTAACAGACATCTACGCTGGTTACAGCGTTCCAATCGACCCAAATTCAGATAAACCCAGAGATGAAGCTGCACAACGCAAAATCAATGCTGAACACGTCTGGCCGCAGAGTATGGGAGCTGAAGGCCCTGCAAAAAGCGATTTGCATAACCTCTTTGCTTCACGTGTAGAAATTAACAGCGATCGCGCCAACTTTCCATTTGGAGATATTCCTGATAATCAAACTACGTCTTGGTATCTCGATGATGATGAACTAAGTTTTCAACCAAGTCCGCAGGATATTGACAAATACAGTGAATTCAGACGGGGATTCTTTGAACCACGGGAGGCAAAGAAAGGAGATATTGCTCGGGTAATTTTCTATTTCCGCACAGTCTACCCAGAATTGGCAAATGCAAGCTTCTTTGAAGCACAAAAGGATACTCTGTGTGAGTGGCAAGCAGACGATCCAATTGATGCTGGTGAGGTAGCACGCAGTAATGCGATCGCTAAAACACCCCAAGGTAATGAGAATCCCTTCGTGTTAGATTCTACCCTGCCACAACGAACCTACTGCAACTAAAAAATACGTAGGTCTTAACTCTATCCTGGTGGAAAGAGTTTTAGACCTACGTTTTTAATAAATTGAACAGATGGGTTTTTCGACAGTTGTTGAGGGAACTCCAAGAAATAAATTATCCCGCTTGAAGTTGCTGACAGTTAACTGTGGGATATTTTTTTATGTAATATTCTTTACAAGCCGATCGCGAATTATTTGGAGTTGGTCTTGAGTTTTAATTGGCTCTCGCGGTGCTGGCAATTCAGTATTCGGCCAGTTAGGTAAATCATTACAGGGACATAACAACGCCGGCATCCCGATGTTTCGCGCGGCTACTGGCATACTGCATCGGCTGCAAGGTAGCATATTCCATGCTGGCGTCAACAATTCAGCAATAGTTTCATGTGTACCCTCAAGGTAACAATCACCCGATTCCGGTGAAATAATTTTTTGCCAGCATTCTTCAAATTCTTCACTATAGCGATCGCCATCTAGCACCGATTCAGGCAAAAAGCTTGCCTCACCGTTGCCCGTAATCACTCTCTTACCCAACTGAAACCAGTAGGCAAGGTATCCTCTAACTTCTTGTTTGGTTGCCATATTACAATTCTAGATTTTAGATATTAGATTTTGGATTAATTTGAATCAACAGTTAAGAATCTTGACTCCTGAATGTTCCAGCATCTGCTCTATTTGGCAATGGCGAACCAAGGATGCTGAGATTGAGAACATGGCCGCCAGTCACTAAATAAACAGTTTCGCTAAGTGTTGCTAGCTGGCGTACTAAAGAACCGAGGCGATCGCGGAACGCCCTTCCAAGGGGATAAGCTGGTATCACACCCCAACCCACTTCTTCTGCTACAAACAGCATATCAGCAGCAACCAATTCCACCGTCTCCAAAAACTCTGCAAGGGTATTTTCCCAGCTAGATTCATCCTCTTCTAGCAGATTAGCAACCCAAGTCCCTAAAGAATCAACTAAAAGGCAAGTATAGGGTTTGGCATCAGCGAGGGTAGCAGACAGTTCCACAGGTACAGATAGAGTTACCCAGTCTTGGGGACGACGTTGTTGGTGTTCTAAAATGCGTTGGTGCCACTCTTGGTCATCTGGGTTATCGGTGGCTGTTGCTATATAAACAACTGCTTTTCCTGACTGCATAGCTAAAGTTTCTGCCCATTCACTTTTACCAGATCGTGCTGGCCCTGTTACTAAGATGATTTTACCCAAAGTTTTTTACTGAGTATTTTAACAAGAGAGACAGGAGGCAGTCCCGATGAAAAAATTTCACCACATTTTTTACTTCATGGGTGAGATTTTTTGTTTCAAATAACTTTTAAGGGATAAAATTAGCACCAGCATCATTAGATGTTACAACTGGCAAAAGCCAAAAATCCCAACTACCCCACTCTTAATTATTTAATACTACCGGGGACAGCAAACTTTAGGATGTCTTTATGAACGCAGGCTTAAAACGCATTGAAGCAACTCTACACGATCTAGGGAATCGCGGCACTGACTCTACTGCCGAAACAACTGATTCGACAACAAAACGGCCTTTCTCTTTTAGAATCAGCGTCGGAGCTAACGAACCTACAGAAAGTACACAAATTCCATCCTCTCAGGATGGGGAAGTAAACTCACAAGGACAAACAGTTGACTTAAATGTAAATACTGAGGTTGATTATCCTTCTGACCAAAATTTCTTTCCTCATCATGAATCTGTGCAGACCTTTCAAACAGAAGAGAATGGTAACAGAACACCCAGCCTACCCAAGTTGAAAACTCCGACCTTTAGTAGCCATCGCCACGGTGCGAATCCAGCATTAGCGATGAATCTATTGCAAGAAATTCAGGAAACTGTGGCTGGTTGGCAAACAGAATTGCAAAATATTTTGAAACAAATACAGGATATTTACTTAGAAGGGCCAATTGTCAATGGCTGGTTAGAATCCAATCCCACCGAACCAGAACCAGGAGGAACTGCGACACTGCGCCATGCAGAAGTTGACCGCCTGATGAACTACGTAGAAGAAATTTGTGCCACTGGTGGAAAAGTATCTTATCAATCATCTATTACTGGCTATCGCCTCTGTGGTGTAGACGATACTGGTAAAGTTTGGTCGCGTCCATGTCCACCGGATCAGGTTCCTAATGTTAGTATGGCGATCGCTCGTTACCAAAAGTTACGTCAACTGTTAGGGCGCAAGCAATCTTTGGAAACCCGCCTTAGCCAACTGGCACAAACTCTTGTAGTTTTACACAGTCATATTCAACAAACGTAAAGTTTTAAAGATTATTTCCGAATAAACTCGGTTGGTAGGTCGGTAACTTTTGGTTTAGATTAACTCTCAGCAGTTATAGCGTTGGATTTAGATTTTAATCTAAAATCGTTCGACTGAGCGACTTGCCTTGAGCGGAGTCGAAAGGAGCCGAAGTCCCAAATCTCAAATCCAAAATTCAATCTATGCCAGATATCCAAATCTCTGCCATTATCTGTACTCACAATCGAGATACCTATTTAGGGGCTGCAATTGATAGTCTTTTAGAGCAGGATTTTGCTGCTGATTTTGAAATTGTAGTAGTTGATAATGGATCTAGCGATCGCACTCGTGAGGTTGTAGAAGAAAGGACCCACAATCCGCGCCTGAAGTATGTTTTTGAACCCACCATTGGTTTATCTGTCGCCCGCAACACGGGTGCAAAGGTAGCCAGTGGTGATATTCTTGCTTATCTAGATGACGATGCCGTTGCCAGTAAGGGCTGGCTACAAGTTTTATATTCTGCCTATTACAATAATTCTAAGCTAGCGATCGCAGGTGGCAAAGTCACTCTCCTGTGGCCCCCAGGAATTCAACAACCACGGTGGCTATCTCCGGGACTAGCTGCAAATCTGGGTGCATACGACTTAGGTGATAGTAACATTTACATTGAGCAACCTGGCTCAACACCCAGAGGCTTAAATTACTCCATCCGCCGCAGTTTCTTAGAAGAAATTGGCGGTTTCGATCCCCATCTCGGTCGAGTGGGTAAAAATTTATTATCTAACGAAGAACTACAAATGACCGAATTCGCCCTACAGCGTGGTTGGCAAGTCGCTTATCTTCCAGAAGCACTCGTCGCTCACAATGTAGCCCCAGAGCGCCTCCAACGCTCCTGGTTTTTAAATCGGGGCTGGTGGCAGGGTATCAGCGAATGCTATCGAGAACAACTCGCTGGTAAAGCTGGGATCGCTCAATTACAGCGAGGTAGCGAACGGTTTGTGCGAGGCTTGTATAAGGCTTTACAGTATTTCTCCGATCCAGCAGAACGGTTTGACAAACTGGTGTATGCTTACGGTCAGATTGGTTACTTAAATGCTGCTATTCAGGGTCTTTTATCTACATCAAATAAGAAATAATTAGTAACATAATTTCTACTCAATATGTCATCTAAAATACCAGTTTCAGTACTAATTCCGGCAAAAAACGAACAAGCTAATTTGCCTGCTTGCCTTACTAGCCTCAGCAGAGCAGATGAAATATTTGTAGTAGATTCTCAAAGTACCGACAACAGCATTGAGATTGCTAAAAGTTACGGTGTAAATGTCGTACAATTCAACTTCAATGGACGCTGGCCTAAAAAGAAAAATTGGTCTTTAGATAATTTGCCTTTTCGTAATGAATGGGTGCTAATTGTCGATTGTGATGAGCGCATTACCCCCGAACTTTGGGAAGAAATTGAGCAAGCAATTAAAAACGAGGAATATACAGGTTATTATCTCAACCGTCGCGTATTTTTCTTAGGAAAGTGGATTCGTTATGGCGGTAAATATCCTGATTGGAATCTACGTTTATTTCAACATAAAAAAGGTCGCTACGAAAATCTAAATACAGAAGATATTCCTAATACTGGTGATAACGAAGTTCACGAACACGTGGTCTTGCAGGGTAAAGTTGGGTATCTCAAAAATGATATGCTCCACGAAGACTTCCGCGACCTTTTCCACTGGTTAGAACGCCACAACCGATATTCCAACTGGGAAGCCAGGGTTTATTTTAATATTCTTACAGGTAAAGATGATAGCGGTACTATCGGCGCTAATCTATTTGGCGATGCCGTGCAACGCAAACGATTTCTGAAAAAAGTTTGGGTACGCCTACCATTTAAACCGATGTTGCGGTTTATTTTGTTTTATATAATTCAACGCGGTTTTTTAGATGGCAAAGCAGGATATATATATGGGCGATTGCTGAGTCAATATGAATATCAAATTGGCGTTAAACTTTACGAATTACGCAACTGTGGTGGCCACTTAAATACTGCAACTATCCCGAAGGAGGGAGCAGAGGAGCAGGGGAGCAGAGAAGCAGAAGCAGAAGCAAAGCTATTGACCATTGATTCCTGATAATGACTAATGACCAACCTTTCGTAGATTTACGCAAATATGACCAATCTTGGTTTGACCGGGGGCGTCCAAGTTGGTACGTTTTACTATGGTGGTTTGTACAAGCGATCGCCTTTCCTCTAACTCCTCAACCGTTAAATATTCTGCGTTGTGCTTTGCTACGATTATTTGGCGCTCGTATCGGCAAAGGTGTATTAATTCGACCTACAGCCCGATTCACCTACCCCTGGAAAGTCAATATTGGCAACTACAGTTGGATTGGAGATAACGTAGTTTTATATAGCCTCGACCAGATCCATATCGGCGAACATTGCGTAGTTTCCCAAAAAAGTTACCTGTGTACTGGTACTCACGATCTCCGAGATCCTGCCTTTGGGTTGAAAACAGCGAGTATCACCATTGAAAATGGTGCATGGGTAGCGGCAGATTGTTTTGTTGGGCCAGGAGTGCAAATCGGGGCGAATGCTGTGATTGGCGCTCGGAGTAGTGTTTTTACTAATATGCCTTCTGGGCAGGTTTGTTGGGGAAGCCCATGTCGCCCCAAAACGGCTCGGATAAAACTCGATCCCTCCACAACCCCATAGATTTTTTATAGATAAACATACTTATCCGAACCGTATTGCATCACCACCGAGGATTTGCCATAATTAATGCCGTCGCCTGGGAGCTATCTAATGGATGGGAGAAAAAATATCCCTGCCCATATTCACAATTCAACTTTCTTAACAGTGCTAGTTGCTCTTCTGTCTCCACCCCTTCGGCGGTAACATCCACACCTAATTTGTGTGCCAATGTAATAATTGTGTGAACAATATCTAAATTTCCATCATCAAAAATGCTCCCGCTAACAAAAGAGCGGTCTATCTTCAACTGATTAATTGGAAAGTGGTGAAGACGACCTAATGAGGAATAGCCCGTACCGAAGTCGTCAATTGCCAACTTAATTCCTAAATTTTTCAGTTGCTTTACCCTGATAATGGCTTGATCGTGGTTTTCCATAATTACGCCTTCTGTAATCTCCAGCGTCAAATTCGGTGCGGGCAGTCCAGTGTCTCGGAGAACTTTATTGATGTGCGGCAGCAAATTTTCTTCACTGAACCTAGTAGTACAAAGATTGACACTAATGGTCAAGGGACACTTACCCACATCCCCACAGCTAGAGGATAATTGCTCTTGCCACTGCCGTATCTGACCACATGCCTCATGCAAGAGCCATTGCTCAATAAGGTTCATTAAC
The DNA here is from genome assembly GCA_015206945.1 of Nostocales cyanobacterium LEGE 12452. GTDB lineage: Bacteria > Cyanobacteriota > Cyanobacteriia > Cyanobacteriales > Nostocaceae > Nostoc. Next base: position 7,250 of record JADEXV010000132.1, on the reverse strand, counting down.
CCGGTTTCTTTGGCAGTTGATATGAAATACTCTGGCAAAACAATGCCGTGTTTTGGATGTAGCCAGCGCACAAGCGCTTCAAAACCAATTATCCTGCCGCGACTGAGTGACACTATCGGTTGATAATACAGCACTTACGGCAGCTATGAGGTACATCCCCAAATCTGAAAGCTTTGATAGGAGAGGGCAAGGAGAAAAACTGTATTGCATAATAGCCGGAAGCGCTGTAAACCCGAAACTCTTGAAGCTCGATGGCTCGGCGTAGCTCGTTAACCAACTCCAAGTGTGCCATTGCTTGAATGTGCATATCAGTGTTAAAAATCTCATAGCACGCCCTGCCTTGCGTCTTAGCTCGGTACATCGCAATATCGGCGTCACGCAAGTAATCTTCTGGTTGTTTATAACCTGTTGTGCTTAAAGCAATACCAATACTCGCTGTAGTAGAGACTTCGTGCCCGTCTAGAACCACAGGAAGTGCCAGATTCTTTTGTATTCGCTCAACAACCCCTACCACTTCTAATACATCTCTAATTCCCACCAGCAAAATGATAAACTCGTCTCCTCCTAGCCGTGCAGCTATATCTGTAGAGCGCAAGCATTCTTGAAGCCTTTGAGCAACGGTAAGCAGTAATTGATCTCCAAATGTGTGCCCGAGGCTGTCGTTGATCACCTTGAAGCGATCTAGGTCTAGAAACAAGACAGCAAATAGATAATCTGGATGCCGTTTAGAATAATTGACCGCATCTTCTAAGCGGTTCATAAATAAAGCGCGGTTTGGGAGTCCCGTCAGTACATCGTGAAACGCAAGGTGCAGCAGTTGTGACTTGGCTCGTTTATGCTCTGTAATTTCACTCAGCAATTGCTGATTTGCTTTTGCCAGTTCCACTGTGCGTATTGCCACTTGTTCTTGTGCTTGTTTAGCTTCGCTGATATTACGCAGCAACCAACGCCAGCCGATCAACTTTTCTTGTGAGTCATACACTGGAGATGCCCTGATACTAGCAGGAAAGGGTATACCTAAGCGTGGCTTTAGCTCAATTACGCAGTCCTGTATCTGCTGCGAATTATTGATCAGGGAGCTAAATATCTGGCGGTCTTGTTGAGCAATAAACACAATTAATGGTTTACCTATGAGATATTTTTGGCGCATAGAGAGCATAATTGCTGCTGCATGGTTAGCCTCTAGGATCTTCCCTACGGTATTAGTTACTAAGTAACCATCCGGCGCAAAATCAAATAATTCTTGGTAACGCTGGCGTTCTCTCTCTGCTCCTGCTCTTGTTACCTCTAACTCCTCAGAGGCAGCCAATAGTTCTTCTACTGCCATTTGGAGTTCATCGAAAGCCTCTATTATTAACTCTTGTTGTGAGTTCGGTTGAGTTGCTGTGCGCTGCCATATTTTCCGTACCCGCGATCGCAATTCCTCTATCTGTTGGCCAAAGTTATCTACATCCATATTGCTCGAGCTGCAAAACCATGAAGCGTAGGTGGAAGTAATGGTCAAATCTAAATATCAGTATTAATAAATACTAAAAAACTGTCATCTATAGCAGGGTATACTTTTAATACTTATACCAATTCTATGTATGGAGATTATTTTGACCTGAACGCTAAAACAGTTTGTAACTAAGGTGATTTCTGATGAAAAAAATACCTATGTTGACGAGTTTCGACAACTCTTGGAGACGCTACGTGAACGCTCAACTCTCGACCACTCAGTTCGTTGAGCGAAGTCGAAACCAACGGCTGTGGTAATTTTATTATTAGAATTCACCTAGTTAGTAAACTATTCAGAAACTCCCCAAAAACTGCTAGCGTCAAACAAAGTGAAATAGCGTTGTGGATCTTCAAGCTTGAAAACCCGTTCTAATTACTGGCAATTGCTGCCTTATATCCGACTCCAGTGGCAAACCATTACCAAGGGACTCATTGGTATCTTGGGATACGTGCTAGCGACTTTAGTATTAATTAATCTTGCTGGTAAATTGGCAATTCCCTTTGCTGAAGGTAATGTAGTCGCGATCGCTCAAATAACTGGCAGTTGTGCTTTAGTATTTCTTGTTAGAGCCTTGTTTCAGTCTATACAAGATATGTATATGGCGAAAGCTGCTTTGCGAGTTGCTTTTCATCTCCGCCAGCAAGTCTACGCGCATCTTCAAAAGCTAAATCTCAGCTATTTTGAAACGGCAAAAGCTGGTGATTTATCTTACCGCCTCACCGAAGATGTTGACCGCGTTGGCGAAGTGGTAAATAAAGTATTTCACGACTTTATCCCCTGTATTTTGCAGTTGCTAGCAATTCCGATTTACATGATTTATCTGAATTGGCAACTGACATTAGCAACGGTGATAGTTGCACCACTTATGGGTATTTTAGTTGGCTGGTTTGGCGAACGTTTACGCAAGTATTCCTTAAAAAGTCAAAATCGGGTGTCGGGTTTATCAGCCATCCTCGCAGAAGTTTTCAACGGTATTCGTTTGGTACAGGCTTTTGCTGCCGAAAATTACGAAATCGCTCGCTTTGGCCATGAAGCAGAACGCAGCCTCAAAGCCAAATACTCAGCCGAACGCCTGAAAGCAATTCAGATTCCGATCATCGGATTTCTGGAAGCCTTAAGTGCGTTAGCGTTACTGATTGTGGGAGCTTGGCAAATTTCCCAAGGTAACTTAACAGTGGCGAATTTTTTCAGTTATCTGGCGGCGGCGGCGCTGTTAATCGATCCCATTGGTCATACTACTAACAACTACAACGAATTTAAGCAGGGTGAAGCATCTGTTAACCGCGTTTTTGAATTGATGGCAATTCAACCGACGACGATTGAAAAGATCAATGCGATCGCTCTGCCTCCAGTCAATGGCAAAGTAGAATATCGTCATATTTCCTTCGCCTATAAACCAGGTAAACCTGTCTTAAAAGATATCAGTTTATTGGTATCGCCAGGTGAGGCGATCGCACTTGTGGGTGCTTCTGGTGCTGGTAAAACCACATTTGTGAATCTCTTACCCCGTTTTTACGATCCTGAAGTTGGTCAAATCTTCATTGACGATGTTGATATTCGGGATGTGAAGTTGCATAGTCTGCGGCGACAAATAGGGATTATTCCTCAAGAAACCATCATGTTTTCGGGGACGATTGCTCAAAATATCGCTTTTGGACAATATATTTTTGACATAAAAGCAGTTAAAGAGGCGGCAAAAATTGCTAATGCCCATCAATTTATTAGCCAACTGCCAGAAGGTTATAAGACTTGGGTAGGCGAACGTGGGGTAAACTTATCAGGTGGACAAAGACAAAGAATTGCGATCGCTCGTGCTGTTCTGCTCAATCCCCAAATCTTGATTCTTGATGAGGCGACATCAGCCTTAGATTCCGAGTCAGAAGCGTTGGTACAGGAAGCGCTGGAAAGATTGATGGAAAAACGGACGGTGTTTATTATTGCTCACCGTTTATCGACAGTTAGAAGGTGCGATCGTATTTTAGTTCTCGAACAAGGACAAATTGTCGAATCGGGAACCCATGAAGAATTATTAGCTTTAGAGCGTCGCTATGCGCGGTTTTATGCCCAGCAGTTTAGTTAAGAGTGGGGAGTGGGGGAATGAGCAGGACAAGGGGACAAGGAGAATAACCAATGCCCAATGCCCAATTCCCCTTTTTAACTATCTTCTAGACTGAATTGCCTTGATTAAGTCATAAAAAGGTTGCCAATTATCTTCCTGAGCAATTGGTTCCCAAATAGATTCAATCAGAGGTCTTAATAATGCCGTTTTCGGATTATGAACAGCTAGAGTTTGGGCAATTATTTCGGTGCGTAGGCGTAGCCCGTCGTAGACATCGCTATCAAAATCATTCAAGATTTTGTGGTATAGTATGCACCAATCATCAAAAATTGCTGATGCGCCCGGTACTGGTACAATATCTGAACTATTCATTACAAAACCTGGTTCATCTCGCCATTTAGATGAAAAAGTGCGAGCCATCTCATAAAAGAATTGGTGATAACCAACTTGGCTTGCTTTCAAGAATTCAATCGTGAGATTTAAGAGTTCTTCAGCTTGTGGATGTTGCAACTCCACAAAACCCAACTTTTTCAACATCAACGAAGTGTATTCAGCTTGATAATACTCATCAAACCTAGCTAAACTAGTCTCCATATCGCCTTTATCAATAATCGCCTTTAAAGGTTCCTGGAGCATTTCTAAATTCAGCTTGCAAATAATTGGTTGATTACTGTAACAGTAGCGTCCAGAATAGTCAAAATATGCAGCTATAAAGTATGGGTCATAAGTAGGGATAAATGCGTAAGGCCCATAGTCAAAACTTTCTCCAGTAATCGACATATTGTCAGTATTCAGGACTGCATGACAAAAGCCAGCCGCCATCCACTGCGCTACTAGTTCTGCAACCCGTTTAACTAATTCGGCGTAAAACAGAGCATATTTATCTTCTTCAACATTTAAGTGTCGATAATACTGCTCAATTACTTGGTCTAACAGCTTCTTAGTTAAATCTGGACGCTGGAAATAGTGCAGTCGCTCAAAAGTGCCAAACCGAATATGAGAACTGCTCATTCTAATCATCACAGATGAACGGGTAGGCGAAGGTTCATCGCCCCGCCAGAGTGGTAAACCTGTTTCAATCATGCTCAGACAGCGCGAAGTACGTACACCCAAGTAGTGCAATGCTTCCGCAGCCAGAACTTCCCGCACCCCACCTTTGAGCGTGAGCATACCATCGCCACCACGGGAGTAGGGCGTTCTCCCAGAACCTTTAGTGCCAAAATCGTACAATTCGCCATCATTGGCGCGTACTTGCCCGTAGAGAAAGCCTCTACCATCACCCAACTGTCCGTTATATTCACCAAATTGATAGCCGTGATAACGCAGCGCCAACAAGGGTTTGCGCCCCTGAAATTTGCCAAAGGCTGTGATAAAATCTTCGTCTTTGACTGCTTGGGGGTCTAGACCAAAACGGGGTAATAGTTCATCGTTGCGCCAACGCAGGAGGTGTTGAGGAAATTCTGCCGCTGCAACCTCATCGTAGTAGTCGCCGCCTAGAGATTCTAAGGCGGTTTCGTAGTTGAGGGTGAGAAAAGGATTGCTAGAATTCTTGTCGTTTGTAGTTTCAGCCAGAGTCATTACAAGCAAAGCTAATTCATTCTTCCTTTAATACTACCTCTGGCTTCAGCATCATCAGCATAGACGCAAAAAGCGATCCATATCAAAATCGGGAGCGCTTCAGCAGACAGAAGTAAGCCACCTTGAAAAATGTGGAATTGAAGCAAGAACGCTGACTAATTTGTAGTTGTATCAAACTGCATGATAAAATCATCGGCGAGAAATTTCAGTTTTGTACTTTTTATTACTAGCAAACTTTACATTAAACTATGCTTTATCTGCCTGAAATTATTCACTAGATAGAAGAAGAAGTTTAGTAATATAAAATATTCTTTTGAAAACAAGACTAAACAGCTTTTTTTCTAAATGCCAAGTAATTTTTTTACACCAGTAGAAGAAAGAGAAAAAATCTTTTGCACAGAACTGGTTCAGTGCGGTGTTTTATATGAAAAAGCGGTTACTGCCGCTAAAATTTTAGCTTCTGGTCAGCCAAATGACCTTTTGTCGTCTGAAGAGAGAAAAGTTCTCCAAGATGCCTGTGAAAAGTGGTTTGTAAAGAATAAGCCCTATAAACGTTGAAGCTTACAGCGCTTCCGGCTATTATGCAATACAGTTTTTCTCCTTGCCCTCTCCTATCAAAGCTTTCAGATTTGGGGATGTACCTCATAGCTGCCGTAAGTGCTGTATACCCCGTTTTGGGTTAGGCAACTCAGAATAATTAGAACGCTGAAGCTGGCGGTATTCTTTTGAAAACAAGACTCAGCATTTTTTTGACAGTTGATTCAGAAATTACAGGCTTGTTTTTAACCTCAAGTAAATAATGAGCAAGATGAATCGAGAGAATTATACTAAATATATTTTAGTTTGTGATGATATTGAACAAATGGTTCAAATCATGAAACTCGTCTTAGAATCAGAAGGTTATGAGGTGTCAACTGCAAATACAGGTTCGGAGGCAATTGACAAAATTCAGATGAAAAAACCTCATTTACTAATTACAAATTTAATGATGCCAGATATGAGTGGTTGGGATGTGATTAATTATGTTCGGCAAAATTTAAAACTAAATACTCTCCCGATTTTGGTTGTATCAGCCAATAATGAAGAAGATTTTCTCAACAATGAAGTAGCTGGATTTCTTTGCAAGCCAGTCCAACTTGATGTATTTGTCAAAAAAGTTAAATCAATTTTAGAAAAAGTTAACTGATTTGAACCAGGCGTGAATAGCAAACGGCTATTGAGCCTAGTCTATGTGTAAAAATCTGCAAGAAAACAGTTCAATTGAAAACCGAGTAGAATATTTTTGTTGTTAACTTTCACTAATTTCATACAGAGTATGTACTTATTTCCTCATACCCTCTTTTAAAATAAATAAAGTTTTGGACATTAAAAAAAAATAAGACTGACTCAACCGAAGTTGGGATAAAATTCGCCAGTCTTCCGAAACTTAACCTTAATTAAATCAAACTGATTTTTTATTTTGTAATTGGTTGTGGTGTGGGTGAAGTAATTCCTACTGAGTTTGATGTTGGTTGTGATGCCTGTGAAGCTAGAATTTTTTTCACTTGCAGATTATAAGTTTGCAAAATTGATTGAACCTGTTTCTGTTGATCTTGATTCAGCTCCAAAGATTTAAGAACTATTCTGATTCTCTGACGGGATTGCAGTGCTGCCTTAAATTTAGTATCTTGGGACGGGTTTAATAGAGCCTCAATATCCTTATCTCTTTGCTGGCGAGCCACTTGGATTTGTAGGCGCTGTTGCTGTGTAAGTTTGATTGACTGGTGTGATACAGCACTAGTCTGAGTTTTTAAGGCTGGTGTAGTGCTGGGATTTGGGCCTGGTGCTGCTAAGACAACTCCGTTTAAGACGGTAGCAAAAGCAAAGATAGTAGAAAAGACAGATAAGCGCTTTATAGAATTAATGAGCATTTTAAAAAACTCCTCAACTATTTAAGGAAATTGAACACATCGGCTAAAGCTAACTTTAATAACTGAGCCTGGTAGTGAACAAATATTACTATTGCATTTGCTTGTGGAATTGTTGTGTAGTTATTATGAATTTGCTATGAATTTGTAGATGTTCGTAATCGATATATTAAATTCATTTTTATATAGATATTATAATATTATAAAT
>JADEXV010000131.1 GCA_015206945.1 Nostocales cyanobacterium LEGE 12452 | reverse complement strand
CTGCCAAGGAGTTTTCTGTGACGATCGCAACTTTAGACCCTAATTCTGAAACCCAGCCTGTTGAAAATGAAATCCAGATAGAAGAAATTTTGGCTAATGTGGCTCTAATCAAAGCAGTCTTTCAATCTGCTAAGGGGCCAAAGGTCGCTCAATTGCAGCAGAAGGTAAGTCAAATCGAAGCTTTTATCCAAGCTTTGGCTAAGGATTCGCCCACTGACAATGATGAAAATGTTCGAGGGGCTTTTCAACTCCAGCGAGAACAACTTGCGGCCATCGATCGGCAAATGCAGCAGGCAAAAGGTCAAACCGCACTTTTGCAGGTTACAGTCACCGCCCTGCAAGATGTTCTCAACGCCGATCGCGTCCTGATTTATCGTTTTGAAGAAGATAATCGCAGTCGAGCGATCGCTGAAGCTATACAAGCGGGTTGGACATCCTTGCTCAACCAATCCCTACCGATAAATTTGTTTGTTACTACCGGTGTTGGCGACGGACAAAACTCGCAGGGCAACCTAACTGAAGTATTGGAGTTAACTCCACGCCAACAGCAATTTTGGCAACGCTTTCAGGTGCAAGCTAGCCTGTGCTTGCCCTTGATTGTCAAACAACAGCCTTGGGGTTTTTTAGTTATTCATCATTGCCTTCAACCCCGACAATGGCAGGAAGCAGAGCGCAGTTTGCTACAACAAGTAGGAATGATGTTGACAATTAACTTGCATTCGGCTGAAATAGTAGCTCCACCTGCTCAACAGCTTGAATCCTGCGATCGCTCACAGTTACTAGTGCCATTGCAGCAGGTGAGTCAGGCTGTACAAGAAGGAGCCAGAATCGCCGAGCTTGCCAACGAGCATTTAATGTCTATTCAAGATACTGTTGCTATTACTAATAAACAGATGCAATACCTTGGTGAATTTTGCCAGCAAGCTTCTGGCTTTGTTCGCCTTGTGGAAGGCTTGAGTACCAAAATTCAGGTTTTGTCTCTGAATACAGCCATTGAAGCAACAAAAGCTAGCGATCGGGAACAAGGTTTGTTAGCTGCTGCCGAACAGGTGGAAATTCTCGCCCGTCAAGCCCGTGAAAGCACGCTAAATATAGAGGAATGGTTCCAGGAACTCCAAGTGGCAGCAGCAGACGTTACTTCTGCTATCGAACCCTGCGATCGCCAAATCAATGCGGGGCTGGAGTCAATCGCGCAAATCCAAGAGCAATTTAGAGCGATCGCCGACATCGCTGCTTGTACCCTCAAATCAATAGACCTCTTGCAAAAGTAACTTTTGCAAGAGGGGGGAAAGGGAAAAGGTGAAAGGGAAAAGGGTTTTTATTAGCCCTTTCCCCTTTACCCCTTACCCTTTTCCCCACTTCTGTAAGAAGTCTAATGTCGAAGCCATAGAATTGTCACAAACCCCATAGAAACTGAGAGTTGTTTTCATGAGTACCGATTTTGTCCCCCAACCGCAGAACGACGATCGCTTTTTAGAAGAAGCGATCGATCTGTTACTGTTCTTGGAACAGGAGTTGCCTAACTATACAAAAGACAGTAACCCTGGTACAGCTTTGGCTCTCATGGAAGCTGCTCGCTCTCTGCATTCGATTGCCATAGCAGCCGAGTTAGATGCCATTGCCATAGTTGCGGCTGCACTAGAAGAGATTTTTGAGCTTCTGCATCAGTATCGGGCAACTGTCAACGCCCCAATCGCCTCCCTGTTGTCGGAAGGATTAGATTGCCTACAGATGCTGTTGATGGCATTTTTAACAGCCTCGCAAATTGACGAAGTAGAAATTCTGGAGCGGATGTCTGCCATTGTTGCTCGTCTACAAGCAGAGTTTGGCGATTCCCAGGAAACAAACCTTGAGACATTGGCCGAGGTAGAATCTTCTGCGGAGCAAGTTATCGTTAAAGACAACGATAGTCTACTAATAGATGAAGAAACTAGCCCCCAGTCTGGCAGCCTTGTTCGTGTAGATACCGAGCAGCTTCCCATCAAGGTAGGGGAACTAGCAAACCCGGAGGAGTATGGGGAAGAAGATTTTCAGGCTTGGTTGGGGGATTTTTCCCTGTCTGCTGAAATATCTGAAGCATCCCTAGTTAAATCTGTTCGCGATCGCCATCCACTCTCTTTGCAAGAATCCATTTCTACCATTGTTGCAACAAGTATTCCAGCCGCTACACCCATCAATCTTAAGCATCTCGAACAACTAAACGCGCTAGTTGCAACATTATTAATTAACTATAATCAGCAAGCTTGTCAGGAAGAACAACAGCAACATACGATCGGGCGGTTGCTCCGACAAGTTAAACGATTACAACACCTGCTGGATAATTTACAGGAATGGTCAGGACGTTTAGCAGCAATTTCAGATACCCTTTCTCCTCTAGCTGCTTCTCGCTCTCAGCAATTATACAGTACTCTGCAATCTGTTTTGGCTGAAGCTTCTCAGGTGGCATCAACTGTTCATTCGCTGAATAACAATCATCATCAACTCAAACAAGAACTGATACAGCAGGAAAAGTTGCTTAACCAGTCTTCCAATTTAGTCAAAAAAGTTACAACTATTCCTTTAAAAGTAGCCTTAGAACCTTTACATCGGCTTTGGTCTCAGTTACAAGCTCTACAAGATAAGTCTGCTAGACTACATTTACAAGTTAGCGATATCCAAGTCGATCGGGCATTTAGCGATCGCCTCCATGCTCTCCTGTTACATATAAGTTGCTATTTACTAGAGCAAAGTATTGAGTCTGGCCAAACACGCCAACAGCTAGGTAAAAATAGCAACGGTATTATTGAAATTCAGGTTTACCAGCAGGGAAATCAACTGATTATTGATGGCTGTGATGATGGCGCAGGACTTAACTTATCTCAAATCTATCAACAAGCTTTAGCCCAAGGACTCGCCCTGACAAAACCAGGGGATATCTTACAAGAACTGGTAATTGAACCAGAGGTTTCATCTGTTTTATGCGATCGTGCTGCTTTAGAGTTAGGAGCAGAATTAACTGAAGTTTGCAAACAATTAACAGCTATTCAGGGAAGAATAGTATTGAAGTCTAAAGCTGGATATGGTACAGCCTTCTCGCTCCAAATTCCCCTCGATCAAAAAATTGCTCAACTTATCGTCTGTCAAGCTAACTCTAGAGTCTATGCATTTATTGCCGATTCTGTAGAGCAGATTTATCTATCGCAGTCCGAACAAATTATCCAAACTCAAGCGGGACGCATGTTATTTTTGCAGTCTCCTGGCACCAGTGGCTTCCTTGATTATGCTGATGAGCATCTAACAACAGAAATGCTCGTCCCTATCCACTTATTGACTGAGGTGCTGACTTGCCCTAACCAGCTTCCCACCTCAGTTACTACTTACAGCACAGATACACTAAATGCTTTCAAGCAGGATAAGCCTTTATTAGTATTTCGTTACTTAGACAAACGATGTGCTTTAGAAGTAGATTGCATCATCGGCAAGCAATCCTCTGCAATCCATCCTCTGGGGGAAGCTATCCCAGTTGCTGCTTATATTCAAGGAACTAGCATTCTTGCCAATGGGCAACTTAGCCTGGTTTTAGACGGCCACCTTCTCACAAAATCTCTAACTTGAACTCAATACCTGCCGAAATGTTTGTTGCACATAAAGTATAGCAAGCAGTTTTAACATAGACCCCTAATAAAAACGCTGATTTTTCCTGTTAAGTCTCTTTTGCAACCTGCCAACCTTCTCTACGAGACGCGACGCGAACACAAAGGTCATAGTGGAATGGCACTAAGATAAGGGCAAATCCATTATTCATAAGGCTTTTGGGTGTGGGGTGTTGGGTGTCGGGTGTAGTGAGGAAGAAGTTAATTAATGTCAGTACAAGTTTTCTACTTTTCTTAATTTTTTCCTACACCCGACACCCTACCCCCGACACCCTGTCCTGGCAAAGGTTTCATCTTAACAAGCGTGCCATTCGGTCATAGTGATAGTTTTGAAACTCATAGTGGCAATAATGAAACGTGCGCTGAAACCACCTTCCATCCTTCGGTAAACCTGTACCAAGTCTGGCTTTGTCGTCCGAAGCGCTCTACACCATTGATAATCCGGCGAAATTCTAAAGTCACTGTTGCTGCATCTTTCCCAAAGGTTACAACCTTGAGGTTCAAGATTTCTTGTTCTATTTTTGGGTTGGGTCGATTCTGACGAAAGTTACGAACTTCATCGCTACCATAAAGGTTTTCTGTGATACCAAATCGCACTACTTCGGGCGCATCCCAAAACAAGCTGTCCATCACTTCCAAATTGTTATTAGAAAGGGCTTCTTCGTATTTGAGGTACAAATCGGTTACTTCAGCTAAAACAGTAGGGTCATTTATAGTAGTCATTGTTGTTACCAATTTTTGATGTTATGGCTGATTATGCACTCTTTTAAATCGTCAGAGCTATTTTTCTTTTAAGCTCCTTCAGTACGTAAATTCAGACGAACCAGATCGCGGAAGGTGGAGATTTGCTGTATAAAGAAAATTGAGCCTGCAATACAAATACTTGCACCAAGGATGACAGTATTGCTACTAGCAATTTTGCTTGCTAGTGCGCCAGCTATTAAGTTACCTATGGGTACTGCGCCTGTAGATGCCATAACGTAAAGACCTGTAATTTGTCCGCGATTTTCATCGCTTACTAACAACTGAAGCAAAGTACGTCCGGCAATGATCTGCAAAATAAAGCCGAAACCAGCTGCAAATAATGAAAGCAGTGAAAGCCAGAACACACGAGATAGGGCAAAGACAATTAAGCTTACTCCCATAAAACCTATACCCAAAGCTAGAACTTTACCCGATTCCAATACATTGCTATGCTTCGTTAAATAGATACCACCTGCTAAGGTTCCCAAACTGGAAGCTGTCATCAAGAAGCCGAAGGTGTTAGGGCCACCTTGCAAAGTCTCCTTGGCAAAAATCGGCCCTAAAGCTAAATAAAATCCCCACACGCAGCAAACTAAACCCGAACCAATTAAGACTGAGCGAATTGGCAAAAACCCAAAGGCATACAGCGCTTCCGGCTGTTATGCGATATAGTTTTCTCCTTGCCCCTCTCCTATCATTGCTTTCAGCTTTTAGGATGTACCTCATAGCTGCCGTAAGTGCTGTATTTAAAACTAGTTTTTAATTCTTCTAAAGGTTTGCGCTTGGTAATGATGCCTTTTCTGGATGTCAGGCGTATTGCTAGGAGGACAATAATTACAGCGATGTAACTGATGCTATCAATCAGGAAACATAGTCCCGATCCTATTGCCATAATTAGTAAACCTGCGTAGCTTGCCGCCGCAGGCATCGCAGGGCCCAGCATACTCGTCACACTCACGAGCGAAGAGTACAAGGCAAAGGCATTACCAAGATTTTCCTTACCAACTGTTTCTGGAAGAAATGCCTGTCGAGTCGGAATATCGAAGGCGTTAATAGTTCCTTGCAACACACCAAGAATTGCAATGTACTCGATATTAATCGTACCCCTTAGGGCTAGCCACGTTAGAGCTAAAGACTGAAGCATTCCTAGAATTTGGGCAACTAGTAGAATTTGGTGACGATTCCAGCGATCGGCGACGATTCCACCCAGAGGAATTAATAGAAGTGTGGGAATTTGGCTGGCAAATCCCACTAAACCTAGTAACCAAGCGGAATCGGTGAGGCGATATACTAACCAACTAGTAGCCACTTGAGTCATTGACGTACCAATTAGAGAAATTGCCTGACCTGTGTAGTACAGGCGAAAATTTCTAGAACTAAAAGCACGGAGCATGACTTGTGATTTGTTTGATGCTTCCATACATCACCTCTGAGTAGTTCCCAGTTCTTAACCGTAAATAAAAAAGTAAGCAGTCATGCTGAAGGCAACAATCATGACAAATTTCCGAATTAAGTGCGGTTCAAGTTTACGAGCATAATGGGCACTTAAGTAACCACCAAGAGAGCCACCGACTGCCATCAAAATAGCTTGATGCCAAGCAATCACACCTGCAAAAAGAAATGGAACGATCGCAATACCATTGATACAACTCCCTAAAAATGTCTTAAAAGCATTCATTTTGTGAATACTTTTGATACCTAAAAAGGTTAGAGCTGCCAGCATTAAAATCCCTATACCTGCGCCAAAAAAACCGCCATAGATGGCGATCGCTAGTTGAGCCAGTGCCAAATTAAACAACGGTACAGATTCTGGTGAGGTGTTCTGGTTTTGACGCTGTAACCACTTTTTGAACGGTTCGCCAAAAGTAAATACAACTGTTGCTAGCAGCAATAGATAGGGAATCAGCTTTTTAAAGACATCTGGCGATGTATACAACAAAGCTACCGAGCCAATCATGCCACCAAATAAACTAACACCACATAAAAGTAAAAAATCTCGCCGCTCGATGCCCAAATCTTGACGATATGCTCCAGCACTGGCTAGGGAAGCCACCCAAATTGCAGTATTATTGGTGGCGTTAGCTGCGATCGGAGGTACACCCGTAAAGATAAGAGTTGGAAAGGTGATAAAGCTTCCACCACCTGCTACAGCATTTAAGCCACCTGCAATAAAAGCAGTACTAAAGAGAAGTAAGCTATGGAAAAGTGTTAAAGATGGTGGCATTATTTACGAATTATTAATTTGGAAATATCACTTGGGGAATGGGCAATCAAGTCAGCACCATGAGCTTTTAATTCCTCCTCAGTTCCATAGCCATAGGTGACACCAATTGAGGCGATTTGATGGCGTTTGGCTCCAATGATGTCATGTGAGCGATCGCCTACCATCACCACAGTAGAGGGTAAAAGTTTTTCTGTTAGTAAAATATGGTGAATTAAGTCACCTTTTATGCTCCGCGTTCCGTCAAGTTCGCTACCATAAACACCATCAAAAAGCAATGATAAGCCAAAAAGCTCAATAATCTGCGTAGCATAAATATATGGTTTAGAAGTCGCAACAAAAGTTTTATAGCCAGCAAAACGAATTGCTTTTAAAACTTCTGAAATTTGGGGATAAAGGGAGTTTTCAAATAATCCAATTGTGGCAAAGCGACGACGATAAAGTGAAATCGCCTGTTCAATTACTGTGCCATCCAAAGTATTGAGTAATTGCGAAAAGCTATCTTTCAGTGGTGGGCCAATACACCAATTTAATTCATCAGCATTCGGTGGTTTGTAACCGAGTTCAGAGAGCGCATACTGAATACAACCAGTGATTCCAGGCTTCGGATCTGTCAAAGTCCCGTCAAGATCAAAAAGGATAGCGGAGAAAGGCATATCTTAATTCCCAATTCAACCCCTAATTTTGAGCGATTTCACAAAGCCTTCTGCACTAAGTAAGGCGATGCCCAATGTGACAATACCAATCCCCACACTCTGAATCAAGTTTAAGGTTTCGTTAATCGTTATCCATGCCATTAACGCTGTCAATGCTGGACTGCTAGAGCCGATTATGGAAGCGGTAGATGCGCCAACTATGCGAATTCCCACATTGTTTAAAGTGTGTCCGAGAAAGCTGACAAGACCTGAAAATATGCTACCAATCCATAGGGGTGTCCAGTCAAGTTGAGCGCTTTTACCTGGCCAGAACACTAAGCTAATACCAGAGAGCAGTAGAGTACAGGCAAAACTGATCCAGGTAAAGGGAACTGGATGGAATTTTTCTAAACATTTTTGGGCAATGATGCCATAAAAGGCATAAACGATCCCAGCGCCAAAACTAGCGAAAATGCCGATCGCAATGGTATGACTGCTGTAGGTGGCAGAAGATTGAGGAATGGTGAGAGCGCTTCCCACCAGAATAATAGCCATTACCAGCCAACGGAACAATGTGGGGCGATCGCCAAAAAACCTCCAAGACAGCAGTGCTGTAAATACGGGATAGGTGAAGAAGAGGGTCAAGGCAATGCCTGTGGGAATCAAGCCAATAGCAATGTAGAGTGAGGCAATATATACAAACATCAGCACTCCACAGCCAAGAGCTTGGATTAGAACATCCCTGCGTTCACGTAGTGCGCCGGAGGCATCGCGGGTGAACAAGTCTTGGAGTTCTGTCCAAGCAGATGGATATAGCTTAAATGATAAAGATGCCATCAGTGGAACCACCAGCAGCATTCGCATGAACATTAGCAAGAAGGAATTCTGCAAATCCGGTTTAACGTATCCACCGAGTAAAAATAAACCTAGTACGAGATGTTCTGAAAACAAAACTCGGACTGTAACGTTGTGAAACGTCAAAACAAAGGAGGATAGAAGAACCGTCAGGATGCCCAACACGATAAAAAGTTTCCTTAGAGACGACTTGATTGTATTGTTAAAACCACTGGAATAACAAACCAGATAAAGTTTGAGGAAATCAAAGCCGTCGCTTCAAAAATGAATGGCACTAAGATAAGGGCAAATCCATTATTCATAAGGCTTTTGGGTGTGGGGTGTTGGGTGTCGGGTGTAGTGAGGAAGAAGTTAATTAATGTCAGTACAAGTTTTCTACTTTTCTTAATTTTTTCCTACACCCGACACCCTACCCCCGACACCCTGTCCTGGCAAAGGTTTCATCTTTTCTTAGTGCCATTCGCTTCAAAAATACTGCAAGTTGTTCAACCAAGACTATGCAAAGAAACCGACGCCCACAGGTTCAGGAGCAGTTTTTGTGGTGAACTGGTTCACCGGACGGGGCAAACCAAGATTTTCACGCAAAGTACTGCCTTCATACTCAGTACGAAATATTCCTCGGCGTTGCAGTTCGGGAATTACCAAGTCTACGAATTCCTCTAAACCCCCAGGTAGCCAGGGCGGCATAATGTTAAATCCATCAGCTCCACCATTAACAAACCAATCTTCTAACTGATCGGCAATGTGTTCTGGTGTTCCAAGAATCGTTCGGTGTCCCCGCGCTCCTGCAATCCACAAATACAGTTGCCGGATTGTTAAATTCTCTCTGCGGGCAAGATCGGTAATCAACTGTAAGCGGCTTTTACCACCGTTGGTATCCGGCAGATCCGGCAGTGGCCCATCTAGGGGATATTTGGACAAATCATGGCCACCCACTAGTCCAGAAAGCAGCCCTAATCCGACCAAGGGATGAATCAAATCCTGAAGTTGCTCATATTTATCCTTAGCTTCCTGCTCAGTCTTACCAATTACCGGGAATACCCCTGGCATAATTTTGAGATGGTCAGGGGAACGTCCGTATTTAGCCAATCTCCCCTTGACGCTGGTGTAGAAGGCTTGAGCTTCTGCCAATGTCTGTTGTGCAGTGAAAATCACCTCTGCTGTTTGGGCAGCTAAATCCTGTCCAGGCTCGGAAGATCCAGCTTGCACGATTACTGGATATCCCTGCGGTGGACGCGCCACATTGAGCGGGCCGCGCACCGAGAAATATTTACCCTTGTGGTGGGGAACATGCAACTTTTCTGCATCAAAGTAAATACCTGACTCCTTATCGTGGAGAAAAGCATCGTCTTCCCAACTGTCCCAAAGTTTGGTGACAACATCCACAAATTCCCTCGCCCGTTCATAGCGTAGCGAGTGTTCTAGGTGGTTTTCTTGGCTGAAATTCTGCGCTGCGGCTTCAGCAGAGGAGGTTACGAGATTCCATCCGGCACGACCACCGCTTAAATAATCTAGTGATGCAAACTTGCGGGCGAGATGAAAAGGCTCATCATAAGTTGTTGATGATGTTGCCACCAACCCGATATTTTCTGTCACCGCAGACAGAGCCGACAATAAAGTTAAAGGTTCAAAGTGGACGCTGAATTGTCCCGAACGGCTAAAAGCCTCAGCCCCTTGTCCTCTATCCCAGACGGCTAAACCATCTGCGAGGAAAAGCATATCAAATTTTCCTCGTTCAGCCGTTTGTGCCAGCTGCTTATAATGTTGGAAGTTTAAACCTCCATCAGCCGGGGTGTTGGGATGTCGCCATGCTGCGACGTGATGACCACTACCGGGTAAAAATGCTCCAAGTTTAAGTTGTTTTTTTGTACTCATGTTTGTATTTGCAAGGGCGTACTTATGCTTTTTTCGTTACGGCAAGCAATTCGGCTGCAAGCGTCCTGTTCGTGTGGCGTCTCGTTGGCACAGCCTCTCGTAGAGGAGAAGCTACGGTGTATACACAAGTTTTTTAACTTGCAATGCCATTGCATCGGCTAACAATGCCATTGCATCGGCTAACAATGCCATTGCATCGGCTAACAATGCCATTGCATCGGCTAACAATGCCATTGCATCGGCTAACAATGCCATTGCATCGGCTAACAATGCCATTACATCGGCTAACAATGCCATTGCATCGGCTGACAATGCCATTACATCGGCTTGGAAAAATTAACTTACCTATGTTACCTAGCAACTCGAAAAAATTTGTGTATACACGGTAGCGTAGAGAAGCGGGGCGTAAGCTCATTAAGAATTAGGATGATTTGCTCTGAAGAAGAGAATCGGTTCTGCCAAATTATTATTTTTCAATAAAGCATCGGCATACTGCACAGGATTAGATTCTGCAAATGTTTCCAAAACAGTAGCGCGTGTATCACCCATGTATCGCTCCTCTGTCCAAGTATGGAACTTGCTTTACTACCACTGAAACTTCTACTTCACAGAGATTGTTTAGCTGGTATTTGATTTTTACGCGAGTCCCTATTACGCAGTCACCGCCTGACGACGGTTGTACTCAGAAGCATCTCCTTTGATAGCCTCACTTTGTTTACCATCAATGCCCACTGGGAGGTCGCCGACAATTGTGACTCGTTGAACGTGGCGGGGCTGGTCGCCGTAATCTGCGATCGCATAATGTTGAGTAGCCCGATTATCCCAAAAAGCAACATCACCAACTTGCCAACGCCATCGGACTGTGTTCTCAGGACGTGTTACATACGCTTGTAACAGCCGCAGAATATCATCTGATTCTGTTGTTGATAAGCCACGGAACTGGCGCACAAATCCGCCGATGAATAGCCCACGCTCCCCAGATTCGGGATGGACGCGTACAACTGGGTGCAGAGTCTCGTATACAGTCGAGGTAAAGACAGCGCGGTAAGCCTTGGCATCTTCAGATAGGTCAAATGCAGTAGCATAGTCATATTTATTGCTATGTACTGCCCAAAGTTGATCTGCGAGATTACGCAGATGGATAGGTAAATCTTGGTATGCAGTTACTGAGTTTGCCCAGATTGTATCGCCACCAGTTGGCGGAATGTCAAGCGCTCGTAAGATAGAACCGAGAGGAGGACGATCTACAAATGTCACATCAGTATGCCAGCTATTGGCGCGGGAAGTGGTGCGGCCATAATTCAGGTCTAAGACTTCTGGATTTTCTGGCAGCGATGGTACGGTAGGGTGGGCTGTAGTAAGTTCACCGAAACGACGAGCGAAGGCGACTTGTCCATCAGCATCAAGCTGTTGCTGATCGCGGAAAAATATCACTTTATATTTGACTAAAGTCTTGCGAATATCGCTGATGATGTCATCGCTGAGTTTAGAACTCAAATTAACACCAATAATTTCAGCACCGATACGTCCTGCAACTGGTTTGATATCAAAGTATTGAGAACCCATGTTTTTATCTCCAAGAAGTTTATTTTTTGACAAATTGTAGAGACGCGATTCATCGCGTCTGATTCATCGCATCTGCTAAACACCAGGGGTAGATCCGCCATCAACGATAATCTCTGTTCCTGTAATCGATGCAGCAAGATCGGACACCAAAAATAGCGCCAGCGCGGCAATTTCTTCTGGCTGGGCGATTCTTTTTAAAGGAATACTCTGGATATTTTGTGCCTTCACTTGCTCAACAGTAATGCCTTGCGCTTGGGCGTTTTGCCGCGCTAAAGTCTCAGCACGCTCAGTAGCAGTAGCACCAGGGGAGATAGCGTTAATGCGAATCTTGTACTCGGCTAGCTCTTTAGAAATGCCCTTTGTGAAATTCAGCAAAGCAGCATTGCTTGTACCACCAGCTAGGAAGTTCGGACGAGGTGTCCGTCCTGCACCACCGACTATATTGACAATCCGCCCATCACCGCGACTTTTTTGATGGGGAACGACGGCTCTAACTAAGCGGATATAGCCCAATAATTTTAAGTTCCAAGCATCCAAAAATAAATCATCAGTGGATTCTAGGAAAGACCCAGCACGGGCTGATCCGGCATTGTTAATCAAGATATCAATCTGATTAAATTGGGCCAATGTTGTGGAGACAACTTTTTCAACATCCTCTGCTTTAGTTAAATCAGCACTGATTGCAATAACTTTAGCGCCAGGAGTTGGTAAAGACTGGATGGCAGCGACTGCATTTTCTAGTCTTTCTTGATTGCGGGCTGCGTAGGCGTAGCCCGTCGTAGACATCGCAACATTCACACCCTCACTATAAAGTGCTTTGGCGGTAGCTAAACCAATTCCCGCACTTCCTCCTGTAACGATCGCTGTTTTACCTGACAGTTTTAGTTCTAAACTCATACAAACTTACCCTCAAAAATGTAATTTACTTGCGAACCAATAATATTGCCGATTGAGAGCCTGTATTGTGGATGTCCAAGATGACTCGGCTTTCCTCAGATGTACAACCTAGAAGTATCTTGATTTCTGTATCTCGTTTTTCCAGATCAACACTACAAATGACGGCAGTTACTGTTTGACTAGACAAGCTACCTATCCAGACATCAATATCAGATCCATCTCCAGAGCGAGTGTCTTGTAAATATCCATAGTCCAGGGGATAAACGAAAGATGGATAACGTGGATGTGATGTCCCTTTTGGGCGATCTATCTTGAGATTACTAAGGGCTACAAGCCGATCTAGTTTGAACCAGAAGTCAGTACTATCCCTCATACCATCTGCGATCGCTCAATTTGAAATGTGCAACACAGCTTTGCCAGGAAAACGCCTATCGAGTAGTTGTTGGGCCACGTCAGCTATTTCTGTCCAAGAAGCTTCTAAGCCAATGTGAGGATGTAACTCACCTGCTTCTACTAGACTCAAAAGCCGTTTTAGACCGACTGCTGCTGATTCAAATCTCAACTCATCGAACAGACGTAAACCATACAGGCTGACGCTACCAGTCCCAAAAAATTGAGCCGCGTTGAATGTCACTTCAGCTCCCCCAGATACTCCATACAGCACAGTTTTTCCATCCTGTGCCAGTAAGCCAAGGGCTACCCCCAAAGTCTTGCCACCTACTGACTCGACAATTAGATCGTAGGGGCCATACTCGCTGGCGGGTGAGAGGTCTTCACCAATCACTACCGATTGCGCCCCTGCTTCTCTAACTAGAGTTTCATAGCCAGCTTGACGAATATGTGCCACGACTTGCGCTCCGGACAGTTGCGCCAATTGGATAGCGAAGTAACCAACGCCTCCTGATGCGCCTGTAACCAGAACTGTCCGACCCAAAAGTGAACCACCTTTTAACACTGCATGGTATGCAGTTAAACCTGCTACAGGTAGTGTAGCGGCTTGAGCAAAAGATACCGATGACGGCACTACTGCTAAAGCGTCAGTAGGAACAGACACGAGTTCTGCCCAAGCACCGGCACGGCGCAAGCCAACTACACGCGCCCCTTGAGGAGGCCCCGAACCATCGGCGGCGGGGATTTCCACTACACCTGCCAAGTCCCAACCAGGCTGCCAACCAGCCTCAGCAGTGGTTGAACGTTTTATCTCTCCTCTATTAAGGGAAATTGCCGCTACCCGCACTAGAGCTTCATCTGAGGCAGGCTTTGGTGCAGTCACTTCACTCAGTGCCAAACGCCCCGGCACATTGGGATCAACAATCACAGCACGTATTTTGCTCATAAGGTTGCCCTGGCTTAGAGATTAATTTCTAGTTCGTTAGTTCGCAATGTTATACCTGCAATAAATAATCTCGATAGATTAGCTATTTATTCTTAACTTCAAATCCTTGCAACTAGGTTAATGAGATTTAAAACAACGGTATCTTGATAAGATTACAGTATTTTGTGGTTTGTACAAAAAAATTATCACAGACAGCTAGAAGAATCAAGCACCTTGTGGAGAAATTCGCCGTTGACACATCTTGCACTGTAGTCAAGCGAAGTGGCTTCCGTATGGTTCGGAGTTCTTTTTGTAATTTCTCAATTTGATTCCAAACAATCTAAACGCGAAGATTATTAGCAGGTTTGCGTTATGGTGTTTTCGCCTTTATTGTTGAGTTTGAACCTCTACCTTTGCATCCGATTCATTTCCACTTTGAGAAACTTTTTCTGGGCCGCACTGTACCGGAGTTACTCCTGTACCTTGAGTGAGTCCGTGTTTCGTTGTGGTGTCGTAGGCATTGTTATCAGTATTCGCTTGGGCGTAAGTATCGTTAAAAATCTTGTCAGATGCTGAGGTTGTTTTGCCAAGAAGTTTTTTGTGTAAATCTTTAAAAGCCTTCTCGTCAATACTAATGTGCCCATTCTCGTGTGTATCAAGAGCGCTATAAAACCTTGCCCATTCTTTTTTAACAGGTTCGCACTGTTGGTCGAGTTCTGTCCAGACGGGCATTGCCTTAGTTTCTGTTACTAAGACATCTGCCTCGTAAACAATTTCATCGGATTTATCTTCTGCTTGGTAAGTTTTGACATCTTTTTCGGGGGCACAAGTAACACTCCCTGCTTCGCCCTTCCCTTGTGATGTTAAGTTTGTAATTGCTTCGGTAATATTTTTTCCTGAAGCAGTAATTGTGGCACTCTTTTTGTCAATTTTAGTTGTCCCTTTTTTGGGCGGCATACCACTAGATGTCTGTTCAACAGGGGCTGGTGCTGTAGATGTATCGCTTTGTTTCTGCACTTTGCCTGTCTGCTGTACTACATGGGTTAACTCATGGGCTGTCAACTCGTTATTACCAGGTGATTTCTCGGCGCTAAAGTAAACATCACTACCATGAGTAAAGGCCTGCGCTCCCAATGACTTATTCATCTGCGTAGCATTGGAGTCAGTATGTACTCGCACATTGTCGAATTTACTACCAAAGCGTGGTTCCATAAAGTCTCGCACTTCGGGAGATAACGGGCTTCCTCCACCCTTACTATTGCTTAACTGACTCTCAATATTGTCTTGGGTTTGAACGCTGCGATCGCTAGCGCGTTGTAGCGAAAACTCGGTTTCTACTTCCTCTTTTTCTTGCTCACAATCTGCACATTCTCGTTGTACTATATGTGAATCGATTGCACCGATATTTATATTTGACTTAGGTCTAGGTAGAAGCATAATCTGGCCAGCTGACTGCTCATACTGGTCTTTTGGCTGGCTACCTATAAGTTGCGGCTGTGGACGACGCAAAGATATCCGACTAATGTCGTGAACAAGAGGTTTTTCTTTTATAGCTTCTGGTTCTAATAATTGCTCGTTAGCAAACGGGGCTTCTTGAAGGTCGCCATTGAGCGCAGTATTATTATTTGTTGGTAAACCAAAACCGCGTGTTGGATTGGCCAATGTGGGAATATTGGATGAGACAAGCGATGGATTTGTAAAATTTGATGTCCCTATGTGGGGCTGCTTCCATGTGGTTAAAGGCAAAGCGGCTTGTCTTTTTATGTCGCTCATCTCTCAATTCCTACATTTTCTATATTAATTAGTAACCTCTTATCTATTGCATTGCAGTATCTTCTATACAAAAATATAACTATTTTATTGATATACTTGTATATCAATAAAGTTCAGTTCAGGCTAAAACTAAACTTCTACGTAGGTTGGATTGAGGAACGAAACCCAACACTCCCTTGACTTTGTTGGGTTTCATTAAAGTTATACTCAACCTACAATTTTCTTAACTGAACGGTATAGACTTTAGTCTACTTTTGTGATCATTCAGCTACCAAATACTCAAGAATTAACATCTAGTGAAATTAATTATGTGTTCTGAATAACGCATAATTAATTTCACCAGCAGATGTCTAATAAATAGCTAACGAACCGTTCCCCGCAGGGCTTCAGTATCAATTGGTTTGATGAGGTAAATTAACAGCAGATTCCAAACAATTGCTGCAATCAAAGGTAGTTTGCGAATTAGCTTCACTAATTTCGGGTTATAACTGCCTTCAATTTCTGCAATTTTCAAGTTGTAACCTGCACAGCGTTGTAGACGTGGGAAAAACTTGGGATGTTCGGTATTCAGCATTACAGGAAAAGCCCGTCCTGCGGTTTCATTGGTGTTGCGAACAACTTGGATATCAAATTCTGTGGCATCAAGTCCCAATGATTTGTAGAACCCAGAACGCTCATGAACTGTCAGGGTGTGAGTAGCAAATACTGATAGCAAGAAAAAGCGACTCCACAGCCTAGATTTCCAGGTGTTCCAGAGTTGGGGTTGAGAACGCAATAATGCTTTGAATATGTCCCCGTGGCGGTTTTCATCCTGACACCAACTCTCAAAGTAGCGGAATATCGGGTAAAATTGATTTTCTGGGTGCTTTTCTAGATGCCTGAAAATAATAATGTAACGCCAGTAGCCGATTTTTTCTGAGAGGTAAACGGTGTAAAGTACCCATTCAATCGGGAAAAATGTATAAGTGCGGGTTTTGGTAACATTGCCTAAATCAAGGGAGAGTTTAAAATCGGCCATGGCTTTGTTGAGAAATCCAGCATGGCGGGCTTCATCACGCGCCATCATTTGAAATATTTCCGCTAGCAGTGGACTGCGATTTTTTAGCTTGCGGGATAATTCCTTGAATAGCAAGAAGCCGGAAAACTCAGAAATGCAAGAGCGTTCCAAATACTCTATAAACGCTTGCCTGGCTTCACCGTCAATGTGTTCCCAAGACTGCTCAAACGCTTCATCGCGAACAAAATGGTGGCGGTTGTAGTCTGTCCGCATTTCTGTCAACATCGCCTGCAACTCCGTTTCCTGGGCAGACAAATCCAGCTTGGCTGCGGTTTCAAAATCTGTAGTGTAAAACCGCGGGGTGAGTACAGTTTCTTTGCTGGGGTTTTTGATTTCTGGCTTGGGTAGGGTGTTAACCATGAGTGATGAGGCGATCAAATCAATAGTTCTATAACTATAAAGTTATGACAAATGCAATTATTTTGCTAGACCTATTTACAATCCTTCAGTAAAGTCGGAATTTCTGAATTTTTCTTCAACGGGTCGCGCCCAGGATTCCCCAATTTTAGCCAAGCTTGAAGGTGAGTAGTGGGCGCTCTGGGACTGGTTACTGGGTCTGGGGAAGAAGTTGGTTGGGGTCTGAATCCCCATTCCAATCTTCCCAATCCCCAGTCCCTAACTCAATCATAATTCTTTCCTTCTGCCTTCTGCCTGGTTGTTGAGCGTAGTCGAAACACTGCCTCACTTCTCTTCTTAGGCTGCGCCAACGACTACGCTCAGTGACCACCTGCCTCCTGCCTCCTTCACCGCAGTAATTCTTCAACTTGATGTTGGCTCCACAAAGTTCTGTACAAGCCCTGTTGTTGTAAAAGTTCTAAGTGATTTCCGACCTGCACAATTTTCCCCTTTTCCATGACAAAAATTCGGTCAGCAGCCGCCGCCGCTGATAATTGGTGCGTAATAAAAATTACTGTTTTACGTTCAGTACCACTGGAGAGATTTTTGAGGATTTTCGTAGCTGTTTGATTATCCACGCTAGAGAGAGCGTCATCCAAAATTAACACTGGAGCATTGACCAACATTGCACGAGCTAAAGCAGTACGTTGCCGTTGACCGCCAGAAAGATTAATACCGCGTTCGCCAACGATAGTTTCATATTGCTGGGGAAAATTCTGAATTTCTGATTCAATTTGGGCAAGTTTAGCGACAGATTCTACGTGCTGTTGTTCGCTAACTGGATCGCCGTAGCGAATATTATTTTTGATTGTAGTGCTAAATAGAAAGCTATCTTGAGGAACGTAGGCGATCGCACCTCGTAAATCTGTCAAAGCAATCTTAGTAATATCTACCCCATCTAAAAACAATTGTCCTGATTCAATATCCAACAAGCGTGGTAAAGCATTGGCCAAAGTAGATTTTCCCGAACCAATTGCCCCAACAATCGCAACAGTTTCTCCAGGAGCAATGGTAAAGTTAACATCTGTTAAAGCTGGAGTAGTCGAACCAGGGTAACTGTAGGTAAGATTTTTCGCTGTCACTTCCCCTTTAAGTTCAGCCACTGGCAGATGTATGGCATCAGCTTCATCTTTAATTTTTGGTGTGACAGAGAGAATAGCTTCAAGCCTATCGATACTAACTTCACCGCGTTGGTAGGCGGTAATTGTAAATCCTAAAAGGGCAGTGGGGAAAACTAGACGCTCTACATAAATTAACAATGCTAAAAAATCGCCAACCTGAAGCGTACCAGCAGACATCCGTGCCGCTCCCAGCCAGATGATTACCAGTGAACTGATATTAGCTAGCCCACCAATTAGCGGAAACAGTGTATTGCGGATTTTTGCCAATTCCAGGTTAGCAGTCAATAGCTGCTGATTTTTCTTGGCAAAAGCTCGACGCTCGTTTGCTTCTTGAGCATAGATTTTAATTAAGGCAATGCCACTGATATCTTCCTGGATGAGTTCGCTGATGTCAGAGAGTTGCTCTTGGACTGCTGCTTGTTGTTTGCGTAAGCGATCGCTAAATAAACTCACCAACAAGAGCATAAAAGGATACACTGCTAGGGCGGCTAGGGTGAGATCCACACTAATTGCCAGCATTACTGGCAGTGTCAGGGCGTAGGCAAACATCGTATTTGCCAAACTCAAGACCGCAAAACCTAATAACCGCTTGATATTGTCTACATCACTGGTAGCCCGACTAATCAAATCGCCAGCAGTATTACTGGCAAAATAACCAGGCTCCAGTTTCAGTAAGTGTTCAAAAATCCGTTGTTTCAGGTCAAATTCCACCTGACGTCCCACCCCAAATAGCCAAATGCGTGATGCCATCCGCATTAGCCACATCGCCGAACTGAGTAAGACAATGACTACGACGTAATGTAGTATTTGGTTCCAGCTGAAGGTTGTTGAGAGTTTGTCAACACCAGCACGAATCAACCAAGGAATATAAACACCCAGTGCATTGACAGACAACAAAGCGAGAATGCCCAAGGAGGCTTCCCGCCAATGGGGTCGTAAGTAAGCACTGAGTTTAGCGATTCGTCGAGATTTTGCCATTAAAGCAATTGTGCAACTTTATCATCTAGATTAACTGCTAGTCCAAGAAGGCAGCTATGAAGAGGGAATATCGCTGGTTATAAATTCAGCTTTTGTTATCTCTTTTAACTGGATAGTTATTGCCGTTTGGTACTAGTAGTCCACCACAGCAACTTTAATGAAGAAATAAGTTCGTAGTAAGGACTTTAGTCCTTGAATTAAGCGCTCAAGCGCTTACTACGAACCCAGTAAGTTCTCTTGCCTGATTACCGCTGAACACGCAAGAACCTGTAAACTTCAAGGAGATAACTTTCCCAAGTTCTTGTTGTCAATTGCAACGTTTGTGAATCCGGTACAAAGTCTTCAAGTCGTAAACCGCGTGTGCGAATATCTTGAGGATTTCCTTGTAATAAATAGGGAGGCACTCTCAAATTATAAGAAAGAATGCTATCCCCGGTTACATCTGAGATGTTCGCTGTGGTGGGTTGCCCTAATGCCACCAGTGTTCCAGATGTTGTAGCAGTTGCGACAGATGTTTCACCCGTCATTGCTAGAGGCGCTCTATAAAGGAAATAGGCGACTGCTGGTGTACTTGCCAACAGCAAAATCGTCAGTGCCCAACCGATCAAGTATCCTCCTGGTTTCTCTATTCCACCTCCTTTGATTTTCTGAGCGGCAAGAATCATCAGTAAAACAGAGGCTCCTAGAGGCTTGAGTGGAAAAGATAGCATCCTCCACAACGACGCCACAGCAGGTTCATTGGGGTTAAGAAATGATAGGGCTACGATTACCAAGATAACGACTAAGATTAATCGCCCGACAAAACTTCCAGAAGGATAAAATCGCTGGAACAGAGAATATACGATAGTGCCAATCAGCAGCCACAGCAGTACCCGGCTTAACAATAGAAACATAGACTAACTCTCAAATTTGCTGGTGCAGTGAGCCAGTGTGGTGGTGTTTGCGTAGCGTCTCCGTTAGGAGAGGCAGTCCGTTTTGATCGGGGTTGCACCCAGAAAGGACTGCCATGCATGATTTCCCTGCATAAAACAACTGGCAACTTCTTACTGATAGCGACGTTAGAAGCGTCACCCGTAAGGCTCAACCTAGAGGTTTCGGGAAATGGATTTATTTTATTGTCAAATTGTAATCGTACTGTTTGACTTAAAATTTCTCAAACCTCACACCCAATGACTACCGTCGTAGTGATTTTAGTGCAATTTTTTGACACTGCGTCTATTATTTATAATTTTCCAGAAGAGTAATCTCATACCGGTAAACTAAATTAATTAAGTAATCTACTCAAAAGGAAAAACTATGTCGCCTGGAAAGCCTACTATTCTGGTAACGGGGGGAGCTGGATATATTGGTTCTCATACAGTGCTTGCTTTGAAGAAAGCGGGTTATGGCGTTGTCATACTTGATAATCTGGTCTATGGACATCGCGATCTAGTAGAAAAGGTTTTACAGGTAGAACTGATAATTGGGGACACAAGCGATCGCGCCTTGCTCGATCATGTATTTAAAACCCACGATATTGCCGCGGTGATGCACTTCTCTGCTTATGCCTACGTAGGAGAATCGGTGAGCGATCCGGCCAAATATTACCGCAATAACGTCCTTGGTACTTTGACCCTGTTAGAAGCGATGCTGACAGCATCTGTAAAGAAATTTGTCTTTTCTTCTACCTGTGCCACCTACGGGGTACCAGAATTCGTGCCCATTCCAGAAAACCATCCCCAAAATCCGATTAATCCCTATGGCGCTACAAAGCTGATGGTAGAAAGGATTCTCTCTGATTTTGATGTCGCTTACGGTTTGCAATCAGTGCGTTTTCGCTACTTCAATGCTGCTGGTGCTAATCCCGATGGCTTACTGGGCGAGGATCACAACCCAGAAACCCATTTAATTCCCTTGGTGCTAATGACAGCTTTAGGCAAACGAGAATCCATCTCAATTTTCGGCACTGATTACCCTACACCCGATGGTACGTGTATTCGCGATTATATTCACGTTAACGACTTAGCAGATGCCCATATTTTGGGATTGGAATATTTATTAAAAGGTGGCGATAGCGAAGTTTTTAATTTGAGCAATGGCAGCGGTTTCTCCGTCAGAGAAGTCATTGCCGCAGTCGAAGAGGTGACAGGAACTTCGATACCAGTAGAAGAACGCGATCGCCGTCCTGGCGATCCCCCAGTTCTCATTGGCACCAGCGAGAAAGCCAGAACAATCTTAGGCTGGCAACCTCAGTATCCATCCATCAAAGATATTGTCG